>CAMBSL010000035.1 GCA_945870455.1 Pirellula staleyi DSM 6068 | reverse complement strand
GCAGCAGCTCCGTTGCGAATGATGTTTCTCATGGTGCCCAACGGGGCTCACATGCCAGCTTGGACACCATCCACCGAAGGTGCCAACTATGAATTGTCAACAACGTTAGAACCGCTGGCCAAGCATCGTGATCACATCTCGGTCTTCAGCGGACTGACGCTCGATGGTGCGCGTGATCATGGCGATGGAGGTGGCGATCATGCTCGTTCGGGAGCTTCGTTCTTGACCGGTGCTCATCCTAAGAAAACGGATGGGGCGGATATCAAAAACAGTGTGTCTGTTGATCAGGTAGCTGCGTTGGCTATCGGTTCAAAAACGCGATTTGCATCGTTGGAGATGGGGCTGGAAGGGTCCGCCCAATCGGGTTCCTGCGATAGCGGTTACTCGTGTGCTTACTCTAGCAATCTTGCCTGGCGCAACGAAAATAGTCCACTCGCAAAAGAAAACGACCCGTCCTCGGTCTTTGATCGACTGTTCGGAAATGGTGATGCCACCAAAGAAAGCAAAAACCGGGCGGCCCGAAACGATCGACGCAAAAGCGTCTTGGACTTTGTGCTCGACGATGCGAAATCCTTGCAGAGGAAATTAGGGGCTGGCGACCAACGAAAACTAGAAGAGTACATGTATGCGGTCCGCGATGTCGAAAACCGAATTGTCCATTCGGATAAGCTTCGCGTGGGCGAGGATGGCATCCCGAATTTCCCTCGACCAGCCGGCGTGCCACGCGACTGGAGCGAGCACTGTAAGCTCATGTTGGATATGGCGGCTATCGCGATCCGAACCGATTCGACGCGAGTCTTGACATTCATGTTTGCCAACGAAGGGAACAACCGCGGCTATCCGGAAATCGGAGCTCCCGAGGGGCATCACGATTTGTCACATCACGGAAAAAGCGAAGAGAAACAAGCGAAGATTCAAAAGATTAACCTCTTTCATATGCAGCACTTCGCCTACTTGCTCGATCATTTCGCTGGCGTAGAAGAAGCAGGCAGTAAGTTATTAGACAACTGCATGATCATCTATGGTGGAGGCATTTCGGATGGCGACAGGCACAACCACGACGACTTACCGATTTTGATGGCAGGCAAAGCGGGTGGCAAAATCAAGCGAGCATCGCATTGGAAGTTTCCGCAGAATACACCTCTCTGTGATCTATATCTTTGGATGCTCAATCAATCGGGCGTCAAAGCGGATAGCTTCGGAGACAGCAAGGGTGTCCTGAAGTTCTCTTAGCGGGTTACGTAGGAAGCACCGTCTGAAGGCACGCTCTAAAATTAGAGAGGGTTACGTACGAAGGAGCGGGTCACGTAGGTGGTCGCGGGTCACGTAGGTTGGTCGCGGGTAACGTAGGTGGCACGTAGGTGGCACGTAGGTGGCACCGTCCGAAGTAATGCTCGTAGGTGGCGAAGCAATGCTCGTAGGTGGTACCGTCCGAAGGAAAGCTATAAAATTAGTCGAGTTAATTCAGGTTCGTAAATAGCAATTCGCAAGGTTGAATTTTCAAGAACAAGGTTTTGTTGTTAAATTAACCATGTGCGGTATTTAGCACGGCAAAACCCCGTTTTCCCCCTTTTTTACCTCAATTCACCCAAATAGAACTGCGCCTACCTCAACTCGAACGCGGGAATTCCTTTAGAATTGCTTTTCACGTTTTGGCCGTCTGACCGCTACCGCAAACTCAATATCCTTCCATGTCATTTATCAATAAGCTTCGCACAATACTACCGTTTAGCAACCGTTTTCAACTGCTCGCGGATGCGATTTTATTCAGGCAAACTAGACTTTCTGTGCATCGATTTGGCGAAATTGAAGCCATTATTGATAGGCGAGCTGCGGATGCTGGATCCATTCGTACTTGCCTGGGAACCTCGATGTACCGCGATTTTCTGTCGCATATCGATAGAAAAACTGAATCCATGATCGTTTTGGATATTGGGGCAAACGTCGGCGGATTTTCTCTTCTGCTGAAGTCACAAGGATACAATCTTAAAAAACTTATCTGCGTTGAATTGAACCCGAGAACCTTTATACGATTACAATTCAATATCGCTTATAATTTCTCCCCTTCTACGGAGTATCATCTGGTCAATACTGCGCTAACGGGCGATGGTCGGGAAGTCCACGTGAATCTGGGCATCGGCTCGACAGGCGATTCGATCTACAAGGAATCCGATTCCGATCCAATCGGAATCTCTATCAATGGGATAACATTGAATAGTATATTCGATCAATTCGTGCCCAAAGACAAAACTGTCGACATCTGCAAAATGGATATTGAAGGTGCGGAAAACGAGGTTTTTTCGAGCGCGATGTCCAGTGCAATTTCGAGATGTCGATACTTGATTATGGAGATTCATCACGCTGAATTATATGACAGCCTTGCGAAAGATATCGCTCGGCATGGGTTCGTATTGCTATCGCAAGAGCTTAGCAGCAATCGATGCGGTGTGCACTTATTTAAAAACACTTCGTTCAATTAAAGGTTCTTCGCCGATTTTAGTGGCTAGGTGTGAAAACTCGGCGGATTCGATATCCTTTTGGGATGAACGAATTAACCACTGAACATTATCGTGCACTACTGGGCCTGGACGCAAACAGGAAAGTTACGAGCGTCGAGTTCTTACCGAAACAAAAGGCCGTTGATATTCATATCAGCTTTTGCGGATCTGGGCATAAGTGTCCTCAATGCAAATGCGATTGTACGCAGGCAGACTTGGCTCCACAACGATCTTGGAGACACCTGGACACCATGCAATTCACGACAACGATTCACGCCTCGCTTCCTCGCTCGAAAGTTGAGGGAGCTCGAACAAATAAATCACGTTGGCATTGATGAAAAAAGTTTGGGCAAAGGAGCAAGACTACGTTTCTGTGGTTGCTCGAAGAACTTCCTATGCCTGCGAGACCAAGACAAAAGCGAACCTAAAAGACCTAGACCGAAAAAAACGTTGACAACGTGGACTGGCTACCGGTACGTACTTAGATGACAATATCGCCAACAGCTAGCCATCATCCCACACGCCCGAGTTATGATCGACGTCATAATTGCTCGAACAGTCCTTAGTGTAGAATAATTGTTCATGATTTGAAACTCGACTCTCCTAACGAGGTATCCAATGATTCGACTACTTGGTTCAGCAAGCATTTTCGCCGCATTTAGTTTCTATACGTTAAACAGTCTGGCGGCGGATTCGGTGCTCGAATCAGCGGATGCGAAAGTAACGCTCGTGTCCGATGGTTTCAAATTTACCGAGGGACCTGCGGTTGATTCGGACGGCAATGTCTTATTCACCGACCAACCCAACGACCGGATCATGAAGGTCGATCTGGATGGCAAAGTGACGGAGTTTATGAAGCCGGCTGGACGCAGCAATGGGATGTTTTTCGCGCCCGACGGAAAGCTCATTGCATGCGCAGACGAGAAAAATGAAATGTGGGAAATCTCGCCCGATAAATCGGTTCGAGTCTTGTTCAAGAACTTCGAGGGGGAACGACTAAACGGTCCGAATGACGTTTGGATTGATTCGAATGGGATGATCTATTTCACCGACCCTTACTATCAACGCCCGTGGTGGGAGCATCAAAAGCAGCCCCAAAAGAAACAAGCACTTTATCGTACCGACCGAGATGGCTCCAACATGATTGTAATGGACGACGCTCTGGTACAACCCAACGGGATTATTGGCGATTCAAAGCGCCGGCTTGTTTTCGTGGCGGACATCCGCGATTCCAAAACGTACCAATACACGATCGCAAACGATGGCTCGCTGATCGATCGCAAGCTCTTCTGCTCGATGGGCTCCGATGGGATGACCATCGACAATCAGGGTAATGTCTACTTGACCGGAAAAGGAGTAACGGTGTTTGACAAGGACGGCAAGCAAATCGAAGTCATAGCCGTCCCAGAATCTTGGACAGCCAACGTTTGCATCGGAGGCAAGGATCGAAAGACGTTGTACATTACCGCTTCGGATTCACTCTACAGCATCCGACTCAAGGTTGCGGGTTTGTAGAGGTCGTTGACCACTAACGATTAAATTATTGCTCCCTTCTCCCCGGAGTACCGGGGCGAGGAGGAGAAAATACTCAGGGAGATCACGGAAATCACGGTCGTTTTCGGCTATGTAAATTATCCGGCGTGCCTGAGATTTTGGCATTTTCTTTCGAGGTGGGTGGGCTTTCTAGGGTCAACAACGCAAAAAGATCCGCCAGCTCTTGTGCCGATACTTGATTCTCTATCCCTTCGGGCATCAAGGACTTCTTGTCTTGCTTGAACTCATCGATTTCATCGTTGGGGATCGTTTGGTCTTTGCCGCCTTGAACCCGAATCACGGTCCGTTTTTCGTCCCGTTCTAACAACAAACCAGTCACAATCGTCCCATCGACCGTTCGCAGCGTTACTCCTTTGTATGCTTCGCCGATTACCAAACTGGGATTAAAAACACTGACAAGCAACTGCTCATACGAACCCCGGCCATTGGCGGTGATGTTCGGACCAACTTCGACCCCCCGTCCATGCATCAAATGGCATTGGCCGCAAATGCGATCGTACACGATCCAGCCTCGTTCCGCGTCGCCTCTAGCATCCCAACGCAAATCTTTGGTGACACGTTTGATAACTTCTTCTCGTTCCTTCGAGCTTTCGGCGCTGACGTTGCCCCAGATTTTTTTCACGGCGTCGCGAATGCTCTCGCTCGTATCCTTTGCCAACAGCCTCACTCGATTCGGGCTGATCAATTCTTTTCGAAGATTGCCCTCAACGATTTGTGCGAGCAAGGCTTGTGCGGTTTCGGCTCTCTGACACATTCGTTCGGCGATGGCCGCTTGTATGTCACTTTTGAGCGACGGAAGTGCGATTGCGAGACGGGATGTGTCGTTGGCCGATGCTTGTGCGATTCCCGCATCCAAGACCGCATCGCGGTAGGGGATGTCGACTTTGGAGTTTTGACTGAGGTCCTCGATGAGTTGAGTGAGTGCTTCTGAGGCAACGTCGGGTTGCATTTTGACGACCGCTTGAAACATTTGCTTTCGTAACGCGCCATCCAGTTTGCGTTCCAGCGCCCAAGCGCGGGCCGTTGCAATCGCGTCTGCATTAGCACAAAGCAATCGGACGGAGAGCAGTGCTTTTTTCCATGGCGAAACCGCTCCGTCGCGGTTTGTGTAATCGGCTTTGAAATGTGGCTTTGCTTCTTGTGATTGCAGCCATTGTTCCAGTATAGGCCGAAGCGATTCGATTTTGATCTCGCCCGTTCGAGCTTTTGCCAACAAGCTCTCCATTGTGGATGCGGCAAGGTCCGAATGCTTTTCGCTCAATCCGCCCGCAATTTTTAAAATGGAGCTACAGGCACGTTTACTTGATTCGTCCGTTAGATCCGACCTGACATCGGCAATCAAGCGAGTTGCAATGCGTGGCGACATCTCTCTCAGCAGATCTTGATCCCGCTCCAATTCGCTCAAAATACTCTCGGAAATCATGACTTGTTGTTCGACCACGTGAGGCTTGAGGTTTTGCCAAACGACGCGGGGCACAATCGGATCTTGAACGCTGGCTCTCAATACTGCGATTTGTTGCCTAACATTGTCCGCCGAACCAGATTGGCCGGTTGCCAATTTGGGAGCTGCAATCGATACCTGCAAGCGAACCCTGGGATCCTGATCGATTGCCAATGCGTGGATGCGGTTCAAGGCGGTAGCGTTTCGAGAATCCTGTCGGCCCGCGATGCGAGTTCCCCATGCTCTCAACTCGGGCGAGCTATGAACTAGCAGTTGATTCAAAAAATCATCAGGCAGTAATCCCGATCCGGTCAGTGACCACAGTGCATGCATTCGGTGCTTGGGAGTGCTTTCCGCCCCGAGCACAATCGCTTGAAGTTGCTGCGCCGATTTAACATCTTGCGATACGACTTTGCGTTCTTGCAGTTTCAATTGAGCGCGTTGACGATTGAAGATGTTGTCATCCGACAATAGCCCAATCAACTCGGTATTGCTGAGTTTGCCAAAGTCTTTGACTTTCGCTGGTGGGCGAGTTCCATGGACGATTCGATACAGTCGACCGTGTGCTCGATCCACTCCCTTTGGGTCGGCATTGGCATCTTGGTAGCAGTGATATCGGTCGTACCAATCCAGAACGAACATGCAACCGTCTGGCCCAACTTTTTGAGAGACAGGCATAAACCAAACATCGTTGGCGGTCAAGAAATCCGGTTCGCTAAACCCCTTGTATGTCGCGCCCGATCGTTCCACTCGATCGCAGTTCAAGCAACCGCCGTGGATATTCCCCATGTAGAGCTTGTCGCGGTACTTTTCTGGATACGCGGCAGAATCAAAGTACTCGATGCCGCAGTATGCCGCCATTTGATGTTTGTGTTTGACGATGGAATCCGCAGGCCAAGTGTGGGGCGGATACGGTCCCCCTTGGCGTTGGTAATAGGCCGATTCGGTCAAGTGCCAGAGGTGATCGATAACGCATGCGCTGATGAACGCACTTCCTTCGGCATCAAAAGCGATCCCCCATGGGTTACTCGTCCCCTCGCAAAACAAATCAAATTTTTTCGTGATTGGGTCAATGCGAAACATCGCACAGGTGAAGTCAAACACCTTGCCATCTTGTTTGATAACCGAGCGATTAAAGACTCCGTTAAGTCCATACAGGCAACCATCAGGGCCCCAAGTTAGAGCATTTGGCAATTCATGCGTGTCATCGCGACCAAAGCCTGTAACAATGACAGTCGTCTTGTCGGCCACATCGTCCCCATCGGTATCTTCGAGGAACAATAAATCAGGCGCATTTGCCACCCAAACACCGCCATGTCCAACGGCAATACCCGACGGAATGTTCAGCCCTTCGGCAAAAACTTTGACAGTCTCCGCTTTGCCGTCCCCATCTGTGTCTTCAAGAATTTTGATCCTGTCGCGACCTGGGCCTGGCTCTCGACGAGGGTATTCAAAACTCTCCGTGACGTAAATGCGTCCTCGATCATCGAATGCCATGGCAACTGGATTTTGCAAGGCTGGCTCGGACGCAACCAATTCGACGCGAAAACCGTCCGGAACCGTCATCTTCGCCATGGCTAGTTCGGGCGAGAGAGGAGGCCCCGGCGGTGCCGTCTGCGTGCGAGGAATGAAATCGTCGGCGGTGACATCAAGTGCGGCAACGAGAATCGCAACGAATAGAACAGGTCGGAAAATGATTTTGCTGACTAACACTCTGGATTCCTGGTGAGAGGTACAAACGGTTTGGCCCTATTGTAGCTACAATGCTGCCATCCAATTCCGCTATCGCCAACTTTTTTAAGCTCGGTCATGACTTCCGAAGTAACCCAAGAACACCGTCGCAAAGCCGCCCGTTCCGTCACGGTTTCCATCCTAACGGTGAGTGACACACGCACTCTCGAAAACGATCTCGGTGGAAAATTGATCGAGGAGATGATGCTGGCTGCAGGGCATCAAGTATTGCTGCGCCGCATCGTTCCGGATGAAACGCTTCCGATTCATACGGCGGCAAAGGAAATGATCGAGGCACCAGGGTGCGAGGCGTTGTTGGTAACAGGTGGGACCGGCCTAGCGGCACGCGACTGCACACCGGAAGCCATTGAGTCGCTTTACGATGCTGTGATCCCAGGTTACGGCGAGTTGTTCCGCATGTTGTCTTTCGCCGATATCGGTGCAGCGGCCATGTTGAGCCGAGCCAGCGGCGGTCGTGTAGGGAAAAAAGTCATTTTGACAATGCCGGGCTCGCCGGCCGGTGTTCGGCTAGCCATGGAAAGCCTGATCGTGCCAGAGATCGCTCATCTCGTACATCACGCGGGAAAGTAGTCCTGCAAGCAGTTCCATTAGAATTGGAGTAGAATTATTACTTCCGTCCCTTGATGCGCGGTGTTGCATTTACTCAGTCACGCTCTCCTTCCTCACGAGGATTCGATCGAAATGGTTTTGCTTCAGTTCACGTTTCCGAAGAAATTCTGTGCGTTTGGTTTAGTGCTCTTGGCGCAGATGATAATGACACATCTATCGGACTTGTGCCTCGCAACTGGCGGTAGCAACAATCCTTCCGACGATGCATACCCAAATATTGTTTTGATTTTTGCGGATGACCTCGGAATTAACGATCTCGGCTGTTATGGTCGTCGCGACCACAACACTCCCAACCTGGACCGACTTGCAAGCGAAGGAATGCGATACACGAGTGCTTACTGTGGTTTATCGATTTGCTCCGCGTCACGCGCTGCCCTAATGACTGGCAAGACACCGGCTAGACTACATTTGACGACTTTTCTTTCCGGAAGACCCGATGCGGACTCGCAGCTGGTCTTGCATCCTCGCATCCAGTCGTTTTTGCCCCCCGAGGAAACAACGATGGCAGAAATACTCCAGCGAGCCGGATATCGTACCGGGCATTTTGGAAAGTGGCACTTGGGTGGCGGTGGACCAACCAAGCAAGGCTTTGATGTCGCGGTCGAACCAAACGGAAATGGCAAACTAAATGATCAGGAGGGTGGCAAGAACGAATTCGCAATCGTCAACGCAGCCATCGACTTTCTAAAATCAAATGGCGACAAGCCAAAGTTTTGCTACGTGCCGCATCACTCTCCTCACGTAGCACACGCGGCGCCGAAGGACTTAATCGAAAAGAATGCGGCTGCGTTCAATCCACTTTATGCTGCAACGATTGAGTCGCTGGATATTGCGACTGGGAAACTGTTGGACGCTGTCAATGCGTTGTCGCGACCAACAATTGTTATCTTTTCCAGCGACAATGGAGGCTTGCATGTCCCAGAAATCCACGCTGTGCCAGCAACACACAACACACCTTTTCGTGCGGGGAAAGGATACCTTTACGAAGGAGGAGTCCGCATTCCGTTAATCGTTCGTTGGCCCAACGTGATCCAAGTGGGACAGACGATCAACACACCGGTTTCGCTCATGGACTTGATGCCAACTCTCATGCAAGTGGTCGGAGTTGAACCAGCCAAGAGTGTTGGGCCATTGGATGGTGTGAGCTTGAAACAAAATTGGCTGGATGGCGGCGAAACAGGATTGCAGCCGGAGAGGGCATTCTATTGGCATTTTCCTCACTACACCAATCAAGGTGGTAGGCCAGCGGCTGCGGTACGCAAGGGTAAATGGAAGCTGATCGAGTATCTCGATAACGCGTCGGTCGAATTATTTGATTTGGATGCGGATATCAGTGAACAAACGAATGTCGCCAACAAGTTCGCTGAGCAAACCAAGTTACTCACCGAGTTGCTCCATCAATGGCAAATAGCAAGCGGAGCGCAATTCGGCAAATCCAACCCCAACGCCGATCTCGCTGCGTTTCGGAGACTCTATATCGATTTCGATCCGACACGTCTTGTGGCAGACGCAAGTGCGGTTGTCCTTGGCGAAAAATGGAGAGACTGGCGCACGGAGATGAATAAAGTGGTTGCAGGCAAAAAACCGAAATTGAAGGAAGCATTGAATGAAATCAAGTTGCTAGCCAGGGACGGACAGCCTCACGGAAAAAAACTGCGTTACGAACCGGAATCCTACAAGAATGTGCTTGGGTATTGGACGGAAGTCGACGACTGGGCAGATTGGGAATTGAGTATTCCGAAAGATGGCGAGTACGAAGTAGACGTTCACTATGGTTGCGGAGCTAAGAACGGTGGCTCGATCGTGTCGCTTGAGGTCGCTGATGCTTCACTGCAATGGACCATCCGCGATACAGGCCATTTTCAGAATATCATCGTTGAGAACGTGGGTTCTCTGAATCTAAAGCAAGGAAACACTCGCTTGGCTGTCCGCCCAAAATCCAAGACAGCTGCCGCTGTGATGGACATACGAGCCATTGTGTTGCGCCCTGTTGCGGAATAATCAACGATGACGCTATCCCATTAAGTCGAGTGTTGAAACCGGCGACTCAGCGATTGCGGGCAACGACAAAAGCGATTCGTCTTGAAAGAGTGGCGTTGCATTCGGTGACAATTCGGAACAGCTGTGGTCGCGTTGTGGGCCATCGTAACGCTCGTTTGGGTCGCGATCCGAGGTTTTCCCGCTTTGCTCAAGCTGGCTCACTGCTGCATCGTCGGCTGGGCGATGGGTGCTCGCATTCGAATGCTTTGCATCGCTAATCGCATGTTGACTGGATGCGGCTGCATTGGTCCAGCCTCCGCTACTGGGTACGATTTGCATATTCTACTGAGGGGATGGTTCGCCATCATTGGCTGGGGAAACTTTGTCAAAGGTGTTGATGAGTTGCATTGGACGCCGGATCTGTGGATTGGCTGTTGTGCCGTTGACCTCGATTTGCCATAAATTGGCGGCGCCCGAGTTCGAGATCGGGTGAAAGATCGCGCCGACGATACCTCGGCGGCCTACGTTTGCAAACATATCGAGGTGCAACTCGCGACGCATGTTAACCCAACCCGAACCTCGCATCGAAACGATGTCGCCGTCAAGAAGCAATTCATGAATGGGAAGCCGTTCGCCATCAATTCCAAATTGTACATCTGCTGAATCAAATGCGCCCTGCCCAGGAGTGACGGACAACATTCGAAAGAGGCGAACCATGGCCGGTAGCTCGTACAAATTTGCGCGACGCAGCCAGCCTCGCCCCTGCCCCTCTAGGGCAGATGTATTGGTCAATGCACCTTGCAAATCGCATTGAATTGAAAGCCGACCCGAGGCGCCCGTATTAGATTCCCCAAGGTCGAGTAGAAAACCTTGAAGGTCCGAATCCACCAATCGCAAGCGATACTTGGCTCTCTGTTGAGCGTCTAATGGTTCCACTCCGCTCACAAAAATGGTGCCGCTGAGGGTCCGTGCTCGGATATCGTTCTCTTTGATGTCCAATGTCGGAACATCTTCGCTCGATCGAATCGCATTCGGATCCTCTGTGGGTTGCGGGGAGTTGCGATGAAGTAACCCGGGTCGATTCGAAAGAGCGTCTTGCATTTCGCTTCGGTACGATGCTTGAGAAGCGGAATGGACGGAATTGCGAGGCGACATGTAATTGGCGTTGGCGACCGAGTCGTTCGGAGTGCCTTGATGGAAGCTCGGCGGTCGAAGGTTGTTTTTGATTTGCCAAGCCGATGCATCGCGACCGAATAATACTTCTTGGCGACTGAATGCAAACGGTCCAGATACACCCGTGACTGCAACGTTTTTAATCGCCAACCTATCGAGTATTAAGTTTCCGAAAGCCATCGGCCCCAATGCCGTGTTCTCACCCACAAGGCTTATCGATCCGCAAATGCCGGAGGCAATTCCTCCACCTCCCAGTCGTCCGTCCTCCAATTGCAGTTCTAGGTCCCACTCACGAACAATGGACTCCGCAGACGAGGGCGGCGAAGAAACTCGCGTCTTGCCAGTGATGCTTACAGGGCCTCGGAAATCCACACGAACCAGGGGGTCTCTCAAGTAACTGGGCAAACAGTTTAAGAGACTCTGATCCACCAGCAATCGTGTCGCAGGCAACCACGTTAGCATTCCATCCCAAGTTCCGTCGGAATGAAGTCGGCATTGACCTTCCGTTTGAAGACGGCTGGCATCGTGGTTCCCGGACAAGGAGTTGATATCGATTCGGCCTGGGCGATAAACAATATTGCAGGCAACATCATTTACTTGATAAGGCAGCGACGTTGGACGCACCGAAACCGCCCGGGCGGCATGGGATTCCATTTCTCTGGCTTCGGTGATTTCAACGCTAAGATCAACAGGTGATTTCGCATCCTTGCGACGAATGAGAACTGCAACATGATCGAGAACACCACTCGGTTGGATTTGATCCCAAAGTCCGCGAACGCTCGTTGGCAATGCCTGCTGGAGCTCTTCGTCTAGCCCGACGTCGCGCCCTTCGAATAACAAGTCCAGCGTTTCGAGATTAGAGTTACGGCATTGACAAACACCATGACCCGCGATCCGTGCTCCATCATTACGTCCAACGAAGTCCTTCAGCAAGAGCCGCTCGTTGTCCAGCGTCACTGCGCCGTGTACGTCGACAATGGGGTATCGGAAATGATCGTACCTAATTGAGCATTCCGAGAACGTCAACTCCAGGCTACGCGATACGTTATCTGGCCGTTCGGCCGTCCGTACAAAATGACCTTGTTTGAGCATCACCGTGCCGCTGGGATGAAGCGACAGAATGAATTTATGAATACTACTCTCAGGGGTATTGCGAGGTGTCAACGCCTTGAGCAACGTATCGTCGATTGCGATCGGTCCGTCTGCCGCTAGTTTCAGGTCCATCAACCAACGCGGTTGGGCCTTCGTCATCGTCAACGCACCCCGGATCTTTTGATCGCCCGCTAGGCCGATGAGTTCGTTGGATATGATCGAATCATTTTCGTAAACGAGTTCGCCCGAGATATTATGGACGGGATATGGAAAGAACTCTGTTTCGAGACCCGCATTCTTAGCACGCACAACCACTTTGGGTGTCCATTTGTTTCCATCGAAAACCAGTTTCGCATGAGCATCTACCAACCCATTCAAGTTCAACTTCTGCCACGTTTCTTGCATTCCCGCTGGCATAGCTTGGTAGAGTCGTTGGTCGAGCATCAGATTTTGCACGTTGATGGATGCTTGCAACGGTGAGCCGATCGAATACCCAAACATATCGCAAGCAAATGCGATACTTGTTTGTCCACTGAATGCTCGAACGTTACTCAGTTGCAATAGCCCGTTCTTGCAATGGACTTCGCCCGATAAAGACTCGAGTGGATAGGGCACCATTGGATGGAGCAAACGGCCGTTTCTGATGGTCGACTTTGTGTCGAAGGTCACTCGTCCTGAATCGGATCTTGCAGCAAATTCTGAGTTCAATTCGCCGCTAAAACCCGCCATTTGACTCAGATAAGGCTGAAGGATGTTCGGCAGTTGATTGGCTAGTCGCGGGGAATAATCAAGCTTGACAATTCTTCCTTGTGCAATCCAAGACGATTTGTCCTCACTCAAGGATGCGTTCAGTGATGCACTATTGAAATAGCTACTGGACACACTTGCCAAAATTCGTGCCGACAAAGGCGTAACATGACCATCCTTCCAGCGTGGTGCCAAGGTGACTTTCGCACGTAAGTCATGGCAAATAGTCTCCTGCTGGGCTTTACCCGATTCGTTTCCTATCCGTACAAGACCGGATCTCACCTCAATCGATGGCAGGTTCGGGCTGATCGGTTTTCGACTCGATAGCTCTTCGACGCTCAATCTGCCGTCGCCTAATGGCCAAATGCAGACCTCGACATCGTCTGAGACCACTTTTTGAACAGGTAGTTGCCCTTGAGCCAACCCAATCAGGTCAATCGGACCAAAGCAAACAACACGTCCGCATCGCAAAACGTCTCGGAACCCTTGGCTGGTCGGCTTGGCAATGCGAATACCCTCGATCGTGATCGACTGCCCGGCTTGCAGATGAGCCCGATCGATGAATACAAGGTGAGTTGGGAACTCCTTTTGAATTCGCTCTTGGATCTCGGACGTAAGCTTGCCGTCGACCTTTCCAATTAGCGAAAAACAGCCCCAGAGCCCCAGGATTGCGAAAAGTAGTAGCCAAACAAATCGATGTTCCCAAGCGCGCTCCCTGCTCCGCCGAAGGGACTCGGTAGAGTTATTCACAAGGGTTTCAGTTGTTGTTGTTGTTGTCGACCGTGACATTGTTTGAGACTATCGATCCATCGAATTCGCTTTATCCCGCTTGCAATGACTGCCTATCCATTTGGCGAGCACGGTGCAACCAATGCCCCCCAGTGCGCACAATACCAACACGGCGGGCTGCCGATATCGCACCGAACCGATAAAGAACATGTGCAACACGCCAAAGTAAAAGCATGGCATCGCGACTAACCACCCACCCGGCAAATGTCGGCATTGCCAAATACCTACCGCGGCGAAGCACACGATCGCCATATAGCCAATCGCTTCTAGCCACCTCACCGCGTCGCTGCCAAGTTCGCGTGCAACTGGGAGAGGAGACCACGTCTTGATTAACTTTACCAATCCGAGCTTTCTGGCGTCAGATGAGTTTTCGTACGCCCATTGAATAGCAGCATTCTTGATTCTTCGATCGAGTCGCCACTCATACGTTCCGTCGAGAGCTATAGACTGGCTTTCCAAGGGATGATCTTCGGCTCTTTGTTCGATTTCGAAGGCGGTGACGAAATTCATGTTCTCGTCGCTACTACCGGACGCGCCCGAGTGCCAACCGTCATACAAGCTCGCTCCGACTTGCAACGTCGTCGGCACAAATTTGCCAGTAATATTGTAGTTTCGAATCCACCATGGGCTCATCACCAAGCAGATCCCAGCGCAATACAAAACGCAACATGTCACCCATTCTCGCAATTTTCGCCAGTGAATCCGTGGGACACACGGGACCATTACCAAGAACAAATATGGGAAAAGAACGGCGGGCCAAAGGCTCCAACTCGGCCTAGTCAGACAGGCAGCACCGCTCAAGACTCCGGCCAGGATAATCCAAATGAAAGCCCCTTTTCGATTCTCGTCGTTGTTCGATTCGATGGCTAAATAAGTCGAAAAAAGGGACAGAATCATGAACGGGCAAAAAAGAGATTCGCTCAAAACGAAGATACTCATGCCTATCGCACCGGGATACAGCATGGCTAGCAATCCAGCCCAACCATGGGTTCGGCAGAAGCCTCTCTCCTCCGAAACCAATAATGCTGACGCTCGCGTTAGATGGGAAGCCAAACGCATCACCAATCCAATGCAAATGGCCCCAAGTACACAGCCAGCCAAGCGAGCTGCCATGATTGCCGTCCAAGTCCCCCTCTCACCTGCCGGCAAGAGCATTGTCCACGGGGAAAGAAACAGCGGATACAATGGAGCGCGGAATATTTTGGAATCTGGACTGCCATACTGATAGGGCGTCCCATTCGCGATCGTTCTTGCCAAGGTCCAATACGTGTCGCTGTCTCCCCACTTAAAGTGGGATTCGTCAGTAATACTCGATTGCCAAACCACTGCAGCCGACGCACGCACTAAGAATCCCAACACCACAATAATCGCACAAACGATCTTGCGACTCTTCGATGACCAACGCGTGCAAGCACTGTCAGTTTGACTCACGGTATTCCGCTACAAATTCAAGAGTAATAACTACTGAGACAGGACGCTAATCTCAAGTTCGGTCATGATTTGATAGACCTTGAGGATATCCAAGTAAGGGTTCGGGTCTGTGAAATTCGACTCAAGTACCTTGATTCGATCGATCGAAGTTGGAAATTGTTGGTCGCTCGAATCGCTTGGTACCCAGCGTTCACCATCGTGGAATTCGATCCACGCATGAAACTTCATTTCAGGCTCTTCCTTGTTGCGGTTAAAAATCATTCCGAGAGCAATTCTGGTCGGAATACCCATTGCTCTGCATACGGATGCGAAAAGGAGAGCATGTTCGACGCAATCGGCTTGTTTGCTTTTCGTGGTTTCCAGCACTGAACCGATTTGATTATCAAATTCCTTGAATTTAATTTGCTTGACTAGTTCTTCCCTGCAAACCTTCACTTTTTCAAAAAGTGACATGTTGCCTTCATCGAGCTTGGATTCGGACGCAACCAATGCTCGGGCGAACGCTTGGATAATGGGGCTTTTGGATGGGATGAAATCGGAGTCAACTTGCGAACTGGCATCGTTGTCCATTTTTAGTTCCACTCCATCCATCTCGTTTGGGTTTAATCCAACTCGAAAGACAGTTATGTCCACGGTACTTGCGTTTTGTGATTTTTTGGATTGATTGGTCCGATCCGAAAACAGCTTAAACGGATCATTGTTACTGTTTTTCATGCGAAACGTTTCAGAAACGATGTTGGTGCCGTTGCTCATCAACCGATCCACTTCACCTGCCAATTTGATTGTTTTGGACGAAATCGCGCGCAGGTCGAAAACAGAAGCGAGAATTTGGGCATCAATTGGCTCCGTTCGAAACGAACGAATATCTGCGGACTGCATGATCGATTTGTAGCCCTCGCCTTTTTCGTCTACCCATAAAAAGGCTTGCATCGTATCGTTGCCAACGGTGCTTATGTTGCTAACTTCCAAAAGATGACGCGAGCCAACGAACATGGTGGGCGTTTTAAAGAAATCGTCCGCTGCCTTTAATTTCCCCTCGACGACTTTGCCCAAAATCGGATCAAAGTACTTAAGCTTACGCGTTTCCTTTGGTACGAGCGGTTGACGCAGCATGGACTGATCGACGGCAAATGGACCTCGATATTCCGGATTCCAGTCGATGGTGAGTTCGGGAGTCGCTTGTCCATTGTTGATGCCTTTCAAAGTCATCTTGCCGTCACTGCTATTTACATTGCCTTCGAAAGTCTGCTTGTTGTCGCCAATTTCAATCGATCCTTCTATTCGGCGCAATGCGCCGGTTTCGGTTTCGGTGGTATTGATCTTCAATCGTTGGACCAATGGCTCACCCTTGATCGAAACCGTTGTTCGACTGTTGGCTTCGATCTCAAATCCTGAGCTTTCGGTAACACTTACTTTTCGGTGCATGTATCCGATCGGGTTGTTGCCAATATACTGAACCTCCCAGATCTCTCGCGGCAATTGATCTGCGGTGATCCAACGCTTGGTCACATTATCAACAGATGACGTTGGCTGGATAACCGACCGCTCATCGGCCATTGTTTGATCAGCCTCGACCCTAGAATCGGCAGACGAGTCTTCGGACTTAACAGGTTTGGGTTGGGGTACAACGCCCAAGTCTTGAAGGATTCTTTCCGTTCTCTCGTCGGGTGGTTCGGGTATTCTCGTTTCGCAGCCAGGAACGCAAGTCAGGAACAAGAAAAAGAAAAGAAGTGAGTGTCGGATCATTGTTGATGGCTTTGACATAACAGTTTTGGATGAGAGATTGCGTTGAACCGAGTTCTATTTTAACTAAAACTTGGCAGGACTCGTTCAGATGCTTAGAGAGTATTCAGGTTATGACGATTGTACTAGCGAGAATTCGTTTGGAAAAATAGCGAAATTGGAATGTTGGGTGGCATGGTGACCTAGTCTTCGTTGTTCTTCAGCGGATCTGAGGCAACGCAAACGATCAATTTACTAGTCGCTCCCATTTACCCTAGAAAAGCACGAGCTATTCCAATGGGCAACGCTCCCGGATACCAATCCAGCACAACTGAATCAGCCACAGACGCAAACTCACGCGCCAATCCGACCTCGAGCTTTCAAAGGCTTAACAACGAGGAACTCGAATCGCACATGGGTGTGTTCCGGTACGGTGCGTTTGATCTCACCGATGCAGTTCGTCCTTCGTATGATCTTCAAGTCGTACCCCGGCAAGGATTTCGAAACGATTCGTACACGGACCCAAAAACCAATTCTCAAGTTCCAGTCATTATGGCATCCGCTTCGAGAGAACGGCTATTCGAGCTGTTCCTGGATCTTGTCGATTGCCTCGGCAACGATGTCGATGTCGTCCTCGAAACCAGCCATTACGGAGAATCCGGTGAACACGAAGATCTTTACCGCGAGCACATCGATGTACCGGTCCTTAAAAGCATATTTTATGATTTCGAAGATTTAATTCTCAACGACGGTTGTACTGGAATCGCTGTACTAAACCCTCGTAAACAACAGGAAGTGCAATTTGATGAGCACAAAATGTTGATTTGCTACGGGTCCCCCCTTGAAGCGTTTGAGCGTATACTCATCAAACACGATGTTTATCCGGACGAGCAAATTCGATTTATCACCGAAGCCGAACACGTGCATAGCAGCACCGACACTTTTGCACGCGAACTTCCGCGTCTTCAGTCCCAACTTGGCATCGACGCAGGTTGTTCGATGGACGACGACGGAATGTCATTTGAAGTCTAACGTACGGATTCAGCAATCGAGGCAAGTCAATATGGATCAGTGGAAACGCGAATGGCAACCGCAGATCGAAACGTGGGTAAGTGGTCAAATGGAATCGGCGGACTCAGGTCACGGAATCGATCACGTTCGTCGAGTAGTCGAGAATGCAAACCGGATCGGAATTGCGGAAAACGCTGACTTTGAAGTCTATCTTCCCGCCGCTTGGTTGCATGATTGCGTGATCGTTTCCAAGAATTCACCTGAACGCAAGATGGCTTCATCGCTCGCGGCAACAAGCGCCGAAAGCTTTCTAATGTCCATCGGGTACCCAAAAGAGTTTCATGCGTCCATTGCGGCATGTATTCGATCGCATAGCTTTTCCGCGAATATTCCGTGCGAGAGCATCGAAGCAAAAGTGGTCCAGGATGCGGATCGACTGGAAGCCGTGGGGGCAATCGGATTGGCTCGATGTCTAATGACCGGAGGTTCGATGGGACAACGCTTGGTTCATCCGGACCAGCCGTTTCCTATCGATCGACCCCCTAAGGACTCGGAACAATCCGTCGACCATTTCTTTTCCAAGTTGCTGGGTCTCCAAAAGACCATGCAGACTCTGGCAGGACGAGACGAAGCAGAGCGTCGCACTCAATTCCTTATCGAGTTCCTTCGACAATTATGCTGCGAAATTGGATTTTCTCGAATCGAACTTGACCACGCGATCGATAACGCCATCGGGCGCTAGCGACTCAACAAGCGGATCGCATTCCCAACCGATTCAACGAAACGACTGACTTCGTCGGTTGTGTTGTATAAATAGAAACTGGCTCGGCACGTGACCGAAACACCCAACCGCGAGTGCAATGGCATCGCGCAATGATGGCCAACTCGAATCGCGATTCCTCGGCTATCAAGAACCCGAGCAATCTCCTCTCCATGAATACCTTCAACCGAGAACGAAATCACTCCGCATTTGTTATCCAAGGCCGGAGAGTACATTTGAACTCGGTCTAACTTTGCAAGCCCCGCGATCGCTCGCCCCACCAAAAGCCTCTCGTGCTCCATCAAACGATCGTGGCCGATCGCTTCCAGATATTCGATTGCGGGCTTCATCGAAATAATCTCCGCGATCGGAGGTGTGCCAGCCTCGAATTTGTGCGGTAGACCCGCAGCCGAAAAACCGTCGAAGGTGACCGATTTTATCATGCTGCCTCCTCCTTGCCACGGTGGCATAGATTCAAGCAGTGAGCGTTTCCCGTAGCAGACCCCAACGCCTGAGGACGCCAACATCTTATGACCACTAAAGACGACGAAATCGGCATCCCACTCCCGCACATCGATCGATCCGTGCGGCGTCGCTTGAGCGGCATCCACAACAACGGTTGCACCATAGGCATGGGCGGCGGCTGCCATTTGCCGCACTGGATTGATCGTTCCCAAAACGTTCGAAACGGCCGTAATCGCAACCAACTTGGTCTTGTTCGAAAGCATGGACTCGAATCGCTCGAAATCCAATGTGTAGTCGGCTCGCACTGGCACCCATCGAATCGTGCATCCCCTGCGTTGGCACAGCTGCTGCCACGGGACGATGTTCGAATGATGCTCCATTTCCGAAATCAATATCTCATCGCCACTTTTCAGGTTTGCATCTCCCCAAGCAAAAGCGATCAAATTGATCGATGCAGTCGCCCCAGCGGTAAAAATGATTTCTTCGCATTTCGACGCATGGATAAATCGACGGACTGCTTCGCGGCTCGCTTCAAGCTTTTCCGTGGTCGCGACAGCCCACTCGTGCCCAGAACGATGAACGTTGGCGTAGTGCCCGGAGAACACATCTGAGATAGAATCGATCACAGACTGTGGACGTTGAGAGGAAGCCGCGTTATCCAAGTAAGCGATCGGCACTCCCGATTCATTCTGGACTTTCAATATCGGAAAGTCGGCTCGAATCGATTCGATGCGCAAATGCAATGGACCTAAGTCTTGTGCACGGTCTAACTGCAAATCCCTCTTTGGCGAAAAGTGCGGATCCGACGCCGATTGCTTGGACTCTGCGTATTGGCGAATTTGGCGAATCATTGAGTGCAGACCATTGCTTCTCAATGGGGACAAAAATGACTTTAAGTGCAGTTTTTCGAGAAGGGACTCAATGGGAAATGCAGAGATAACCGCCGGCTCCTTTCCCGAGTAGATGGACAGTAAAAGCGCTACGAGTCCTCTCACCATCGGAGCATCGCTCGAGGCCTGGAAATGAAATTGCTCACCATCCCACTTTGGAACAATCCAAACCATGCTTTGACAACCAACCACCCGAAATTCCTCCGTGCAGAATTTGTCTGGAAAGGCTGGTAAGGTCTGCCCAAGCTCGATCAAAAACTGGATTCGCTCGTCTGCCGTTTCTAATTCGATAAACTCGTCTTGCAGCTCAGACAGATCGGCGTACGTCACATGGGCGTCCATGCATTCAACTCTTTCTTGAACAATGGTTTGACCTAGAAAATGCCTAATTGATCTCGCGCGTCTTCGGTCATGCAATCTTGTGTCCATGGCGGGTCCATCACGACTTTGATGTCGACCGCACCGACGCCTTCGATCGATTCGACAACCTGTCTGCTGTTGGCAACCAATTGCGGACCGGCAGGGCACATCGGACTGGTCAACGTCATTTCGACATTGACATTTTGCTTGTCGTCTTCGCCTGGTTGAATGTCAACAACATAGATTAGGCCTAAGTCGACGATGTTAACAAACAACTCAGGATCGATCACTAGTTTCAATTGATCGCGAACTTGGTCTTCGGAAATAGGCATTTTTCAATTGGATTGGATTGGATTGTGGCAGTTGAAAGGGAACAGGATCGGTGAACAGTTCACCAAGCTTACTAAACTATACCGTATCGCGAAGCCGGACAAACACCTCGTCGCCTCGAACTTCGACTTCGTGAGACAAAGTGGGTTCGGTCGCAGGCATGCACATGGCCTCACCGGTTCGAACATCAAATTTGGCTCCGTGCCTTGGACACACCAAACAGTTGCCATCCATCTCGCCGTCCCCGAGCGTTCCTCCGTCGTGAGTACATAAATCCTCTAAGCAAAACACTTGAGCGTTCAGGAGTACGACCACAACAAACCGATCGTCAATCTCGATCGTATTCGGATGATTCGGTCTGAGATCGCTAAGCTTGCAGGCGAGTTGAAATTCTTTTATTTGTGAAGCCATTGTCGTTGAGAAGAAACTTTCTATTCGTATTGGCGAACTTGTCGAGCGATTGCAACACCTAGAGCTTCTCGCACACTTTCGATGGTGACTCGGTCAAAGATTTGTTGGAAGAATCCAGTCACGATCAAACGCACGGCCTCGACCCTCGTGAAACCTCGTGACTGTGCATAGAAAATCAACTCTTCGTCGACTCGTCCGCTTGTGCTACCGTGAGTGCAGCGCACGTCATCCGCTTTGATTTCGAGACCAGGAATCGAATCCGCTCTGGCGTTGTCGCTCAAAAGTAAATTGTCGTTGCGTTGATACCCGTCGGTTTTGTCCGCCCCGACATCCACCTTGATCATCCCCCGCCAAACGGTTCGGGATCGATCTTGCAACACCGCTTTGTAAAGGAAGTCGCTCGTGCAATGGGGCGCCGAATGCTGTTGAATGGTATTGTAAGTGAGGTGTTGTTTATCCCGTGTAAACATAACTCCATTTACGTGACTGCTGGCGCCAGGTCCAACAAGCGCTACTTGTTGGTCCACTTGAGCAAACCGCGATCCCATGGCGGCAATCGTCCACTGGAGGTTTGCATCTTGACCGACGCGTGCACGTTTGTGAGCGAAATGCCAAGTGCCACAACCCCAGTCTTGCAAACCAACAAATCGGAGATTGGAACGCGCATTTAATACAAATTCCAAACCACCACAATGAAATCCGCCAGCATCATCGTTCGGGCTGGTCGATTCAAATAGGACAGTGGTTTCGGCACCTTCCTCTAGGATTACCAAAACGTGCGTCACGTCGACTTTGCCGTCGCCCATAGCCGCATGGATATGAAGGGGTTTATCCACCACTACATTTTTTGGTACATAAAGAAAGTAGCCATCCGTCCACATGGCTGCTTGCAAAGCCGCGAACCGATCGGCATGAATATCGATCTGCGAATGGAGATACTTCTTCACTAGTTCCGCGTGATCCCGTGCGCATCGGCTCAGGGAACCGAAGATGACGCCTTGAGCTGCGTACTTCGGATCGAGTGATTCCGTTGTCACGACGCCATTCTCGGACCTCAGCGAGCCACCAACATTCACCCCTTGGATTAGCCGAACCGGGGCATTCTCAACCGATTGTGTCTCGGATTCATTGATGGGTTGGTATCGATCCAGCTTGAATCCGCGGAGATCGGAACGCATCCAATTCTCATCGCGAGGGTTAGGCCACCCCATCGATTCGAACGCCGCCCAGGCGTCTTTTCGTGCTTGGGTGAGCCAGACGGGATCGATGCGTCTTTCCAAAAGTTGATTGAAACCGGTTTGATTAAAACCGGCAAGGTCGTTGCGAGAAATTGTCGTTGTCATACGGTTAGCCCACTGACCCTTCCATTTGCAACTGAATCAAACGGTTCATTTCTACGGCATACTCCATCGGCAATTCCTTGACGAGTGGCTCAATGAAACCGTTGACGATCATGGTGCTGGCCTCAGCGTTAGATAAGCCACGGCTCATCAGATAGAACATTTGTTCTTCTCCGATACGCGAGACGCTGGCTTCGTGCCCGACGCTGACATCCTGTTCTAAGATCTCAATGTAGGGATAGGTATCGCTGCGACTTTTGGAATCCAAGATCAACGCATCGCAAACCACGTTGCACTTCGATTTTTTGGCACCCTTTTCGACTTTGACCAAGCCGCGATAGCTGCTGCGTCCGCCACCTTTTGAAATGGATTTGCTGATGATTTGACCTGTGGTGTGAGGTGCACAGTGAACTAGTTTTGCACCCGCATCTTGATGTTGGCCTTTCGAGGCGAAGGCGATAGACAAAATCTCGCCTCGGGCGCCTGGCTCCAGCATGTACACGGCTGGATACTTCATTGTCAACTTGCTACCAAGATTGCCGTCCACCCATTCCATGGTGGCGTCTGCGTAAGCAACCGCCCGCTTGGTCACAAGATTGTAAATGTTGTTTGCCCAGTTCTGGATGGTCGTGTAACGGCATCGGCTACCGCGTTTGCAAATGATTTCGACCACTGCCGAATGGAGCGATTCGGACGAATACATTGGGGCGGTGCAGCCCTCTACATAATGCACCGAGGCACCTTCGTCGACGATGATCAAGGTTCGTTCGAATTGCCCCATGTTTTCTGCGTTGATGCGAAAATAGGCTTGAAGAGGGAATTCGATTTTGACTCCCTTTGGCACGTAAATAAACGAACCGCCAGACCAGACCGCAGAGTTGAGGGCGGCGAACTTGTTGTCGGTCGACGGGATGATCGTACCGAAGTACTCTCGGACTAGGTCAGGGTAGTCTCGGATGGCCGAATCGGTATCGGTGAAGATCACGCCTTGGTCGGCAAGATCTTGCTTGAGAGATCCGTAAACCACTTCGCTCTCGAATTGAGCTTTCACACCCGAAAGGAATTTCTTTTCCGCTTCAGGAATCCCAAGCTTGTCGAAAGTGTCCTTAATTTCTTGGGGAACTTCGTCCCAAGTTTTCCCCTGCTTATCGGTGGGCTTGAGGTAGTAGTAGATATCTTGAAAATTGATATCAATGGCTCCGCCCCAGTTTGGCATCGGCTTGGAATTGAAGATCTCTAACGCCTTGAGGCGATAGTTCCGCATCCACTCCGGTTCATTCTTCATTTCGGAAATCTGGTTTACGATCTCCGCGTCGACTCCTTTGCGAGCCTTGAAAAACGCTTTGCTCTCGGTTCTGAAATCATACTTGTTGATTTCCCCAATCGATTCCGACGATGCGATATCTGTTGACATGCGATTATTTCTATTCTGGGTAGGCCGCAATGGATTGCGGCGTTGTTCGGACAATTATTTTTTGAGGACAGTTATTTTTTGAGGTTTGGATTGAGCCGGATCGGTTAGACCGCGACCGCTTCCTCTTTCGCGAGCATTTCTTGATTTGCTGCTTCCGCGTCCGGATAGGTCTTGCGAATACGATCATAACCATGGTCATGTAGTTCGCGGGCAAGTTCGGCCCCGCCCGTCTCGACAATTCGGCCACCCAACATCACGTGAGTAAATTGAGGTGGGTTATGCTCAAGGAGTTTATCATGGTGGGTGATGATTAGGAGCCCCATTTTGTCGCGACCAATTTCCGCGATCGAAGCGCTGGCAAGCTTGACAGCATCGGCATCGAGCCCGCTATCGGTTTCATCAAGAATCGAAAATTTTGGCGAAAGCATTGCCATCGTGAGGATCTCAGCCCGCTTCATTTCGCCACCGGAGAAACCGTCGTTGACGTAACGGCGTGCAAACTCCGTATCGATTTTGAGCTGGGACATCTTCGCCTTAAGTTCCTTGCGAAATTCACGCATTGGAATCAAGTCTTCGCCTTCCTTGCGGTCCGGTCGTCGCACGTTTGTCGCTGCGTGTCGCAAAAAGTCTGCGGTCTTCACTCCCGGAATGGCAACCGGCCTTTGAAAAGCCATAAAGATTCCGGCGCGAGCACGTTGGTCAGCCTCCCACTCGGTAATGTCCTCACCATCCAGAGTGATGGTCCCCTCCGTGATCACGTAGTTGGGATGTCCCGCGATCGCCAATCCGAGCGTGCTCTTCCCCGAGCCGTTCGGCCCCATCATCGCATGGGTTTCGCCAAACTTCATTTCTAAATTGACGCCACGTAAGATTGCTTTCCCATCGACAGCGACATGCAAATTTTCAATTCGAAGAATATGGGACATCGTTATTTTTGATCCAAAAGACAGTTTGAAAAAGGTTAAAAGGTAAGTTTGGAGTGGTTTTCAGCGAGTCGACCCTGCGATTTGGTTCGCGACAACTTCGGTGATAACCGCAGGTTTGAACTGGCAGCAACTGTGCCCATCGAGTCGACATTGCGACAACTCCATGTTGTGTCCCAAAGCAGCGCTGATCACTTTTGTTTCTAGATTGCATACGCTTCTGTCAAACCCATCTCCGACTAGATCTGGATAAGGACACGCTTGAACCTCCAAAACAGGCAAACCAAAGCCGTTCGTTATGCATGTCGGTATCTTGCGATTTGAAAGTACGCTAGCCATGACCCGCATTCGTTCCTCAAGCGGAGCGTCCGGCAGCATTTCCCGAAATGATCCGCCCATTCGCTGGGAAACGCGATCGATCAAGACAGCTTTGAAAACCTCGTTGTCTAGCTTGTTGATCTCATTCCACATAGCAATCGCTAAATCACTATATGTCACCCCCGCCTGACGCCATCCGAGACCAGTCAAAAAATAGCTAAAGGAAGGACGCCCTCGACCGACGCTCTGTTTGCGACGTTCGATAAAACCGCATTCTTCCAGGCGATCCAATCTCTGGCGAATGGCGGTTGCTGTTACTTCAAGCCGCTCCATTAGGTCGGTAACCGACAGACCCTCTTTTCGGCGGAGTATATCGAGAACCAACTGATCTACAGGACGAACCGGGGATTCGCTTTGCTTTTCTAGTAAATCCATGTAAATTTGGCGATCAATACTCTAGCGGTGGGGATCCGTGACTGGATGAAGTCTATCCGTTCGCCTAGTTTTGACAAGCTGGGGTGCGAAAAAACATCTAGGGGTGACAGCGTTTCTTCCGCAGCGATTTGAGAAATCGATCGCTTGGGGCTTCGACCCAATAGTACAGTCCCGCTGCGGCAACAAGGCTTGCCAAGAAGGCGATCGGTAGGGCAGCAAAGGCCCGCGCGGGGCTACTACCTATCCAAGGATCTAGTCCATTCAATACCACTCCATTCACCAAATAGTGAATTAGGAACAAACTATACGAGACTTTCCCCAGCCAAAGTATGGGTGACGGAATCGGAAGCGTCTGCCAGAATCGGATACACGCGACCAGGATCAGCCCTGAGCCGAGCCCAACTAAGACTCTTGGTCGAAATTCGATCGCGAGGGACGCTGTCATGGCTGTCGCATAAAAGAGAAGTACCCACCAAGAGATTTTGCCTTTGAGTGTCCATGCGATAAGCGAACCTAGGACCAGTGGCCCCAGGAAGTAAAAAACAAAGACCTCGTACTCGAGGATTCGATTCCAATACCAGACGGATACCAACCCCAGAGGAATCAATACTACGGACATAGCAACGGGTCCGTCGAAATCCTGCCGAGTGACTTTTCCTACCGTATTCAGCAATGCCTGAATCATCAAAAACAGGCCCACGTACTGAAGATCGATACATAAATACCATGTGCCCGCCGACAAATTCCCATAGCCCAGTACATCTTGAAGAAAAAACACGTGAGCGAACAATTGCGACCAAGAAAAGGAATCGATTAGCGGCGGCTCCATGGTGCGACCCAAGGCTGACCAGGACACAGCAACCAAGAGGAGTAGCATGACAAGATAGGGAACCGCTAAGCGGACGTATCTTGTTCCGAAGGAGGAGAAAGCTTTACGCCATGAAATCGTTTCGTCGGGCATCGCCATCGCCAATGCGAATCCACCGAAGACGAAAAATAGGTGAACAATAAACAATCCGTAGTTGTAAATCCCATACATCAGACTTGGCGCAAATTGATTGGCCAGTTCCGCGCTTGGCGAGAATTCGCTCAAGTGATGTCCTACGATGACACAAGCGGCTATTCCTTTGATTCCGTCGAGCAACGCAACACGTTGCCCGGCATTTATGTAGCTGGGCTGTTCTCCGACAAGGGTCGAAACCACCGAGGAATGGAAGTGGCCCAACGTAGAGAAAACCCTGATCATCATTCCGAATTCCGACCCCAGAAATCCGCCGACTTGAAAGAGTGTATTATAATGCGTTTACCGCCGAAGGCTAAGAAGTAATTTTGGGAGGCGAATTCCGGTCTCGGGATTTGACGACACCTACGTCTGCTTTCGTTGCTGTGTCCTACCTAACTACCTACCTTCCTACCTAAATACGATCATGGGTTTGGCTCAAACATGGGTTTGGCTCAAAGCATCATCGGTCATTCTCTTCCAAAGGAAATACAAATAAATGGATCGAGTCGCGGAGAGTCAGAATCGAAGAGGTGGTGGGATTTGTGTTTGGAATCAGGCGGCTGGATCCTCGGACCGAACGGTCGACCAGTGCCTTGATTGGCTTGAAAAGCGAGGAATGATAGGAAATGTCGATATCGGCCTAATGCTTTCTGGCCCTTGCCCCGTCGTTCAGTTTGGATTTGTGAAAGAAGGACTCGATCAATGGACGCCGGGTGGGGATACTCTGCAATTGGCAACTCGGCTTTCGTTATCCAATCGAGATCGAAGCGATCTTGAAAAAGAAATACTTTTTGCGATGCTGGCTGGTCCCGTCCCGTTTGAGTTCCCAAGCGTGAACGAATTGGAATCTGCCATTCGCGTTCGATGCAACATTGTTGAAGCTGCGAGAAAGACCTTTCTTTCCTTTGCTGCTTACGAGGCGGAACGACCCATTGAATACTGGGACTACGATGAGAACCGTGGATTTATCGTTCGCCCTGGCAAATGCATGATCGAGGCCTTGCGGAATGCAACGCAACCACCAGAAGGCGTTACCGCGTATTCTTTTTCATGCTATCGGGCGACAGAATACATCGTCGCTTTGGGATTGGCCGAAGAAGCAAATTGTTGCAATCGAGAACTGCTCAAACGACTTCAACATCAAGCGGAACAACGTTCGATTCGTTCCGGTGAATTCCATGAGGTTTTCATGAGAGAATACGGTTCTCGCGAAAATCCACTGCCTGCCAAATACTATGTACCAGGTGATCGGGTTTGGTTTCGCAACCCGGACATCGTTTCGTCCGATGCGGTTGGCTTCGAAGGGTCATGGGTATTTTATCTGGGAGATGGGTTGTTTAGCGATTTTTGGAAGAGCAATCAATCCTTTACTCTGCAAGCAAAATGCTTAGAGATTTTTCACTGGCGGAATGCAACCTATCGCGACAATACCGGTGAACTGCGAATCGATGAGAATGTCGTTCAGTCCCATATCCGATCATCGCTCGCAAATCCTGCCGAAATAGGTCAGATCATGCAATCGATGGAAAGACTCCAAGATCCGCGCGGTGTTTATTTGGAAGGCGGGTGTATCGATCCGTCTCGCGAGTATCCGAGATGGGTGTGCCCTGGAACGAGCGACATTGTGCTTCCGGATGTCGACCGCGTTTCATTGTGAACTCGGCAGTGTTAACCGATGATTTCTTTGCCCATCCATGGTCTCAACGCGGCCGGAACTCGGATGCGGCCATCTGCCATTTGATGGTTTTCCATGATCGCGATGATGGCTCGGCTGATCGCGATGGCGGTGCCGTTGAGCGTGTGAACTAGATGTGTCCCTTTTTCATTTTTCGTTTTGTAGCGAATATTGAGCCTGCGTGCTTGATAGTCCGTGCAATTGGACGTGCTGGTGACCTCTCCCCATTCGCCGGCAGTACCTCGACCTGGCATCCAGGCTTCTAAGTCATATTTGCGATACGCCGGACCACCAAGATCGCCGGTCGCTGTATCCACCACGCGATACGCGACTTCGAGCTGATCAAACAGGTCGCATTCGAGCTGCCGCAATTCCTCGTGGATCGCATCGCTTTGATTTGGCAATGTGAACGCGAACATTTCGATCTTGGTGAACTGATGCACTCGATAGAGTCCTTTGGATGCGCGACCTGCCGCTCCGGCTTCGGTTCGGAAGCAATGGCTTATGCCGACGAGTTTGAGCGGTAGTTGCTCCGCATCCAGCACTTGCCCGGAATACATACCACCTAGCGTGATCTCGGCAGTGGCGACGAGATTGAGATCCGTATTCTCAATACTATAGATCTGGGTTTCGGGGCCACGGGGGATGAAGCCGATCCCGTGCAAGGTCTCGGTGTTCGCGACATCGGGTGTTGATACAGGTACAAATCCGCGTTGGATCAAGTAATGAATGGCCAACTGTTGTAACGCCAATTCCAACAGAACTGCATCATTCTTTAGAAAGTAAAAACCAGCACCTGCCACGCGAGCTCCGGACTCAAAGTCGATCATGTCATGTTGTTTGCCCAATTGCAAATGGTCCAGTGGCTGGAAATCAAAGGTAGGGATCGGAGTTTTCCCCCGAGCGATTTCTAGATTGGCTTGATCGTCTCTTCCGATCGGTGCGGCGGGATGGGTCATGTTTGGGGCGCGAGACAGAATCGCGGAGATCTCCTTGTCTAGCATGTCGTGCTCGGCTTGGACAGCATCCTTTTGCTCGCGCAGTCTTCGCCCTTCTTCTTTGAGCGTTTCGCGTTGTTCGGGCGTGGCTCCGCCCATTTTGCCACTTGTGGCATTGGCTTGCCGGTTCAGCTCTTCGGCCTGATTGAGCTTTGTCTTGCGTTCGCGTTCGAGTTCGACAAATCGCTCGATATCAGCGTGAGCACCTCGATGGAGGCAATTGGCCTTAACTAACTCGGCGTTTTCTAAAACAAATTTGCGATCGAGCATAGAAAAAGGGGCAGTCAAAACGAGGGGGAGATGGAAAAACGCCGATGCAGAGTTTATCGCATCTTCCCCATTCGTCCAACCTGGGAAGCCCATTCGTCCAGCCTGGGAAGCCCATTCGTCCAGCCTGGGAAGTAGGTGTTCAAATATGGCGGTCGATTGGATTGTAGATGCAGCGTGAAATCCGTTGTTTTTTGGAGACTGCATGTGACGATAACCAAAGACGTTAGCTCGAAAAAAAGGAGCGGTTCGAGCGGTAAGCCATGGATGGTCGATCGGTTTGTTCCCATTCCAACAAAGAAGGACCCCATTCTATGCGACTATTTCTAGTTGCAGTCGGTTTATCTGCTGCGATAACTTCAGCGACCGCTTTCGCTCAATTTGACGAACCCTTGACCGGTGGTTCCCTTCCGCCAAGAAGTGCCCGGTTCGAAGAGACACCGGCTCAGCAATATCTCATTGCCAGAGCAAGAGCCGATGCGATGAACCGTCAGAGCTTGCTCAATTACTACCATTCGATTGGATTTGACTACGGTCGTCCGGAAATCAATTCTGGGGTTTTCTTCAATGCGCAAGCACCCGTTCGCAGTCGAAGAATCTACAGTTTTCCTGGAATGTACATGGATTCGCGTACGTTCGGTTTTTAGCAATGCATCCAGCCGAAATTAACCGCCAAAAACTGCTTCATCGATTTTTGCAGTATGTTCGAGTCGGTTCCGCAGCCGATCCCGCAAGCCCTAGTTACCCTAGCTCGGTCGGGCAATTGGAACTTGGCAACATGCTGGTAGAGCAACTGCTTGAGATGGGGATTTCCCACGCTCACCAAGACGAGCACGGGTTGATATGGGGGACAGTGCCGTCCAATGTTGAGGCAACCGTGGATCGCGTTTTAGAAGAATTTCCTGGGGTGGAGGGGCGAGTTACCACAGTCGTTCAATACCGGAATATGGCGGATGTATTGCGAGGCTTTCCAAAAGCCATCGAGTTGGCCGAACAGGCATTCGCGGACCTGAAATTCCCCAGTCGTCGCGACTCGATTCGAGGCGGAACCGATGGGGCGTTGATGAGCGCATTGGGTCTTCCGACGCCCAATCTCTCAGTCGGCCAATTCAACATTCACTCGGTCCGCGAGTTCGCCTCACTCGATCATATGGTTCAAGCCGCACAGCACGTGATTCGGCTGGTAGAGCTCTGGTCATTGGAAGGGCTTGGAGACTGAGGCATCGACATGTGTGGCCGCCCTGCCGCTTGCCAACGCTGAGAAAATCACTGTCGTAAGCAGTGTTGGTTGGCCATGGAGATGCCGCTGACAATCGCTCCGACGATACCGACGAACCCTTGATCCGTTCCGCAAAGAAAGAGGTTGCTAAGTCTCGTCGTGCCGTCGAGTTGCTTGTCTGGGGCTCCGTACACAGCTCCGTTGTCGTGGGAAGTGAATCGGCGAATTGTTTTGGGAGTAAAGATGTCTGTGTCGATGACGTATCGGCGAAAGTCAGGCATAAATCGAATGGCGGATGCGACCGATTCGTCGTACCAAGCGAGTTTTTCGCGAGCATAACGGTCAGCAGTCATGTCAGACCAGCGTTTGTAGTCTGCGATGGTCGTGAGCCGGACAAAGCCCGCTTCCAATTCTCCTTCGGCACTCGAGTAAACATAGTTGTTTGGAGAGCAAATCACACCGGTGCGAACATCGCACAATTGGTCGGTCGGCTTTGTCCAGTGAAACTTTTCGGAGTCATTGTAAAAGACGATCGTCTTGTCGAAACCAAACTCCTTGGGTTGGCACTCTAGCACTGAGATCGATTCGATGAACGTCATCTCTCCGGCCATATGAACTTCGGAAAGGGAGTTGTCGTCGCACATTCGCATCGTCTCGACGATGCCGGCGCTGGACAGGATTCGTTTTGCAGTGAGTATCGTTCCGTTCTCCAGTTCAACACCGGTCGTTCGGCCGCCTTCGATGCAAATGCGAGCTACTCCACTTCGCAAACGCAGGTCGCCTCCCAATTCGCGAAATCGCCGCACGAGATGCTTGAGGATGAGTCGAACGCCTTTGAAAGGTCTTGCAAATCCCTCAAGGAATATGCTTCGAAACATAATGCAAAACTGCCCCCAGTCCATATCGTGTTGACGGGCATTGCCGTACCACATCAATGGGCAGAGCAGCATTTCAATCAGCAATGGATCGCTTAGGATTTCGGAAAGAATGGCGCGAGTGGAGAGTTGGAAGTCCTCTTGCTTTAAATCGTCGTAGTCGACGAGGCGGTTGAGAAGAGTCTGAAAGGCGTCTTTTTGGTGGGGAAATTTATCGTTAATCTCGGTTTGGAGGAGTCCAATCTCGTTATTGAAATCGAGATGAACGCTTGGAAATGCGATTCGAGAGCCTTTTTGTTCGGCAAGCTGCAGATCATCCCAGCGAAAGCGAAGCTGTTTTAAAAGGCGGGCAAGCGGTCCTTTTTTGGCACCTTTCTCCGTGAAATTGGTCATCGCGTGAAGACCGACGTCGTAGTTTCGACCGTTGACACGATAGAAAGAATTGAGCCCGCCTATCGTCCAATGCTTTTCGAGCAAGCATACGCGTTGGTCGTAGTGGGCAAGTCGAATGCCAGCTGCCAAGCCGCTCATTCCTGCGCCGATAATAATGGTGTCGAAGTCATTTGACGAATTCATGTCGACATTATGGGTGCAGAACAAGCTGCGCCCAGGGCCAAGATGCAATTGGCGGTTGACATTTTCGGGGGGGGAGGATAGCCTAAACTCCCTTGCGCAGAACACGGGAGGTAGTGAATCCGGGGGGCTCTCAACTCACCACCACCCCCATCAAAAACTATCAACCCAACAGATAACAACGGAATGAATCCACAAGAATTGCTCCGAATTGTAGATTCGTTGCATCGCGAAAAACAGATCGACCCGGAATTGGTCATTCAAGCGATCGAATCTGCGCTGGTAACGGCTTCAAAGCGTCAATTCGGTGAAGAAGCCGACGTATTCGTCTCAATCGCTCGCGATGGTGGAGGTATCACGGCCACGGTGAACGGAAGAAGTCTCAGCGAAGACGAGATTGGCCGTATCGGCGCACAAACAGCCAAGCAAGTGATTATCCAGAAGCTCAAGGAAGCCGAGCGGGACGCAAGAATCGATGAATTCCACACTCAGGTCGGTCAGTTGGTGACCGGCATCGTTCAGCGCACAGAGCGTGGCGTAACCATCGTTCAGCTTGGCAACGTCGAAGCCATTTTGCCTCGAAGCGAACAAATTCCTGGTGAAAGCTATCACAGCGGCTCTCGCGTTCGAGCGATCATTTACGAAGTGAAGGCGGCCGGAAATCGTGTCAAAATCATCTTGTCGCGAACCAAGGCAATGCTGATTCAGCGATTGTTCGAGCAAGAGATACCGGAAATCGCCGAAGGAATCATCCGAATCAACGCGATCAGTCGAGAGCCTGGATATCGCAGCAAAGTCGCCGTTAGTAGCAGCGATCAACGAATCGATTGCGTAGGTGCATGCGTTGGAATGCGAGGCAATCGAATCAAGAACGTAACGGGGGAACTCGCCGGCGAACGCATCGACATTGTGCGTTGGAGTGATGATCCAATGGTTCTGATTCCGAATGCATTGCAGCCGGCGGAAGTCGAGCAAGTCCTGCTTTGTGATATGATTGGACGCGCAATCGCCTTGGTAAGCGAAGAGCATTTGTCTCAGGCAATCGGTCGATATGGTCAAAATGTCCGATTGGCTAGCAAGCTTTGTAGTTGGGACATTGAAATTATGACTGCTCCTGAATTGGAACGTCAGATTGAGCGAGCGATGGAAGGGTTCATGGAGATAGAGGGGATGACAGAGGAAGTTGCCCAGCAACTTGTCGAGCAAGGCTATCTTTCCTATGACGATCTTTCCGTTATCGAGCCTGATGCACTCATGGAAATGGGGGGCTGGTCTCAAGAACAAGTGGACGCGATTGTTGAACAGGCGGATGCCAAAGCGGAAGATCAGGAGATTGCCGAAGAGGAGCGAAAGTATCAAGAAAAACTTGATAAAGAGCGCCGCGCAACCGAGGAGTTGGACAAAAAAGAGGGGCGGTCTCTGCCTCCTCCCCAAATGGGTCTGGAGAATCTGGCTGAGGACGCTGTAGAGCTTGACGTTTCTCTCACCGTGGAGCCGCTACTGGATCCACCGTCCGAGAGGGAGCTGCAAGATGGCGGAAGTGAGTTTCTCCCCGCAGCGGAGCCTCCCAAGGTTCCACCGTCCGAAGGGGAACAGCAAACTGGCGGAAACGCCTAACGTAAGATCCATTTATGCATTATCATACTTGGCAGATAAATGATGCGATTCAGTGGCGGTTGTTGTCATTGAAGCGGAAAAGAAGTTCGGCATGCGGTATGTCGAATGGTGTGGGTGACCCGCTACAGCAGCGTGGGGGCGTCCAATGAAATAATAAAAAGCAGAAACAGGCGAGCAACTTAAGCCGAGCCGTTCGGTCGACTTGCCTCGTTTCAACGGGCTAATGCCCAAGGAATTTTGCTCAGTGGCAGTACGAATTTATTCGCTGGCTAAAGA
>CAMBSL010000034.1 GCA_945870455.1 Pirellula staleyi DSM 6068 | reverse complement strand
GGCGCGTTATTCGTTTGCCCTAAGGTCAGCGGACTGGCTTGAACAAAGGTCCTACTCGGGGCAGATAGCTCGATCGTTTCGAGATTCCTCGCATCCGCGTTTTCAAAGTCGCTGGTGCCGTCCTCGATGTCATCGATTTGCAGACGGTATGTAATCTTTTCACCGGGTGTAAAGAAATCGCCATCCTTTGGCGACAAGAATACTACTTCAGGACGTGCGTTTCCGACGATGACCGGATAGGTGGCCACATCCAATGCACCCTTGGGATCTTTGACTTCCAGAGACACGGTGTAGGAACCAGGCTCTTCGATGGTCGCTACGGCATTCGCAGATTCGGACAAAACTCTTTCGATACGCTCATCCCCCGTCGTGCGAGTTAGCTTCCATCGGTAAGTGAGCGTGTCACCGTCCTTGTCGGACGAGCCTTCGGACTTCAGTCGCAGCTTGAGCGGTTCCTTGCCGATGTTGTTTTCGACGACGGCTTTGGCAACAGGCGATCGGTTGCCACGGGCGTATTCGATGCGATGCAAGGCCGCGTCTGCATTGACGCCCCAAGTTTCTCCGTATTCGATAACGTACAAGCGACCTAATTTGTCAAACTCGAGATGGATGGGGCGAGTGATTTTGACTCCGGGTAGAAACCTCTCAAGTTTCTGCAGATTGGAATCCTTATCCATATGCACCGCCATGATCCAATTCCGCGACCATTCGAATGCAAAGAGCGTTGAGTCATAATTGTCAGGGAATTTGGTGTCGGAACTCAAGTTGGGATCGAAGTGGTAGACTGGACCGGCGCATGCGGTTCGACCGCCAGTACCTACCTCAGGGAATTCTTTGGATTCGCCCGCTGGATAATACAGAAAGGGAGGTTGCAAGGGAGGCAAGTCTTTCGCACCGGTGTTGTTGACCGAATGATTGTACGGATGGGCTGGATCTTGCGGGTCAGCGATCTTGCCTGTGGTAAAGTCGACCATGTTATAGGGACGATTGGGACCGATGAAACATGGCCAGCCAAAGTTGCCTGCCGTGCGAGCTTGATTGACTTCGTCGTAGCCTTTCGGACCCCGTGGCCCATCTCCACCAGCATCGGGTCCGACATCACCCCAGTACAAGAAACCAGACTTCGGATCCACGCTAATGCGCCACGGGTTGCGACACCCCATCACATAGATCTCAGGATGTCCGACCGATCCATCCTTGGGAAAGAGATTGCCGTCAGGAATCGAATAGCCTTCGGTTGGATTCGGGCGGATGCGAAGCACTTTGCCGTTATAGTTTTTGGTGTTGCCTGCGGTTCGAAGTCCATCCCACGGTTCACGATTGGGCCGTTGATCGATCGGTGCATAGCCCTCGGAGTCATTAAAGGGATTCGTATTGTCTCCCGTTCCAACATAGAGACATCCATCTGGGCCAAAGGTCATAGAGCCTGCATGGTGGCAGCACTCACGGCGTTGCTCTTCGAAGCGAAAAATCTTCTGTTCGGATGCGATATCCAGAGTGTCGTCCTTAAAACGAAAACGACTGAGTTGCTGACCTGGGAAACTGGGTGGCGAGTACTGGAGATAGACCCAACCATTCTCGGAGAAATTAGGATCAAGGCAAATTCCGATCAGCCCGTTTTCTTGTTCGGTCGTAACCACGATCTTAGCAATGACCTTGCTCGTTTTGGTTACCGGGTCAATCAATTTGACGTTGCCCGCCAGCTCGATCAAAAAAATCCGTCCGTCGGGTGCATTGGCCATCTGCATCGGCTGGACCAAGCCTGTCGCAATCGTAATCTTTTCGAATCGAGTCGGATCAACGTCCTCGGCGGAACAGAAAAGGGTGCAGCAAAGAAAGGTAGCGATGAAAGAAAGTGAAGTGAGGAGTGGAAGTGACTTTGGGCAGAACCGATTCATGGTGTTTTTCGTAAAGTTAAGGTGATACTCAGGCTATGATTTCTTGGACGACGCGAGCCGGTCGTTTATTCGTGATGATTTGCTCTTGTCCGCTATGGATGTACAACGTTTCATCATGCTTCAGTCCGAATTGATGTAAGATTGTCGCTTGGAAATCGTTGGGTGTCACAATGTTTTCGACGGCTCTGTGCCCAAACTCATCGGTCTTACCAAAAGTCATTCCGGGTTTGAATCCGCCGCCGGCCATCCAAATGCTGAAGCCTTGGCCGTTATGATCGCGCCCGGCTTTTTCGGGCGAACCGTGTTCTTGTGTGACTGGGAGTCGTCCGATCTCGCCTCCCCAATGCACAATCGTTGAGTCGAGCATTCCGCGTTGCTTGAGATCTTGGACCAAGGCCGCTGCTGGTTTGTCGGTCTTTTTGCATATCGACTTGAGCCCACTGACGATTCCGCTGTGATTGTCCCAAGGTTGTCCGCTGTGAAACAATTGGACAAAGCGAACGCCGCGCTCGACCAAACGTCGTGCAATCAAGCAACGAGTGCCATACTCTTTGGTCTCCGGATGATCCAGCCCGTACATTTGGTGCGTTGCGGTCGTTTCTTTTTCGATGTCGAGCGCTTCGGCGGCAGCAGTCTGCATGCGGGCAGCCAATTCGTAACTTGCGATCCGTGCCTCCAACTCCGATTCGCCTGGATGCGACTCGAGATGCCGGCGATTCAAATCCTGAAGGAACGCAAGATTCTGTTCTTGAAATTTGCCTCGAATATGCGGCGGTGGCTCGAGATTGAGAATACGAGGCTCCTTGGGACGCAGTACTGTCCCTTGAAACATCGCAGGCATAAAGCCGTTCGCCCAATTGGTAACACCGTCCACTGGCAAGCCGCCTGGATCGGTTAGCACCATGTAGGCAGGCAAGTTTTGCGACTCGGTGCCCAAGGCATATACGAGCCAAGAGCCCAAAGTAGGTCGCCCCAAAACGCCTGGTATCCCGCCGTGAAAATACCGAATCGAAACCTCATGTCCATTCGCACCGGTATGCATGCTTCGGATCAAGCAAATATCATCCACGATTTCCGCAGTGTGCGGCAGCAGTTCGGAAAGCTCGGTTCCGCATTGCCCATGAGCCTTGAATCGAAACGGGCTTCCAAAGAGCTTCTTGCTCGCCTCGTTGACGAAACTAAAGTGAATATCCTCTTTGTAGTCGGTACCGCTGTACTTCGTCAACTCTGGCTTGGGATCGGTAAGGTCCATGTGCGAAGGACCACCGTGTTGGAACAAGGAGATCATCGCCTTGGCCTTGGGCTCGAAATGCGTCTTGCGAGGGAGCAAGTCATTGTGCGGTTTTGCAAGCGCGATGGCTTTCGGCTGCTTACCTTGCTCTTGCTGCAACAGCCAACTCAACGCGATGGAGCCCAACCCCATCGCGTTCTCGGCCAAAAATTGTCGGCGACTAAAGAGTCCCATCATTGATCTACTCCTAATCGACGTAAACGAATTCGCTTGAGTTTAGTAAAGCATGGCAATAATTGACCAACACTTGTTTCGTTATGTTCGAGCCAGTGGCAATGCCGCGAGGGTCTTTCTGGATGGCTCGAAGTTGTTCGGCCACATGTGCCATCGCAAGCTGGAACTCGGCTTGAGTTGGCGGACGGCAATAAGCAATACGCCAAGCAATATGCAATTGCGAGGGGAGCTCGTCGAAGCTGTCTGCAGCAAAGGGGCCATGAAATTCAGCCACGCTATCGCGCACGCGTGCTTGCGGGATTCCTTCTGTAACCGAGAATGCAATCTTGGTCGTCCAAGTGAACGAATCGGAGTTCTCGTTAGCGATGCAGTCCGCGACAAAGTCGATCGACTCACCTGCCTCCACGTCGAACTCATCGATCTTGGCTTCGGCCTTGTTGTTGAGCACTTTCCATTGTCCTAAAAGTCCTCGTCGATCCGAAACAATTCTCCCACGGACTCCGTCGCCGTTGGGTGATCCGTGTTGAAGCGAGCCATCGATGCGGATGCGGCTACTGCTCGGCGACGTCCATCGGCGAATTGATGCGAAGCGAGCCCCAGTGTGCCCACCGTGTTGATTGGCGATGACCCAGCCTAGCGTCGGATCGGGTCTTTGGTCGCCCCCTTGCCATTCGGTTCCTGTCCAGTGGGGCAAATCGGTAAAGCCAGTGACGCGCTGCGATTGCTCATCGAATGCACCATAACCATATCGCCACTCAGGTGTGAGCGGAGTAGGCATCTGGGGCAGATTGGAAAATTTCTTGGCAGTTAGCGGCACCGCTTCACGCATGGCGCGCGCCGCCAGCAACTCCGCTTGTTGCCACGCAAACTCGCCGTTCATCAAGATCAAGGATTGAGTCGCAACCGTGGAAACGGGTCGACGCTCGCAATTCACGTCCATGACGGGAGCATCAAAACTTTGGAGCATTGCCACGGGTTGCGATCGTCGCGCTTGGAGATAGAGGCTGCGTCGTTTTTGTTGACCATCGACGATGATCTGTCCAGCGTCGTCCGCCTTGATTGCGATCGGTGGACCGAATAGATTCGGCTCCAGTGTTCCTGACGCAACCAACATTCGGTCTCGAATGACCTCAGCGTCCAATCGTTGAATCGATTTGCGCCAATAGAATGCGTTCTCCGCGTCGATCGCCGATTTCGCTTCATCGCGGACCGCACTCTGTCGCCAAGCTGTGGACTTCATGATCGTCCGATGAAGTTGTTTCAGATCCCAGCCGCTTCGTGTAAATTCGTCGGCAAGCCAGTCCAAGAGTGCGGGGTTGCTCGGGGGCATTCCAAGCTTGCCAAACTCGGACGGGGTAGGCACAATCGCTTGGCCAAAGTGATGCAGCCAAACTCGGTTGACCAGGACACGGGCTACCAACGGGTGCTTGCCGCTCGTCAGCCAACGCGCATAAGCTAATCGTCGTCCGCTGGTCTTTAAGTTGGATGCCCGCTCAGGTATCAAAGGCAAAGCTCCTTCGTCGGCAGCGATCGTCAAGTCGGCGGGAAGGACTTTTTGCTTGGGCTGTTGATGGTCGCCGCGATGAAACAGCAGCGTATCCGGAACTCGATCCGGGAGCTCTGTCATAGCTCGAATGAATTCTTCGACGGGCTTGCGAGCTCGCGTTTCTGCAATCTTCGCGTCAAACGTTTTGAGTTCTTCAGCAGCTTTCGGAAGATACTGATATAGGACGCCGGGTGTGATGTTGACGCTCGGGTTCTTTTTGAGAAGCATCGCTTGCTCTTCGGAGCGTTCCTTTTCCGGCTTTTCGTATGCGGAGCGCAGTTCGGTCTTGAGCGGCTCGTCGTACTTGAGCAGTTCCTTGTCAAGGGCTTCGGCCATGTAGAGCTTTTGTTTTGCGGCCCGCTCTTCTGCGATCTTTTGGGCTTCTTGTTCGATCGCGGCGGCTTGCTCGCGGTTCGCATTTGTGTAGAGGGAAATCCGGCGAGCGTCTGGCACTCGCCACTGTTGCCAATCGAAGGCAGGCTCAAAGACGGCTCGCATCGCAAAGTAGTCCACTTGTGAAATCGGATCGTATCGATGGTCATGGCACTGAGCGCACCCGACACTGACGCCTAGCAGAGACGAACTGACAATCTTCAGTGTGTCCGCGATAACTTTATTGCGAGCTTCTGGGCTGTTGTCGCCTGCTCCCGTACCGTCAGCAGCCATCGTGAGAAATCCGGTCGCGGTCAGCAATTCAATTTGCTCCGATGTCCAATCTCCATTGCGTGTACCTGCAAGTTCGTCACCGGCTAACTGCTCGACGATGAAGCAGTCGATTAGCTTATTTGAGTTTAGAGACCGAATCACATAATCGCGATATTTCCATGCCCAAGGCCGAACGGCGTCTGCGGTAGTCTGCCCTTCCGAATCGGCATAGCCAGCCACATCGAGCCAATGCCTCGACCAACGCTCGCCGTACTGAGGAGATTCGAGCAACGTATCGATCATTTGCCCAAACCAGTTTTCGTAAGACGATTTGCTCCATCGCTCCATGTCGTGCAAGCTGGGGGGCAGACCGATCAAATCAAAATAGGCGCGGCGAATCAACGTCTCGCGATCCGCATCTACGGAAAAGGATACTCCCGAGGGCATCGCCTGTTTCAGCAAGGCATCGATGGGGGTCCGAATGCGGTCTTCTGCCTTGTTGCCAACCTCGGGGACTAAGGGGCGAACGATAGGTCGAAACGCCCAGTAATCCCGATCTTCTGCGGTGATTGGAACACCTGGTCCGATCTGCTCCGGTTCGGGGCGATCCGTCTTCGCACCTGCCTCGATCCACTTTTTCAGTGTCTCAAGTTGTTCTGCGGGCAGGTGTGCTTCGCCCGGGGGCATTTCGCCGCTGATGACTCGCTGAATCAAAAGGCTGTCGGTTGGTTTCTCGGAATTGATCGCAGTACCGGAATCCCCACCAAGTTTCATATACCGGACAAGTCTGAGGTCTAGATTGCCCTCCTTTTTGTCCGTCGCTCCATGGCAATCGAAGCAATATTGCCTCAATATCGGACGAATATGCCGTTCAAACGTGGGTTCTTGCGATTTTGCACAGGAAGCAAACCAAAAAAGAATTGCAGAGTGCGCAACCAAGAAGACTAGTTTGCGGAGGGACATAGGAACGGGGGGACCTGTAGCAGGCGGGTGAGGTGGGAACTGACTTTGTCACATCCAATTTAGCATAGTTGGAATCCGAGGGAAATGCAGGAAGCGGGGTAATGACTGTCGTCTGCCATTTAGGGCGTGAATTTATCATCGTCGCTACGGCAACCCGAGGCGTAAGCGAGCAATTGCAGTCGCCACCTCGCTTACGGGCACGGGTTGTCAAATCACAGACTACACAATAACGCGCCAAGCATTGCTAAAAGCGGGGCAAGCCCGCTTTTAGCAAGGGTCGGCGCTGGCGACTGCCTACGTATTTCGCCGATTCCAGTTCACCAAGGAGTTCATTGACGGCTTCCTCGAGTTTATCGCCGCGCAGATCTTTGAAACGAATAACAGCTTGTGCGTCCAATACGTAGATGGTCGGGAAATAAGTGACATCAAGACAACGGTCACGGGTTCACAATTGGCGATGTCGGGTAAGAAAACGGGGACAGGTTGACCTGTCCCTTTTTTAAATTCGATGGTGAGCTTGAGGACGGCGTATCTCGTCGTCGCCGAAGATGCTTTACAAAGGTTTGGGCCTTTGGGATCCGGTCGTCCACTTAGGCGAGAGGCAGGCTGAGATCTACCAGACGTAGTTTGGGACCATTGTCCCGAACAAGCAATTGGCCGGGACAATGGTCCCAGCCTACGGTACTTTTCATTCCGCCGATCGCCTTCCGAACGCCAAGAATCAAAAGTGAGGAAACATGAATTCTCAAAAAGATGAGTCCGTTCTGCTTGCCTTTGTAAGAACCGAGGATGACGGTCGCTACAAGATTAACATTTATGGGACACCCGATGGTCTGCGAAACCTAGCATCTGAATTGGTCAAGCAGGCACAGGCCGATCAGAACCATCTTGCGGATTACGATACGGATCACACTCACTACAAATCGAACCATCGCAACGCAGTATTGGCTCCTAGTTCAGATGAAGTTGTTCTGGGAAGACTTGATTTGCGCAACGGTGAATTGGCGTCTTGGGCACAAAATCGAATTGTCAACCATTACAATACAGGTGAATCCAATCCGTTGCGTCCGGTACAGTTGCCGTTTCCAGAGCTGCTTTCGGATCTTCAAGCTCGCCCTGGCATGTTCCTAAGACAGGTCACCTACGATTCCGTCGCGTCCTGCATCCAAGGTTTCGATATGGGGACAGGATTCGAATTCCTGGACGGGTTCAAGGAATGGCTCTGCTCTCGTACCCTGCAAGGGCACAATATGCTTTGGCCGATCTTGGTCTTGTTCGTCGCCTTTCCTGAATCCAAATCGCCCTGGCGCAACCTGGAAAACACGGATTCAGAGCAACATGCTATCGCAACACTCTTCAATTGCCTGAGGGATTTCCATTCCGAACCGTGAGTAAGCCAACTTTCGAATCAGTCGGAAAGCGCTATCGTACGGTTTACGAAAAGCCGGGTGCTTGTGCCCGGCGGCTGATAGGTAGACTCGCTGTTAAAAAACATGGGTTCACAAGTTATTTACTTGTGGTGGCTCGCTTAGGTAATACCCAGTCTTTGCGAGGGAAGTGGCAGGTATATCCACCTGGGTTCCGGACTAGGTAGTCTTGATGCTCCGGTTCGGCTTCCCAGAAGTCACCTACCGGTTTGACTTCCGTCACGACTTTCCCGGGCCACAAACCCGATGCATTAACGTCCTCAATCGTGTCCAAGGCAACGCGTTTCTGTTCGTCGTTGGTGAAATAGATCGCGGAACGGTAAGAAGCTCCACGGTCGTTTCCCTGACGATTCTTTGTCGTTGGATCATGGATTTGAAAAAAGAACTCTAGCACTTTCCTGAAGTCGGTCTTATTCGGATCGTAGACCACTTCGATGGCTTCCGCGTGCGTACCATGATTGCGATACGTAGCATTCTTCACGTCACCGCCTGAGTATCCAACCCGCGTTGAAACAATACCTGGTTGCTTGCGAAATAGATCTTCCATACCCCAGAAGCATCCACCTGCCAAAACTGCTTTTTCTGTTTCCACTTTGTTCCCCGCTAAGGTTGCTGATTTGGTACCACCAATCGAATGATCGGGCGACTGAGCGCTCCCGTACGGTGCTCTGAAAGCTGTACCAAGTAAAACCATCCCGGCTACGATTGTCCACCACAAATTGGTCGGTAGGTCCATTTTGTCTTACTCCTAAACGAAGATTCATAGTTAGCACTTTGGTTTGTCACACGAACTCAAAACATCTTACTCGAATGCCGAGTTCTTGGCGACCGGTTTCGTTCGCGGCAACGAACGGTTCGTCGATGTTCACCAGAAATTTCACGCGAGAGTGTAAGGCGGCTTGCCGGGCCGCTCACCCGATTTTCTCCGTTATGGTAGAGTGGCTGACTTGACTGAACCATTTAATCTGTCACCGCCAAACTATTACCCAGGAAAATCATGGGCATCGATTTATGGATTGCTATCGCGGTCATGTCCATCCTCGCTGCGTTGGCTGCGGTGATCGTGGCGACACGCCTGTATTCTGACACCGGCCAATGGACCATGCTCGGATTGGCGGTCTCGGCATTCGGCATGATCATGTTTTTGCTCTACGGCTCCGGTCAATTGTTTTGGGCGCGGTTGATCCCGGTCTCCGCCGCAATCATCTACTCCAACTTGAGCGCCATTTTTGCGGCGATGGCGGCGGGTTGGGCGTGGCGGTTGCCAAAAACGCCCCAGTGGCGACGCGCGACACTCGCGGTTTTGCTGTCGATCGGTTCGGTTGTCGCGATCCTGTGGCCCCTCCTATCCATCGGCTTGCGTCCGCCCCCGCCTGGCGGGAATCTATGGAGCGAAGGGGTGGCCAAGCAAACGTCTTGGGCGACCTGCAGCCCCGCGGCGGCGGCAACACTTTTTCGCGGCGAAGGCATCGAGGTGAACGAAGCGGAAATGATCCCACTCTGTTTGACCGACTACGCCGGCACTCCGACGCTCGGTCTCTATCGCGGTATCAAATTGATTGCGAATCGGCATGACCGCAGAGTCGTGCTGCTCGACGGCGGCTTGACCCGTTTGATTTCCGACGACGACTGGCCCGTCCTGGTGTCGGTGGGGTTGCCGTTTGGTGTCGAAGATCGCCGATTCGTCGAACAGTGGGGGTGGATTCCTGGCATGGGGCATTCGGTAGTTATTTTGGGACGAACCACCGACGGCTACTTTATCGTGGGCGACCCCGCCGTGGGCTTGGAAATTTGGTCCAAGGCCGATCTTGATCTTCTCTGGCGCGGCGTGGGGATGCGAGTCGAGTGATTCTCGGTTCTAAGCACATTCGCAACTGTTTTTCAACCCAATTAGCCGTTGGGCGCTAGCCCCGGTTTTCCAATGGCCCGACATTTGTCGAGAACCGGGGCTAGCGCCCAATGGCTAGGCCTCAATCGCAACCTCATCGACTCAGCATGGACACATAAAGTTCGCGAATTTTGCAAGTCATCGTTTCGTGCCGAAATTGGTCCGTAAACAGAACCCTTCCACGTTGTCCCATCTTCTCGCGTAGCCCCTCATTTCTCGCCAATTGTTCGATCGATTCGGATAAACCTAAAATTTGCTTTGCTGGAAGCAAAAATCCAGTTTCGCCGTCCAGAACCACTTCTTTCGCACCGTCGATGTCGTAACTGATTGCTGGCTTGCCTGCAATCAGTGCTTGAGGTAACGCTCTCGCTAAGCCTTCTCGCAGCGATGCGTGAACCAATACATCCATCGCCCCAATATAGTCAGGCACTTGATCGGGTGGCACCAAACCCGTGAATACGAATCGATCGCTCAGTCCGCTGCTCAAAATCTCGGATTCGAATTGTTCGCGTAGGATTCCGTCCCCAACAAACAGGAACTTGATCGTCGGATTCGTTTTGCATACTTGCTTGGCGGCCTGAATCACGTAGGTGTGGCCCTTGAGATGATAAAGCCTTGCAATCTTTCCAAAGACCACATCCGTTTCGTGGAAGCCGAGTCGTTTGCGAATCGCAACACGATTCTCGGCGCTGTTCAAAAAAGGCTCAACATCCATACCGCTATAGATGGTCGTGAATTTGCTTCGCTCCGCCACTTTCGCAGCAACCATTAATTCCGTCATCGCATTCGCAACGCTGATCATATGATGACACCGCTTCGCAGCCCATCGCTCGCATGCAACGAAGAACTTCCTGCTCAGCCGATTTTGAAAGGGATGAAAGGGAGCTCCATGAACGGAATGAATCACGCAGGGTACGCGGCAATTCCAAGCTGCGTAACGTCCCAACAAGCCAGCTTTCGCACTGTGCGTGTGGACAACATCCGGTTTCCAATCGCGGATCGAGGCCTTGAGCGCGACCCATGCCCGCGCATCATGAATGGGATGAATCGATCGGATCAACGAAGGCTGGACTTCAATCTCGAGTCCATCGATCGAGGAATGGGAAAGCAACTTTCCCTCTGCCCCCTCGGTTGGTCCAGTGATCAACTTCACCTCGTCACCAAAATCTCGAATCAAATCCATGCAATTGAAAAGTGTATTCTCTTGTGCTCCCCCCACAATCATCCTGGTGATCACATGCAAGACACGCATCCTAGTCCTCGCTCGCTTTGGTGGATGTCAAGGCTGGCAGCGCATAGCGAATCGACAGTCCCAACAAAATGCAGCCAGCGCCGACCCAGGTCCACCATTGAGGCGGTTGGTAGTTCGGATCACCCATGCGAGTCAAATGCACCCAGACTGGCAATAACACCGGCTCCAGCAGGGTGATCATAGCGGCCAAATGGCTTGGCGTTGTCTTAAGTCCGTTCGCGAATAAGAAATAGGGCAAGCCCATTTGAAACATGCCAATCCCCGTCAACAATAACCACATCCACCCCGAAGGCATGGAGACGCCGCTCATCCAAACGAGAGGGAGCATGGCGAATGCCGTGACCATATGATTGAGTGCTATCAACCAAGCGGATTCGTGGCCTCGCAGGGACCGTATGCTCAGCACAACACCTGCGTAGCACACCCCCGAAGCAATCGCTAATAAACTTCCCCACCAACGATACTCTGGCGCCCGAAAGCCATACAGCGACTCCATCACTAAGATAAACACCACACCAGCAATGCACATTGACAACATTACCCAATCTCGCTCGGTTGTCCTTTCTCGAAAAATCACAACCGCGCCGAGCATGACCCATCCCGGTGACAGATTCTGAAACCAAATCGCGTTGGCAGGCGAACTGACGACCAAGGCGGAGAGAAACGTCCAATTCATGACTGCAAAACAAATTGTCATTGGAATCATGGCCCAATGCCAACTGGGCTTACGCACCATTGGCAACAACAGCAGAAGTGCAAAACACGCTCTCCAAAAAGCGAGGGTAGAACCGCGAGCTTCCGCTGGCCAAACATTGAGCAGGGATGTTTGCGTAAAGAACCCGCTGGTGCTCCACAGGATCGACGCCAACACGACCAACCAGATTCCCGGCGTAAGTAATTTTCTGCGATGCTCTACCAAGTTGAAATTTCCATTGCTATTTAAATCTATCCCTAACGGTTAGATCAGCCCGTCAGCGGCCATGAGTTCCGACCATGGAGTTTTCAAAGCGGGGACGGAGGGTGCGTTTGACTGCAAGCACGCCATCGGCAGCGACACAACGGATCTCAATGCCAATTCAAGCCACATACGGTAACGGTAGCTGGCACGAGTAGACTCGGATGTCATACGTTTGGCATGTTTCCATGCGTTTTTGATGTAGCCTCCACGAATCGCGACACGAGCCCATTTGCCGTGTCCCGCTGGAGAGCGTCTATCCAATGGACTAACTGCGAGATGCTCAGGAAATTCCAAATCACGCTCGCGATAGGCCTCTCGTAAAAGTTCATTCATCCGACCTCGCTGGGCCTCTTGATGGGACCAACAAACGCTTTTGCTATGTTGACGATAACATATGCCGGTCTTCTGAACATTGGATAGTTCGCCATGTTGAGAAAGTCGCAGCCACATATCATGATCATCGATCCATTCGTACTTGCTGCGATAGCCTCCAATCGATCGGACGATGTTGCCTCGCATCATCACGCTTGGATGAAAGAAAGCCGATTCGCGTTTTAGCAATCTTGCAATGAGTTCGTTATGGTCTGCCGTGAAATGTGTTAACCGTAAAGGAGCATCGTCCGAATCGATTTCGAGAGCCCCCGTACCGATTGCGACAATCGTTGGTTCGTTGTCCAAAGCATCTACTTGCCATGCAAATCGGTCCTGGAATGCGATGTCGTCGCCATCCATCCTGGCCAACAAGGGCGCTCGGGATACTTCCAGTGCTCGGTTCTCTGCACCTACAAGGCCCTGATTTTGCTGATGAACGACGCGCATGCGACTATCGTAGCGAGCGAACCAATCCAGAATGGCACCGGAGCCGTCCGTGCTGCCATCGTTGACACAAATCAGTTCAAAGTCCGTGTACGTTTGTTCCAGAATACTTCCGACTGCCTTTGTTAAATAGGCAGAGCAGTTGTAGACCGGCATCAACACAGAGATCAGCGGCGTAGTCACTTGGTTTCCTCGCAGTAAGTGCAAACCATTAGGAAGCGATCGCAAGCGATCGCATGAAGCGCTCGAAAGTCAGTCGAATCGATCGTTTTTTTGGCTGTAATGTTAGTCGCTTGGTTGTGCGCGCCGATGGTCTATAAGTATCGAAATGTTTGCAAAGCACAGCGAAGAGGTTGAGTTCGTCCAGGACAATGCTGCGGGATTGTTGAATGAGCGGCAATTTTGATTGAAAATCATTTGCGGCAAGATGCCTTCGAATGGTATCAATCGACTTCGCGGGATCGTAGATATCGATCCTAGCAAAACTTCCTTCCGGAAAGACGCCGTCTGCGTAACCACCACCCGAGTAAAATGGGAAACTCCAACCGAGAAATCCGTCTGGGAGTTTCTCAGACATGTAGTGTTCGGAATGGTCATTTTCTAGCACTACATGATATTGGTAGTCCCAAATAGCGTCCGCTTTGTCGGGTACGTCGCGAACCCCTCGGCCAAACACGTCGACTTGATCCCCCAACGCCGCCCGGAGATGCTCTACAAATTGCAAGCGTTTCCGATGATCTTCCGTGGTGACTTTGTTGCTCGCAATAACACTCAGTAGCCTTGATTTGACAGGTGGTCGCATTTTAGCCAATGAATCATAGTCCAGGACCTGCGCATGGGCGTTACAGGGATGCATGCCGTAGTGCCATGGTTGAGCTTCATGAGCCTTGATTGACCTTGGGTGCAGAATGGACTTGTGGCTGGTTCGGACGCAGCCAAACTGGCTAGTGAATCGATCGCGATACGTTCGAATGCTGGGTGGCTCGGCTGTGATAAGAAGCGTATCGCTGCGATGGCATGCATTCGATTCCATTTTAACGAGATCATCGTAGACGACCCACGCATCAATCGGTTCGTCTGATTGATGCATGGCGAATCGATGGTTGCACCAACTGGCCCCCCGGTTTGGGATTTGCCGCTCAATAGGCTGGGTTGGAAACGAATTGGTAAGAAGGATGTCCGCCATTTTGGTTTGTCTACACCAAAAACGAATAGTAAATCAAGGCCGTTTGCCCAGCTTACCGCCCGCTCTCTCTTTCGCCAGAAGTGTTACAACCGTCAGATTTACTCAATTCGGCAAAGATGGTTTGCCGATAGACTCAACGAGGAACGTGTTCGGGAATGGCGAAGTCATTTCGATACACATTTTAATTGCGTGGTGGAGCTAGCAAAATGCGGTCGAATCAAATTAGGACCATCCAAAAACGGGCTAAACGGCGAGTGCTAGCATTGGCGATTGGTGCCGTCGCATTCGCTGGCTATGGTGCACTATCGCTGTTTGCCGACGATGCCAATGAGGTTACAAAAACGGTAACCGAAATGAATAAAGTACCGGCCATACGTTCTGTTGGAATACGTCTGATAAGTGGTTCTGCGGCGGAAAAAGCAGCGTCCAAGGAGAAGCGTCAGGCGAACGGATTAGCTGGCAAAAACTTAGCTATTAACATGGACGCCTCGCGGAATACATCGCTCTTGCCCCAGACTACGTCACCTGTGCCAAATTTAGTGTTACCTGAGCCAAGCTCTGCGTTACCTGAGTCGAACTACACTCCAAGTGCATTGTTGCCGCATACGACCGCTCCAACGCCAGAGATGAATTTGCCTACCGTCACCGCTGCGGGACGCTTGGAGCTACCCCCACCTCCGCCGATGGCAGAAATATTGAACCAGAGCACGCATGGCAAAGTCTTGGTCAAGCTCTCCAGTGACAATCCTCATTCGAACACCGCGGCGCCTGAGATCGCGACTGTTGCCAGAGTGGAGCCAATCCGCGTCTCCATTGGTGATAGCGTCAAATCCGAAGTCCCAACCTATCCGTCGGTCGCATCCGCGTTCATCGTCAAGAACAGACTGCCTGAGCAGGTCAAACCGAAGCCAACTCAGATCACGCATACGGTATCACTGGCTCAATCCACCGAGATTGATTTGTCGGCACCGAAGCACAGTCTAGACGAAATCCCGACAATGCCACCATCGGCCGTTGCAGTGCCATCGACCGTTGTCGTCGTCAAACAACAGCTCGCGCCTCAATCGCTAGATAGTACGGGAACCGATTCTCGATCGAACGCGGAGGCCACGCCAGGCGGACTTGTTGCGATTGCTCCACCGCCGCTTCCCGAAGTCAACGCAAGCACTGCGGAAGTCGAGCAAATTGGCGTTGCAACGCCCCCTTCGAAATTGGATTCACGTTGGGCGAATGGATCGCCGTCTGCCATCATCGAACTTGAAAGCCAATCGGCCAAGGCGATGGATATTCCAGGCGGCATCAACGCTATCACCGTCGAAAACGAGGATGTCTGTCGCATTCTGCACGACGCGAAGACGATTTCACTCGTCGGCAATCAAATTGGATCGACGCTGGTCCAGATCTGGACGAATGAGGCAAAGGAAACACCTATGCTTGTTCGCGTCAATGTTTCGCAGCCTTGGCAAAAATCCAGCTCGAAACCTACCGACGTGCGCGACGTAAAACATGCGGTCGCACAAGCCTTTCCAAAGGCGAATATCAACGTATTTGCCAACGCGGATGGAACGCTTGAGGTACGTGGTACGACCGATAGCGAAGATTCCGCGAAACAAATTTTGGGGATCGTTCGAAAAATTTGTCTAGTTCCAGTAAAAGACAAAGTCACTGTATCGCGATAATTAGCCACCCATTGCACCGGAGTCTTTTCATGAGCCGATTTTTCATTGCAATGCGATGGAAACGCGTGCTCGCAATGGCTCTGAATGCGCTTTTGGCAGCGACGTTCGCGGCAAAGAGTGAATTGCACGGTCAATCGTCCGACCAAGTGCCTTCGGGTGCCGCTACATCAAGCGATTTCTTGCGAAGCATGACTCCTGGAAGCTTGACGAATCTAACGACAAGTCATCCGTTTCCGATCGGTCCGTTCGCAGCGCCCGTCCTAGTTCCGGAAGCAGAGAGCCAGCCAGCACCTGCTGCCCATCATCCTTCGGCCATGGGCACCGTTGCTCACGCCACCGCCACGGCCGAGTATCAAGTTCCCGTTCGAGATTACGGCCAGCCCGGTCGAGAGTCTAGCCAGCCCGGTCAAGAGTCTAGCCAGCCCGGTCAAGAGTCTAACCAGCCTGGTCAAGAGTCTAGCCAGATTTTCGGTAGTGGAGTTGCAAGTTCTTCGTTGCCGCAAGCCGTTGACCATTCGAGGTCAGTCTATTCGCCCGACATAACTACCCGCATCCCACACGCGGGCTCGATGGCGACCGGCGCAATCCGTTCCGCCTCGACACCTCGCGCGCCTTGGCGTCTGAGGGACTGGTTGGGATTAGATCCCATCCAGCCAAACGTATTGGTTGGGTACGAAGTAATGCATCTACGAAGAAGCAATGATTCCGGTGGAGACGTATCCAAGGGTGGCGATTTTGGGCGGGTGGATCCAGATTCTTCCAACCGGTTTACCGTCGCGCGATTGCTCGGAAGTATGGAGCAAGTCGAGTTCGTGTTTACCGGTCCATTCCATTGGGGCAGAAACATGTCGAGCCCTGGCCCGGTCGACTCCAACCTGGACTTTGGCAGTGCCCAAACTGGCAATTCGAGTGCACTCAATGCGGCGGATGACCATCGACAATCACAGACGATTAAATTGGCCTCCTATGAAGTGAACCGTCGTACGAGCGGTGATGGATTGTCGAGTTATCTAGTTGGACTTCGAATTTTGGATCACAACGAACGTTACCATCTTGAGTCAACGAAAGGTGCTTCGACGGGCGACTTTCGATTGTCGACCGACAATGTGCTAGCGGGTGGCCAAGTTGGCTTAAGTCTTTCACGCCCATTGAGTCAGCGATTTAGCCTTGGCGCCTCGATGAGCCTTGGTGCTTATTTCGATTTCGCAAGCGGATCCTTTCAAGTCCTCAACAACTCGACAACATTGGCAGACAAACGCGATCACGATTTCCGTGTGACCTGGATGGCGCAGCCTCGCGGATTTCTTAATTATCGGGTCACCGAAAATTCTGTACTCTACGCTGGTTATGAAGGCTGGTATTTCAGGAGGCTTGCTACTGCCGCCGATCAACGGCTTGGAAACGTATTGTCATCGGATTCATTTGCCCTTCGAACCCGCGACGATCAACTCTTTTACGGTTGGACGGCAGGCATATCTGCCAAATTCTAACGTTGCGTTGACAGGCAGCCTTGAAGCCACCGCGTTTTGCGATGACAATCGCTCATTCAGGTCATCGGCTCAGGCGTTCGCAATGAAGCCCGCGTCTTAGTTCAGCGGCGAGAAATCGCCTAGAAACGTCAGGAAACATTGTGAAGTTGATTATTGCCATCGTACAACCAAGCAGATTGGAAGAGGTAAAGGAAGCCCTAACCGAAGTGGAGGTCTTTCGTTTGACTGTCTTGGATTGCCTTGGATTTGGCAGGCAGAAGGGCCAAAAGACAGCCTTTCGCGGTCACGACGTTTCGATCAATCTGCTCCGCAAAGTCCAGCTTCAAATCGCAGTCAACGATGAATTCGTCGAGCCGACCATCAACGCCATTCTCAAAGGTGCGAAAACAGGCGAAAAAGGACAAATCGGGGACGGAAAGATCTTTGTCTTGCCCATGGACGATTGCATTCGTATTCGCACCGGCGAACGAGGCCCAGAGGCTATTTAGCCCTAAACCGAATGTCCACTTTCACTCTGCCACTTATTCAAATCACGGACGTTTCCAAGATCTACAAACTAGATGAAGTTGAGGTACGGGCTCTCGATGGAATCAGCCTAACGATGAAACGAGGCGAGTATGCCGCTTTGATTGGCCCAAGCGGATCTGGCAAGTCTACCTTAATGAACACCCTAGGTTGCCTGGATCGCCCAACGGATGGAAGCTACTTGCTCGACGGACAGGAAGTGGTTTCGATGACGCGAGAACAACGAGCTCGAATTCGGAACGCCCAAATCGGATTCGTTTTTCAAAATTTCAATCTATTGGCGAGAACCTCCGCGTTAGAAAACGTCGAACTCCCACTTTTGTATGGCCCATCGGTATCCGCAAAACTACGACGCGACCGGGCGAAAGAGATGTTGGCACTCGTGGGCCTGTCTGATCGGGTCCACCATCACCCGGGTCAACTTTCAGGGGGCCAGCAACAACGCGTTGCCATCGCGAGGGCACTATCGACCGAGCCCTCCATATTGATGGGGGATGAGCCCACCGGGAACCTGGACTCTCGGACGAGCCGCGAAGTGATTGAGCTCTTTCGTAAACTGAATGAACAACGCAACCTCACAGTCATCTTAGTGACACACGATTTGGCAATTGCAAGAAACGCTCGACGCAATATCGTCTTGAGTGACGGCAAAATCATTTCCGATACATACGATCACGACGAAGCCGCACTTGCCCTCAAGCAATCCCAAGAATTCCCATGAAAGACATCGCAATCATCCTCGCCGCCGCAGGCAAGAGTTCACGGTTCAAGGACCCCTATTCCAAAAAAGTTTTCACACTGGCTTCCGGCAAACCCGTTTGGCAACATAGCGCTCAGCTCTTTTCCGAACATCCTCGCATCGGCCAGATCATTATGGCGATCGCCCCCGAAGACAAGGAACTCGTTCAAGAAAAGTTCGCTGGCAACCTGTCCATGCTGTGCGTGGAAGTTGTCTTGGGCGGTGCCGAGAGATTTCATTCCATCCGAAACGCACTGGAAAAAGTGCGACCGGAAATTCAATGGATTGGTGTGCACGATGCGGCTCGTCCATGCTTGACGAAGCAATCGCTCGATGCCGTGATCGCCGTTGCCGTTCGAACGGGAGCCGCGATATTGGCATCACCGATAAGGTCGACCGTCAAACGTTGCTCAAGCTCGGACAAAATCCTGGAAACTGTCCCACGCGAAGGGCTCTGGCAAGCGCAAACGCCACAAATCTTCAAGGCAAGTATCCTAAGAAATGCTTATGCAAAAGTGCAAGGCAATCCGACCGACGACTCTCAAATCGTCGAACTCAGTGGCACGCCCGTCACTTGCGTGGAAGGCCCAGAATCCAATATAAAAATCACGACAAAAGAGGACTTGAGAATCGCAGAGGCGTTTCTCAAAACGCCACAACGCTCAAGAGACAACCCGTTTTTCTAAGCAAGGATCAGCCGTATGCAAGGCCGTTTGCAAGGATCGCCCCTAATCAAGGATCTTCGGTACCATGAGTAACCCGCAATGCATCATCGATGAACTTCAGTGGCGTGGCTTGGTCCACCAATGCACTGACATGGAGTCGGTCAAGAAGGAGCTTGCATCCTCAACCGTCATCTACGCGGGCTTCGACCCGACCTCGGATTCTCTGCACGTCGGTTCCTTGTTGCCTCTCATGATGCTGAGGCGGTTTCAACAAGCAGGGCACCGACCGGTTGCTTTGGTCGGTGGAGCTACTGGGATGGTAGGAGACCCAAGCGGCAAGAGCGACGAACGCGTGCTGCTTTCGAGAGACACCTTGCAGCATAATGTTGCAGGCATAGAGCAACAGATGCGAAGGTTTCTCGATTTCGATGGCCCCAATGCAGCGATCCTTGTCAACAATTTCGACTGGATGCAATCGTTTTCGTTCCTCGATTTCCTTCGTGATATCGGCAAGAATTTCCCTGTCAACGTGATGTTGGGCAAGGATTCCGTCAAAAGCCGACTCGAACGACAGGATAGTGGTCTGAGCTTCACAGAATTCAGTTACATGCTTTTGCAGGCCTACGACTTTGTCTATTTGGCCCAGCATCGCAATTGCAAAATCCAAATTGGAGGGAGCGATCAATGGGGCAACATCACTGCGGGTATCGACCTTGGGCGACGCATGCTGAGCCGGCAATTGTATGGAATCACCTGCCCACTGCTAACCACATCCGATGGTCGCAAGATGGGCAAGACGGAGAAAGGGGCCGTGTTCCTGTCCGCAGAAAAAACAAGCCCTTACGCGTTCTATCAGTACTTCATTAACGTCGACGACGCGGATGTTTTGATGACGCTTCGTTTCCTTTCGGATGTCGGGCATGAAGAGTACCAAGTGATCGAAGGGGCGATGGCTCAATCGCCCGGTGCAGCACAGCGACGACTCGCCGAATCGCTGACGCGTTTGGTGCATTCGGAACCAGGTTTGCAAACGTCGCTCAAGGCATCGAAGACGCTCTTTGGTGCTGAGATCGATTCTCTAAGCGACAAAGACTTGAACGAAATTTTCGAAGATGTTCCGAGCAGTACTCTGCCTGTCGCACGCCTGAAAGAAGGCGTTACACTCATTGACGCTTTGATAGCTGTATCCCTGGCAGCGAGCAAGGGAGAAGCACGAAGAGCCATCGAAGGTGGCTCGGTTTACATCAACAATCGCAAAGCCGAAGGGATCGGCCGATTGCTAACGACTAGCGATTTAGCAAGCGAAACCGTCATCGTGCTGAGGCTTGGGAAAAAGAAGTACGCGTTGCTACGTTTCGAGTGAAGTGGCGTAAGCATCCAGCTTGCGACGAATCACGGATGGCCAGCTGGCAGCTTACCCTACGTAGCCGGTCATTGCACTGCGACCAGTTAGATTCAATTGCTCTTCCGGAAGGTTTCCGCCGGTGAGTTCGTCAAACGAAATTTCTCGGGTGGAGAGTGTCTAAGCACATCCGCAACTATTTTTCAACCCAATTAGCCGTTGGGCGATAGCCCCGGCTTTTCAATTGCTCGACGTTCGTCGAGAACCGGGGCTATCGCCCAGCGGAACTCAGTTTGTTTCACTCGAAGACTCACACCGATGTGCTTAACACGTTAACGGACGAGTCGTAGGTTATGACCGAAACGATGTCGTTAGCTCAAATCAAGTTTTCAGTTCTCGGTAAGAAGCACGCAATAACACTGTAAGCTGACCATCCAATCTGCCACTCGTCGTTGGACCCTCGGAATGAGGGTTTTTCTCAGTTCCCCTTGTAGATTGTCACGTAACGAGATTGTATAACGAGATGGTTAAGCGGTATCGGCCGACCTTCCTCTCCCGTCTCTTGGAGATTTGATATGCTCAATATTCTCGTCGTCGATGATTCCGCTACGGATCGCCGATTGTTCGAAGGCCTTCTTAGCAAATGTCTCCATTTCAAAGTTTCCACCGCTGAGGACGGAGCGGTTGCATTGAAGAAAATGGAAACGGATGTTCCGGACGTTGTCGTGACCGATTTACAGATGCCGAACATGGACGGGTTGCAGTTGGTCGAGACCGTTCGGTCTCTTCATCCACTTGTTCCTGTGATTCTGATCACGGGCGAGGGGAGCGAAGACATAGCGTCCAAAGCCTTGCAGCGTGGCGCCGCAGGTTATGTTCCCAAATCAAGGTGTACAGAACTGCTTCGCGACACGATTGAGCATGTTGTGGAAATAACCAGAACGGAATCGAGCTTCGAGCGCCTTATCGATTGCGCGACGCTTTCGCAGTTCGAGTTTTCGTTCGACAACGATTTTGCGTTGATCGCACCACTGCTTGAACTTACTCAGCGCATGACGGTCGGAATGGGAGTTTGCGATGAAACCTCCTGCGTTCAGATTAGCCATGCCCTCGAGCATGCGATACTGAATGCAATCTACCACGGCAATTTGCAGATCGGTGGTCCACTCAACGGCAATCGCGCTCTGCTGGACCAACGTTTGACGCAGGCACCCTATCGCGATAGACACGTCCACATTTCAATCAAGATCAACCCAGAAGAGGCACTTTTTGTGGTCCGAGATGAAGGTCCGGGTTTCGATACGAAAGAGTTCTCAGCCATGGGACGCAAATCGGCGTTGGTTGGCGAGGGCGGAAGAGGACTATTCTTGATGTGGGCTTTTATGGACAGCGTTACTTTCGATACAAAAGGGAGTACTGTCACCATGATTAAACGTCGTGCTGTCGCCGACCCACATCTTGCATCGAAGGAATCGAAAAGCAGTTCAAATAATTTCCGTCTGCCGGCGATACTCGGCACATTGCGACCTCTCGATGGCGGCGAATCCATTCAACTCAAAAAACCGAGGATCATTGCTGGTCGCGGTTCCAATTGCGATATTGTGTTGAAGTCGTCCTCGATCTCGCAACAGCACTGCCTGCTCTACACCTTCGAAGGTTGGTGGTACGTCCGGGATTTGAAGAGTGTCAATGGAATACGCGTTAATCATGTCTCCTTCAATGAGCATTTGCTCCGACCCGGAAATACGCTGTCGATTGGAAAATATGAATACAAAATTGACTATGAACCCATCTCGCTCGGAGCAGACGGAATCGACCCACCCGCAGATCCATTTTGACCGAATTGCGCGCCAAGAGTCTGAAGTCCAAGTACGAGATGACTTCGAAGCAAATTCAAAGAATCCTTTAAAGCGGCAAGTTTCAGTTCGGCGTCCTCAAGGGACTGAGCTCTGCCCATTTCTTCCAAATCCGCCGCCAAATCGCGAGACGGTGTACTTCCGAACAACCGCAGCGTGCCCTTGAGCGTGTGACTTGCTCGTCGGACCTCAACATAGTCCGATCGAGAAATCGCATGTTCAAGATGGTCGAGTAAAGTTGGGGACTCTTCCAGAAAAGCCTCAACCACATCGCGAAGAAGTTCGGTATCGCCCTCGGTCGACTTAAGTGCTTCCGCCATCAATGAAGTTGATCGTTCGCTGGATTGCATGGGTTGTAGTCTTACTTGATCCAAGGGAGTAAAGCGTCGTAGAGGTTTTGTTTTTTGAATGGTTTCGTGACGTAGCCATCCATGCCAGCTTCCAAGCACTTGTCGCGGTCACCGGACATAGCATGAGCTGTCACGGCGATAATTGGGACGTGTCGGAGCGTACCTATTTCGCGAGCACGAATCGTTCGGGTTGCCTCGAGTCCATCCATCACAGGCATTTGCACGTCCATCAGAATAACATCAAAATCTGCCTCGGAGCACTTTTCGACGGCCTCGGACCCATTTCCTGCGATGGTAACCGTGTGCCCCCATCGCTTTAATAAGCCAAGTGCAAGTTTTTGATTGGCAATCCCATCTTCCGCTAACAAAATACGAAGCGGTCGTATGGACTCGGCTTCCACGTTGTCGTCGACGATTAGAACGGAGGCGTCTGGGATCTTGGACGTATCCAAGCAGATCTCTTGAGATTGGTCCATTGCATGTTCAAAACGAGCGACAAAGCGGAAGACGCTACCTTGCCCTAATGCGCTGTCAACTTGGAGTTCCCCTCCCATCAACTGAACCAGACGTCGTGAAATCGCCAAACCCAATCCCGTACCGCCAAATTGGCGCGTAGTCGAAACGTCGGCTTGTTGAAATGCGTCAAAGATCTTTTCCAGATTTTCGGCGGCGATTCCGATTCCTGTGTCCTTTACCGAGATTTCTAGAAAGGAAGCTGAACCGTCGTCGGAACGTTTCTGAACGCCCAGAAGGATCTCACCCAAGTTCGTGAATTTGATGGAGTTGCCAACAAGATTGAAGACAATCTGTCGTAAACGTGTGGGATCCCCCATGACAAAATGGGGGACGTCGGGGCTGCATTGCCAAGTCAATTCGAGTCCTTTTTTGTGGGCCCGAACTCCGAGTGATTTCAGGGCACTGCCCAGCATCTCTCGTAAATCAAAGCGCGTATTCTCTAGCTGCAGCTGGCCAGCTTCGATCTTGGAAAAATCAAGTATCTCGTTGATGATGGAAAGAAGGGATTCGCCTGCTTCCATCACGTTCATCAAATACTCTCGCTGGTCGGATGCCAACCGAGATTCGAGCACCAATTCGGTCATGCCGATAATGGCGTTCATGGGAGTCCTGATTTCATGGCTCATGTTTGCCAAGAAATCGCTCTTGGCTCGATTGGCATGCTCGGCGGCGAGCTTAGCCTCATTCAACGCGATTTCAGCCAGTTTTCGATCCGTGACATCCCAGCAAATGAGCTGGGTGCCAACAACGGCGCCCGTCGCATCCGTCACTTGCGTTTTGAGTACTTCAAAAAAATGGTGCCCAGTTGCGTCGACATTTTCTTCGACGTCTTCGAAGAGCTCGCCGGTTCTCGCAACTCGCAAGTCATCTTCGCGATACTTCTCGGCCAAGGCGCGCGGGTAGTGATCGAAATCGGTGGTACCCCGGAGTTCCTCAATGGATTTCCCAAGTTGCTTGCAATATCCTTGGTTGGCGAAAGTGAAATGTCCCTCCAGGTCTTTTCGGATGAGAAACACGGGCAGATTCTCGACTAAAGACAGGTAGAGACGTTGTGTACTTTCTTTCGCAAGCTCAGCGTCGATTTGATCTGAAATATCTGTAATGGAACCAACCATCCTGGTCGCTTTTCCGTTCGAATCCCAGATCGCTTGTCCCCATGCGTTGAACCACCGATAGCTGCCCGATTTGCAGAACAACCGATATCGGACACGAAATGGGGTGTGCTTTGTCAGATGCGCTTCGACTGCCTCCAGAGTTGCTGCTAGATCTTCTGGATGCAGCCGCGTTTTCCATGCATCAAAGGAGTTTTCCATTTCATTTTCCGCGAGCCCCAATAGATCTTTGAACCGAGAGGCATAGAAAACGGCATTGGTTTTGATATCCCAGTCCCAGAGGCCGTTTGACGATCCCTCGCTAGCAAGCTGAAAGCGTTCTTGGCTGACACGCAGCGCGTCTTGGGTTTCTAACAGTTTCGCGTTCTCGGTCGTATTCGATTTTAGCCCCAGTGTGCCGACCGAGGTCATCAATATCGCAATCGCAACAACGGCAGTCGTCATCGCGATACACGCCAGGATCAGTGTTATGGTAAGTAGCATGGCTAGCCTCGAAACGCTTAGGATCAGCGGATGGTGCGAATCTGCTTGAGCTCGTTTAACAAATAGACCCAAGGGAGATAAATGACGAGCACGTAGGACAACCCTACAACGCATGCGACTGCAATCGAAACCGAGTACACGATCCATCGTCCTTGTGATTCGAATTGTATCTCGGACCGATCCATCAAGTACCTCGAAATGTCCGCTTGCATTTCAACGCTTTTGGTCGCATCCAATTTCCCCTGGTCCAACAAGTCCAAAATCGATTGGCAGGCAGGATCCAAAGAACTACCGTTGCCTGGCAATACTCCCAAGGAACCCACTACCAATTCTTTGATGAGTCCTGTGGGAACTTGCCCAAGGATCATCATCTCGGCCAATTTCGATGCGTGGGCCTGTAGTCGCGAACGGTAGGCTGGATCTCTGGGCCAATCATGTGAATCAAACGTACCTCGCCGCCAAACGAAATAAAGAACGGGCGAAATGCTAAGCACTGCGGCCAAGATCCCCCAAGCGATCAGATTTTGATGCACAAACTCGACATATTGAAACCAAGCAGGAATATTCGCATGAATACTGGCTAAGTTTGATTTGTACTGTGGCACCAACGCGTGAATCGCATAGCCGACAGAAAATGTTGTGATCAAAATGAGCAACACAGGATACACAAGCTTGAATCGAATGCGTTTTTTTGCCTGGGCTCTTGCCGTATGCATGGCTGCCCAACTTTCGAGCGCCAACGCAAGCTTTTGCGAAGCGTCTCCGGCTGCGATCGTTGCCGAAAGACTTCTGGATTCGGGACGGGTGTCTCCGCCCAGAATTTTGCCGAGCGAATCGCCATTGTGCAAACGTGTCTGAACGTCTGTTGAAATACGCGCTAGACGTTTTGGCAATTCGCTTGCCATCGCCTTGAGGCCGTAATCGATGGGCAAGCCAGAACGAATCAAGGGGATGATGTGCGAACACAGATCGACTCTTTGCGATTCAGTCAATTCGTCGCCGGTCATTGTTCCTCTCGATTCAAGTCGAAATGGCGGCGAAAAGTAATTTCATCGATCGCTCCACGTTGAAAAAGTGCCGCTGCTTGTTCTTTTAATGTCTGCATTCCTTGCTGCACAGCCGTCTCATGGATTCGAATCGCGCAGGACTCACTCAATATTGCCTCTCTCAACTCGGTTTGGATGGGCGGCAATTTCTCGACAATGAGTATCCGATCGCGGTCAATTCCTTCGTTGGAACGAACCAACCGAAGCGCGATTAACAGTGAAATTGCAGCAAGGATTTGATGCTTGGGAACTTCCATATCGATCAAGCGGGCCACAGCATCACCCACACTTCGAGCGTGCATGGTGGAGATAACGAGTTGCCCGGTCGAGGCAGCTTGAAAGACTACTTGAGCTGTTTCCGCATCTCGTATTTCGCCAATCAACATAACTTCCGGGTCTTGGCGTAACATGGCTTTCAATCCCGTCGTCCAAGTGTATCCGACGTTTGGCTGTATCTGGGACTGAGCGACTCCATCGATTGCTTGTTCGATCGGATCCTCTAGCGAAACGAGGCAGCGCCGAGTCGATTCACTCGCCTGAGCCAGTCGCTGCATCATTGCGTACGCAGTCGTTGTCTTGCCCGAGCCAGCAGGTCCGCAAACGAGCACAACACCGGAGGCTGAATCGACCGATTTGCAGATTTGGCCGTAGATGTCTTGTGTCAACCCAAGATCGGTGAGTTCCCATTGCCGCGACTGTGCAATCGAAAAACGCACAACCAGCCGTTCTCCATGGAGAGTTGGCAGCGTACAGACTCGGGCATCTGCTCGACCGGGAGCAAGAGGCATGCGTCCTTCTTGCGGAACATCCGAGCGATAGCTTAGCAATCCAGACAGAGACTTAACCCTCGCGACGATTTGCGAACTTTTGTCACTAGCGACCACCGCTAGTTCTGACAAAATGCCTTGTGCTCGCATGCGTATGAGCAACCCACTCGCGGTTGAATCGAAGTGCAAATCGCTAGCTCGATTGTCGATTGCAATTTGGATGAGTCGATCGGTTACTTTGACTGCATAGTCGAGGGACTTGGAATTCAGCGTTGCGAGGATATCTGTGTGCGGATCCGAAGTTTGCGGATCAAAAGTTGGTTGGTTGGATGCAATTTTTGCCTTCATTCGATCTCGTCCTGGGGCATAGTTCTTCCAAGCCAACAGCAACAAATCACAAGTAAGGTTGACGACACCGTAGAGGCCCACATCAACTTGGTAAAGTTCCCGGTACTTGAAAGTGTCAGGGCAGACGCAACTAATCCAACCAACGTACCGATCGCGGGGCCGACAAGAAACCAAAGTTTTGTCGCAAAATGAAAACTGAGCGCAGTCCCAACGATGCACGAAAGCAAAGTAACACCGACAAACGTCTGCACGAAGACCGGCATGGGAATCGGTGTCGCGTCGCGTTTCAATGCGATCGTTACGAACAGTAGGATCATCGCAGCCTCAACTTGCAAAAAGAATAAGGCCCGAAGCGAAAGTTGTGATTTAGATCGCATGCTCAATAATCCAACTTCGGTGGCAATTTGCCATCTTTTCGATGTGCAAGACGGGACAGAATGGTCTTGTCGATCGACTCGCTCAAGAAACTGACTGCTCCATCCGCGAATGCAACGTTTACGCCACCCGTATGAAACGAACCAAGTCCACCCACATACAGTCTTGGTTGGACTCCAGGTGGAACGGACAAAGTGGAGAGGTCGATCCATTGATCGGGAGGGTCGCTGGACATCCCGAGCAATCTCACTTGATTTCCATCCTTGTCGGTCGATTCCGAGTTCACGATGCCGGGTAGTTCCGGTGAAGGAAAGCCCGCTTGATAGACATCGCGTTTGATTTCGCAAACGTTTCGAAGACTCGCCCGAGTACCACTGCTCCATCCCAAATCGATCTCATCCATCGACTTCTCTCCAAGCATCAAGGTGTGCGACATACCATCTTCGATATCTTTCGCGGTGATGAAGCTATTCAAGAAGAAAATTCCGTTGTTGTCGACATCGATCGGGGATTCTGCATCGTGATGAATGCCGGCATAGTTTGTTATTGCTCGATTTCCAGAAAAGGGATGCGACGGACATTGCAATATCGAAATGGAGTGATTCCGAACGGGTACGTTGATCGCAGAATAGATGGATTGCGTCCGGTCCAATAGTTTGTAAGCGTTCCCTTGATCGATGTTGGGTAAAATCGCACAGATCCAATTGTGATGAAACCCAATGGGTATGTTCGAGATCGGTCCAGTTGAGTTGACCACTCCCGCAGGAAAAACTCGAAAAGACTGTTCGTAAAGATGCACTGCGATGGCGAGCTGAGCGAAATTATTTGCGCACTGAGCTCGCCTAGCCGCTTCCCGTGCCGCTTGAACGGCAGGCAATAAAATGCCAATTAAGATGCCGATGATCGCAATGACAACCAGCAGTTCGACCAGCGTGAAACCTCGCCGTTGATGTCCCATAAAATTGCACCTAAAATCGGAATGGTAGATTTGTAGATTGGTAGATTCGCTATCTTGAAAGTCTAATCGATTTTGCGGCCTCAAACCGTGCCGACGATCGTTGCCCGCAATTCACGGTGATTCGCCATGTGGCTGCATTGTCCGGATTAGCATTGTCCGGATCGGCAATTCGATGGATCGCGATCTCGCCGAAGTTTGGGATGGAAACATTCGATCGAGTAGCCGACCAAGGGATTTCCAACGGAATTGTCTCCCCGGAATAATCTGTGCTTTCTAGGATTCGCATTTTTAAAATGCGCTCTCCATATTCCAAAAGTTCGTTGCATTGTTGGTTGTCCATGTAAGCACTTTGAAATTTTTTCGCTTGGATGGCTGTTTGACCCGCGAGCGTCAACAACGCTAGGGCTAGGCCGCCCAACACCAAAACCATGGCGATGACGGCAAGGCCTCGACGACGCTGGCTGGGTATTCGACGCTGGCTGGGTATTCGACGCTGGCTGGGTAAATCAGTAAGCATCATTGTTTTTCGCATCCTAAGCGAGCCCTTACTTTCGGCTCGGCAGTGACAGCGGCAGTGGCAGTGACAGTGGCTTCTATCAAGATACCGTTTGGCATTTCCATTCTCTCAAAGAAAACGTCCGACCAAGGTGTCTCTTCTGCACTCAAGACCCTTCCTCCGATCGTTCTCTGGCGAGTCGTCTTGTTCATTCCCTTTGCGTACTCAATCGACTCTTGATCCGATAATTTGAGCGTTAACGAGTCGCGATTTGGACCAAGACTTGCCTCCTCTGCTTGATGAATATCGAGTCTTAGCTGTTCCGTCCAACGTTGTCCCGTGTGTTGCGCAAACAGGCGATCGATCGTATGCGAATAGCCTTGGATTGCCCTCCGCGTTAGAACCACAAGCATGCTGCTTAGCGTCGAAACAAGGATCATCGATGCCACCATCTGGACAAGCGTGTAACCACCTCGCTCACGTTGCGAACGCTTCATGGTTTTGGCACCCAGAATGTAAGTGGACCGACTTCGCTTGCATTGTCGGAATTGGCTGGAGCAAACTGCAATGACAGTGTAATGCGTTTCATCATCATCGGTTCGGTCTCGTCCACGACGACCGCTTGCCAGGATCGAGCGAACTCTTGAAATGCGTTGTGATCTGGAATCGGGATCGCCTCGATATTGGATTGCGAGATGGAGTCAAAGTCCCAAGTCCCAATCGATTCGCGAGCGTTGATGAGTTCGCGATGGCCGACCTGCACCCGATTCGACTCACGACTCAAATTCTCAGTTTGGATTCCGATCTTGGTTACCAACGCGGCAATCGGCAGCAGCATTGCGATTGCGACCAAGCATTCGCCAATGGTGTATCCAAACCGAACTCGCGAGTCGGTTGCCCGCCGCTTCCTGACTCGGCCCGGACAGGCAATCGTCACAAATGTCGCGTTGCGCTCGTGAGCTGTCCCTGAATTCATTATGGCACAATCCGCATGATAAGGGTTGCAAGCAGATAAAACTCGAAATACGCAATCACCCCAAGGATCGCAGCCGCAAGTAACACGATCGACACCGTCATGAGATCGATCACCATCAAATACCATTCCATCCAAAAAAAGTAGTTACGTGCCGCGATTTGACGGAGTACCCATGCCAATTGAACGGGTTCCTTTGCCAAACTCAGCAATCCTCGCTGTGACGATCGAATCATCTTTCGTTTCGCAAATGCTTCTTGGACGGATATTCCTTGTTCCAAGTCCTTTGCAATCAAACGCAAATTGGATCGTTGTCGCGAAATCGGGTGGATTTTGCTCGATTCCATGAGCACATAATGGATTCGAAAATCAGACTCAAGAGCTTCGCCGATACCTCGCAACGTCCAGGCTCGATTGGCAGGTGCCATCCAAAAGCCAATCATCCAAGCCTTCAAGCCGGGAATCCACGTTATCGACGCGAAGAGGACGAACGCCCCAGCCAGAAAGAGTGCCCCCGCAGTGCTATAAAGCGGCTCGGTCAGCTCGTAGAGAATAAACATGAGAACCCTCTCGATCCAAGTCGAATCCAAATCGACCTTGGTGAGAGCAGCGACGACGGGGTCTTGGAATCCAAATTCTAAAAGTATTTGTTTTGCGGTTGGCCACGACGACAAAAGCGTAAGCGCAATAAGAAAGGCGATACCGATCGTAAATAGGAAAATCATCCACTTGAGTCCGTTGAGACGTTCAAGCACTCGGAGCGACTGATCTGACCATGGAGACTGCGTCGCTAGTATGGATTTCGATTCCTCCATTTTGTCGAAGCGAGCGATCAAAGCTACCAACCATCGCTGTTGATTTTCCGCTACGAGTCGGCTGCGGGAAAACGCGGACTCGAACGACGCACCATTGCGAATCAGTTTCGCGAACTTGTGAACACGACGACGAAGTCCACCGGATGTTTCCGCAACCAAATCGTTGGCAATTCTCTCGGCAGAGCTTGGTTGGCCAGCTCCCGATAGCAATGCTTGGGAAGCCGCAAAGGTCTTCATTTCGGAGTTGTTCTTGCGCATCGCCGCGACAGCCATAGACAGTGGTATTAGATAAATAAGGTCAACGAGAGTACAACGCAATGACAATCCAATGAACGCGATGGCTAGGCACGTTGCCGCAAAGAGTTTTATGGCGGATACGAACCCCGTGTTTGGGTTCGCTTGATTCAGACGAAACATCGAATGCAAGAACACAAAATTCACGACGGCGATTGGAAATAGCAAGAACCAATTTTCACTGCTTCCATAGAAATCCAGCAAAGAAAAACTGCCATTGATGCCTTGTAGTAGGAGGCATACATCAACAGCAATCCTTGCATACATACATACCACCAACAACAAACATACACGCGTCGCCAACCTGTTCAAAGCGGTCGCTCTTTGTTCGAACAATCGATTTGCGAGAGACGCAAGGTCTTGCACTTTCAACGGGGTATCGTGTTGCGCCTCGAATAATCGCTGAGTTGCTGGCCGGAGGAATTCATCGCACAGCATTGAGTTGCGAATGGCTTGCTCAAGCGATTCGCCATCGCTAATTCGCTTTTGCAACCCCTTGGCCGGAATCGCGAGAAGGCTTCCATGAACGCTGGACACCAATGCTTCTACAGCTTGATCGGTCGTGATCCCCGTTCGCAACAGAACAGCCAAGGGGTTTAACAAGTCTCGCAACATCGACCACCGAACGAGCTTTCCAACCCAGGGTAGATGGATCAGGAGACTCAATTGCATCCGACGCGGAGCCATGCAAATTACGATCAGGCCTATTAGGAGCAACCAAGCTACCATCGCCGCCACCGCAATCGATCGCGCTAGTTGCGATTGAAAAAAACGAGGAATAACATCGATGACGCGGTTTCCTCGGGTCCAATCATACCACTCCACATTTTTCAATTGGTTCCAACCTATCCATGCCACGAGACTGGTCAGCAGAAAGGTTGCGACAAGAATGCTGACTGGATAGATCAGCGGAATCAAACTTTTGGCAACGGTCTTGGAGCTGCGTTTCGAGCGAAGTAAATCCGAGAGTATCTGGACTGGGTCCGGACAAAAGGAAACCGCGTGGAGCCAATTCTTGAGGACTTTTGGAAGGCGGGCTTGATCGATTGACTCAGTCCACACCTGCCCGGAGCCCAATCGTTTCGAAAATCGAGTCAGAGGCGATCGCCAGCGAGCCGGTGCTAATTCGGATGCCAATTGCAACTTGAGTTGCTCGACAGCTTGTTCAGGGGATTGGTGATTGGCGTCCGGCACAGATTTCATTTCCGGATTGTATCAAAAAGATCTAGTAAAGTAGTAGGCACATTCCATGTGCCGTCCACCTAGTAGTAGGCACATTCCATGTGCCGTCCACCTAGAATCCTGGCAAAAGCTTCATTGCGAACGGCACGGCGGAGCGTGCCTGCTACTATTGTCACCCGCGTTCAAACACTACTTCAATGGCGAAAACGGGGCGGGGGTCAAAAACAAGCTTTTGACTCCATTTCCCGCAGTGAGCGAACCGCCGGCTCCTACTTCGGACTCTTTCCTTGCTTTGGTCCAATCCGCATCCGCCCCGAATTTTTTGAAGGACTCTTGAGCCGCTTCTGGTGATGCATGCGCAATGAAGTAAACCAAAGCGTTACCGGTCGCAGGCATATTCGCGTCAGCATCGCTCGTCGCTTTTCCAATAGGAGAAACGGCCTCGAGCAACTTGCCACACGTCAACGACTCTCCGTCGAGAACGGACCAGTATGCAATATTCGTCATGCCGTACTTTTCGAACAACTTAAGTGTATGGTTTCGAAAGCGAGCATTGAGGGCGGCCAAGTTTCCTTTGGATGCAATGTAGGTCCTGAGCTCAAAAACGCGATTGCCAACTTGTTTCGTATCCAGGTTTGGACTGTAGTCATTTTCAGTTAAGAAGACTCGCTCAAAAGACTGAACTGGCTTTTTGCCATCGACCGCTGATTTTTGAACCACCTCTTTCCAGCCTGCGTCGTTTTGAAAGGCGGCCCAAGCAGCGTCGCACGAAGCCTTGTCTTTGTGGGAGACCAACGTGAAAACCCGTTCATCTTTTGGTTCGACAGGTGTCCAGACGGCAACCAAGTTCAGGTTGTGTTTCTTCATATATTCCGTGCCGCCGCCAGCGATGAGCTTGAGCACGTCTGATTGCCGCCCCGGTTCGGAGACGTACGATCGAAGTTCGTAGAGCTTGCCCGAAGGTTTCGTTTGGGCCCAAACTGCGCTCGTTAGCATGGAAATAGCCATCAAAGTTGTGAGAAATTTTGCAATCATGAATCAGCGTCCCGTGGATTAAAGTGTTTCTAGTCAAATTGCCTGACGAGGCGGTGCTATTGTACCAAGTCAATCGCTGTGCGAGTGGCAGTGTGAAATCTACCTAGAACGTGTGAAATCATGCACGACATCCATGTGAACCTGTGTGATTGGCCGACCAGCTTCGCTCCCCTCTGACCGACAACCATGTTCAACACGTGAAATCCCGTGCTGCCCATTATTTCACGGACCAGCGCCACGAAGTATGATCAAGACGTAATGTGTAAGCGCTATCTCTCCTACGCTTAGAAGTTACTGCTATGCAAAAGTCTTTGGTCGTCCGCGCCCCTTCCGAAACGCCCTTTGTGTATTCTTAGTCCGTCGATGCAAAACGACTCCCACCATTCCCAATCCAATCAAATCTTTCAAGCCGTCGGCCTGAGCAAAGGCTGGATCACGACCCACGCGAAAGATCCTGATCATGGAGCCCTCGGCCAAGCGATCCGTTGGGCGGAATCTCAATTCCAAAAGATCCCGAACCCGTCGTATCAAGATGCTTCAGTGCGACCCGCTGAAACCTTGTTAGCGATCGAATACAGCAAGAAAAGAGCGGTCCAACTCTTTTCGAGCGAAGCCATCCGCCTGAGATTTCACAACCCATCCATGCCAATGATTCAACGTGTACTTCATCTGAAGCGCAACACCAAATTGGAGAATAGCCTCCCATTCAGCGAGATTCAGCCAGGTACTTCATCGCTTCATCTTCTTGAATTCCTACGTAACGCAAAACCTTCACAAACGCGGGGGATTTCCCTTGCAGATCTGGTGAGCTTGGCTATTTACTCGGGCGGCTCGATCGCGGATTTTCACCCCGAATCCCACGTGTTGATTTCGAATCTGGCTTCATTCTTGATCCGTTTCCACGTCTACCCCGATTCCCAGGCATCCGACATAAGCCCTCACGGCGAATCATCCAGAAATCGAACCACCTGGGAGATTCTGCGGCCCGCCCCCCTTGTTGCAGCAGATTTGCGATCATGCAAAACAGGGAATCGACCCTCAAGATCCAAACCTAGCTGTTCCCTTGGCGGCCATCGAATGCCGGTATGGGTTCATGGTCCACAAAGGATTCATCGTTGACAAGCCCGT
>CAMBSL010000033.1 GCA_945870455.1 Pirellula staleyi DSM 6068 | reverse complement strand
TGATTGAATTTCGGGTTCCCATGGCTTACGCCATGGGCTAATCGCTGTCGCCCCTACCGGGGCTGTTGGGTTTCGAATTTCGGGTTCCCATGGCTCACGCCATGGGCTAATCGCTGTCGCCCCTACCGGGGCTGTTGGGTTTCGAATTTCGGGTTCCCATGGCTCACGCCATGGGCTTTTCGCTGTCGCCCCTACCGGGCTGTTGGTGATTGCAAAACTTATCCCGCCTCCGCCAGCAACTTGGCGACGTTGTTCGCTATCCGCTGTTCCAGTTCACTGGCTTCGCTGTTGAGTACAGTCAGTTCTTCGTTGAGTTCTTCGAGTACTGCGACCATCGTACGGCCAGCCGTTTAGTATTACAACGCGCCATCGAAGCATTGATAGCGGGGCAAGTGTCATGCGTTTGAAAACGAAAAAACCCTAGTATTCCTTGCGAAATACTAGGGCTTTTAAGTAGTCGGGGTGATAGGATTCGAACCTACGACCCTCTGGTCCCAAACCAGATGCGCTAGCCAGGCTGCGCTACACCCCGATCCGAAGTCATTAAAACGCCATTGCTGGCGGCCAATTTCTCCGCCTTCTCGACTTTTTACTTTATCCGATCGTTTCCTGCTAGGCCATTTGGATCCGTTTTGCCCGTGCAGTGCTCTGGAATTCCTGACTCTACGGACTTCCGGCCCACAATATCCTAGAAATGTAGAGACAATTCTCGTTTCGAATTGGTTCGTGCAAGGTTTTACCCCCCACCAATTCATTGATCCCTGCCTTCAAACATTCGCGTTAAGGCTATTTCGTGGCTTCACTGGCTTTGTGTAATTAGCTGGCTTTGTGAAATTAGGCGGGAATCCATCGAGGATGATCGGCGCCCAGGTCTTCCAGCCCCCGCGTTACCATCCGCATATCGGAACCGTCGTCGTTCATCATCCAAATCGCGGGCGCCTCGCCTACTTCCGCTCGGCAAAAAACAATGTGCCGACCGTCCAGCGACTGGCTTGCTCGAAAATCCCAGCATGGAGTATCTCTAGCCGTCAGTGACTTGATCGATCCAGTTACGGGATCGAGGCGACAAATCTGGGTTCCACCCCGTGCCAGTTCCGGCTTGAAGTCGCGATTGAAATGGTCAAGGTCCGGTTGGCCAACCCGATATTCCCAAGCGACTTTGGCACCTTGGGTTCGTTGTGGAAAAAGAATATTGCCATCACGCGTCCAAGATGGAACGTTGGAACCACCACCTCGAGTTTTCAGGTCACCGTAAGTTGCTGCAAACCACATGCTTTGACCAGTCGTTAACACAACATGCTCGGAGCCATCAGGCCGACCGATACAAACATCGCACCAGTCATGCCCAGGATCATTCTCATGCAAGCAATCGACGTAGAGAACCCACTTGCCATCCGGCGACCACTGCGTTCCAAAGTACAAATGTCCGGCTTGGGCTGCGACGCGAATGCGATTAGAGCCGTCGACATCGCATGTCCAGATTTGGTATCCCTGCGGACTTGCCAAATGAAATGCGACACGTTTGCCGTCCGGACTGAGGCTCATCCCATAGGGAAGTCCTTCGCCCGCTTTGGTAAATTCTTTTGCATCGCTACCGTCTAAATTTACGCTATAGATTTGACCAATCTTGTTCTTCACGACTTGAACCAGCAGGCGTTCGTTGGAAAGAAGTAAGGCGGGGGTTGTAAATGGAGCAATCCGTTCTTGGGTGCAAATTTCTTCGAGCGAGTCTTTCTCCAGGTCGTATTGCCATAGATGAGTTGGCGTCTGCGTGTAGTACTCTTCGAAGGGGCGTCCTGGCCCATCTCGTCTTGGCTCCATGCTGAGTACGATGACGCGACGACCATCGTCAAAGAAAGCACCCGGTTGCCAAGTCGCTTGACCTGGCATGTCCCAGCTCAAGGTCTTGAGTTCCCCTGCATCAACATCGAACCAACCTGTTTTGCCCATCGATGTAAAAAAGAAGCCAGCGATTTTGGCCGTTGTCGAATTTCCCAAGTTCCATTGCGCAAGCGCCTGTTGCCGCACCCATGGAATAGATGCCATCGAAATCAAGACATCACGTCGGCGAATCGCGTTGTAGTTCTTTTGTTTCATGTTCATCCCTTTTACAAGTCCCAGTGAAAGACGGTTTTGGGCGGCTTGGTGCGTTCTGCATGCGCAAGAACTTCGTCGATCGGGGTTGGATGTTGAATCAGATCGCTCCCGAGCGCGCGTCCGACGACCGCTTCGGCTTCAAGGAGATCAAAATGATTGACCATAATGGCTCCCGAGCCTTGGGCGTCGATGATATGAATTTTCCTGCCCAACTCTTGCAAATGGACTGCCGCTGCAATGACTTCGCCGATGGTCTCGTAAAGTCCTTGAGTCACTCCCGCAGTTTGATCTGTCACTACATAGCGTTTCATGGTGATTTTTCCATTAAACCGGAAGCATTCTAGGTCCGAAACGCGTTATGCGTTCCGCGAGGCATCGAATAGCGCTTCGCGACCACCTCCTCAACGTACCGTTCATTCTATCGCATTCCATCCGCCACAGCCGACAAAAGGTGCAGGCACGCTCCGCCGTGCCGTTCGCATTCGAGCTTTTGCCAGGATTCAGGTGGACGGCACATGGAATGTGCCTACTACTTTGACTTTGGTCGGCTGTGTCCGGATGGCGGCATTTAGGTTAAAATAAGTCCTCCTACTTAAACTCCCGCCCCGTCTTGCGATTCTTTCAGTCATGAAAAACGCTCAAATTCTCCGCTTGCCTAATCGCTCTTTTCTGAAATGCATCCAATGCGTTTCATTTGCTGGGATTGCGGCAGGGCTTTTCGTAACGTGCTTTGCACAGCAACCCTCACCAACGAAAACACCCAAAACAAATCAACCGGACGCCATCACCTTTGAAAAACACGTCCGGCCCATTCTCAAGGCACACTGTTTTCAATGTCATGGCGAAGACGCAGAATTATCTGGTGGTTTGGATGTGCGATTGGCGAGGCTCATCACTGCGGGTGGCGAATCGGGACCGGCGGTAGCGGCCGGTGAATTCGAAAAGTCATTGCTCTGGAGTCGCATCTCGACCGATGAGATGCCGCCGAAAGGCAAGAAACTTTCCAATTTAGAAAAGCAAGCCATTGCCGATTGGATTCAGCAAGGAGTCAAGACAGCTAGGGCTGAACCCGAGCGTCCTGAAGAGGCACGTTTTACGGAAGAGGAATTGAGCTACTGGGCGTTTCAAAGCGTCCAAGCTTTTGTTCCGCCCGAGAGTCCAAGTTCCAACGACGGCGCTGCTATCGACGCTTTCGTCGCATCGAAGCTTGCAGAGAATGGTTTGGCGTTCTCGCCTGCTGCCGATCGCTCAACCTTGATTCGGCGACTGACGCTGGACCTCCATGGCTTGCCACCGACTGTTGAGCAAATGGACCAGTTTCTTCAGGACAGTGCGCCTGATGCAACCGAACGATTGGTTGATCGATTACTGGCGTCGCCACAATACGGAGTGCGCTGGGGGAGACATTGGCTAGATGTCGCAGGTTACGCGGAGAGCGACGGAAATATCGGCAAAGACCAAGCTCGTCCAAATGCGTGGCACTATCGAGATTACGTCATTCGCGCCTTGAACACCGATCTGCCTTACGATCAATTTTTAAGGGAACAATTGGCTGGAGATGAATTGATCGAGGGAACACCGGATCGCAACAACCCCAAGCACGCTGATTTGCTGGCCGCAACTGGATTGTTGCGAATGTCTCCCGACATAACACAGACGGATGACACGCTCATGGATCGAAATCAAGCGGTTGCTGATGCGTTGAGTGTTGTTAGCACGGCAGTTTTGGGACTGACGGTAGGTTGTGCACAGTGTCATGATCATCGTTACGATCCGATTACCATCGAAGATTACTATCGATTTCGCGCTGTCTTTGATCCTGTGTTTCCAATCCACAAATGGAAAAAACCGAATCAGCGATTGATCGATATGACCGACGATGCGACCCGTGAACGTTCCGCAGCCGTGGAATCACAAGCCGTTGCGGTGCAAGAAGACATCAACACGCGGCGCCGAGCACACTGCCAAACGATCCAAGATCGCGAGATTGCGCTTGCACCGGAAGCGGTCCGCGAGTCCTTGCGAACAGCTGCCAATGCCAAGCCAGAAGAGCTGAACGACGAGCAAAAAAAATTGCTTGACCAATACCCTAAAGTGCGTTCGATCGCCTGGATTGTTGGGCAGTTAGTCGAATATGACATGCCAGCCCATCGAGCCTTCGAAGCCGAAGAGAAGAAGGTCGCTGAAATTCGCAAAACCAAACCTTTGAATCGCATGCTCATGGCGGTCGAGGAGTCTCGCGATGCTGTTCCCGCGAGTCATGTGTTTTTTCGCGGTAGCCCCGAGACACCCACCAAGGTCGTAACTCCTGGAGAATTAACGGTCTTGGTATTGGCTCGATCGGACACAGCGATCCAGTCACAAATAGAAACATCGAGTCGAACGACGGGTCGACGATTGGCATACGCTCGGCAGTTGACGGATGGAACTCATCCACTGGTCGCTCGCGTGGCGGTCAATCGAATTTGGATGCATCATTTTGGACGTGGCATTGTCACATCACCTGGCGATTTTGGCTTGTTCGGTGAGGCTCCCTCGCATCCCGAACTACTTGACTGGTTGGCGAGTGAATTCGTTCGACACGGCTGGAGCATGAAGCGACTTCACAGGCAGATTGTATTGTCCCGCACCTATCAACAAACTGCGGCACGCATGCCAAATGTGGATTCTGGAAACGACCCTGACAATCGTTATTTGAGTCGAATGAATGTGCGTCGGCTTGAAGCCGAGTCCATTCGGGACAGTATTCTTTTGGCTAGTGGTCAATTGAATTCTGCGTTGGATGGGCCGAGCGTGCCGGTCGCCGAAGACGGCGAAGGAAAAGCAGTGGTGGGAACGCGATTGCTGCGCGATGGGCTGTTTGCGGGTATCGAAAGCGCTGGCGGACAAGCCTTTCGTCGCAGTGTCTATTTGAGTTCACCACGGGCGCTGCCGCTGAACATGTTGCAAACGTTCGATCTACCGGCGATGACTCCGAATTGCCAACGTCGCGACTCATCGACTGCAGCGCCGCAATCGCTGTGGTTCTTGAACGACGAATCGTTGGTGGCGTCGTCGCAAAAGATGGCGGAGTTGCTCTCGAGTGAAGAGAAAGATGCGAAGGCTCAAATTCAGGCAGCTTTCGTGCGTACCTTCGCTTGCAGTGCGACTACCGATGAGGTTGCATTTTGTATTGAGTTCTTGACGACGCAGGCAGAGGTTTTCCGAAAGGATGCCAATGCGGCATGGCAAGAGGAACTCGGAAAGCGTCCGGAAGCGGCCAATGTGCGTTCACTGGCCAGTTTGTGCCAGATGCTCCTTTCGTCGAATCGTTTTTTATTCCAGCAGTGAGGCGAAAAGTTATGGCGACAACACCGAATACATCGAAATCGAATGTGCAGGGACTTTGCTCACGTAGGCATCTTTTGCAATCATCCACCTACGGTCTTGCGACTCTTGGAGCTGCGTGGCTGTTGCGTCAGGATGGATTGCTGGCCGCAGATCCACCGCAGAAACCATTGCTGGAACCTCAGAAGTTTGACTTACTGCCCAAAAGCCCGCCGAAGCCTGCCCATGCGACTGCCATGATCTCGATGTTCATGATGGGTGGGCCGAGCCAGATTGATTTGTTTGATCCAAAGCCAGAGTTAACCAAGCGAAATGGTCAACAGTTTGAAGGCGATATTAAGTTCGACAATGCAGCACAAGCCAGTCGACAAATCATGGGACCGCAGTGGAGGTTCCAACCGCGAGGCAGTTGTGGCATGGAGATATCCGATCTTTTGCCTAGCTTGGGTGAAGTTGCAGATGACATCACACTGATTCGTTCGATGCATTCGGCCGTTAATAACCACTTCCCTGGTTTTTACGCCATGAATTCGGGAGCGGGAGTCGGTGGTTGCGCGACCATTGGCAGTTGGCTGGTGTATGCATTAGGCAGTGAAACTCAAGAATTGCCTGCGTACATTGCATTGACACATCCGTCGGGATTGCCCATCGTTGGCGGCGACAGTTGGACCAGCGGACGCCTACCCTCCATCTACCAGGGAACGGTGGTTCGTCCGAAGGAACCTCGCATGTTCAATCTCGAACCGCCTATCCACTTGCGTGGGGAAGCCCAGCGACAGCAGTTAGCATTTCTCGATCGATTGAATCAACAACATGCACAAGGCTTTCCGGGAGAGAACGAACTGACGGCGCGGATGGCTAGCTACGAATTGGCCGCCAAAATGCAAACGTCGGCCAGCGAAGTCTTTGATATCTCGGGAGAGTCGGAAGAAACGATTCGATTGTACGGGATCGATCAAGAGGTCACTCGCGACTATGGAACGCGTTGTTTGATCGCGCGCCGTTTGGTTGAGCGAGGTGTGCGTTTCGTGCAGATTTTCAACAACGGACAGAGCTGGGATCACCATTCATCGATAGCAACAGAGTTGCCAAAACGCTGTCGAGAGATCGATCGTCCCGCAGCCGCTTTGGTCCAAGATCTCAAGCGTCGCGGCTTGCTCGATTCGACGCTAGTCCATTGGGGCGGTGAGATGGGGCGTCTGCCGACGATCCAAGTTCCCGTGGGAGACGAGGGGATGAAGAAGGTCGGTCGCGATCACAATACGTATGGTTTCAGTATGTGGGTCGCGGGCGGCGGGATCAAAGGTGGTTGCGTTCATGGCAAGACAGACGAATTTTCACATCATGCCGTTGAGGATTTGGTTTCGAATCACGATTGGCTTGCGACTGTATTGCATCAGTTTGGCCTCGATCATCATGAACTTAAATTTCGAGTTGGCACGCGTAACCTGGCGCTTGTGGAAAACCCCGCTGCGGTTGTGGTTGAGAAGATTCTGCGGACGGGTTAGATGCGTCGATCATTTGCGGATGATGGGTGCGGGAGTTGCTCTCGAAGCCGACTGCAACGGCGCTGTTTCACGCGTTTGGTTAAGAATTTCGTTGACGCGAGCGTTGTAGAGTCCGACCGCTCTGGTAGCGTGACCACGTGGACCGATTGGCCATTTATTGTCGCGTTGGTCGTAGATTTTGGAGAGTAGGAAATCGATTCCTTTGGCGACCTTGGGGCTCTTGAGTTCGTCGTCCGACAACGTGAACATCAGCCATTCGAGCATGTGGCCCGACGTTTGAACCTTGCGTTCTTCATTGGGTTCATTGCCCCGACCCTCGTACCAGTTGGTGCTAAAGCTACCGTCTGGATTCTGCAATTGCCAAGTATAAGCAACATAGTCTCGCACGAACTTGGCGGCCCGTGCGTACTGGCCATTGATCGGTTGGCCTTGAAGCTGACGTTGCCTGACTGAGAACGAAAAGCCCATGAGTCGATGCGTTCCGCCACATGCCGAGCCAACGATGGGTTGAGCCAATTCTTCCTGGATCAATTTTGGAATGCTCCAAATTCTACCGTCATTTGCCTTCCACTGTTTATCTGAGTCCAAGTAGTAGGACAAGCCAATCAGCTTGAACGTCAGTTCCGACTTTTCTTTGCAAGTCGCCATTTCGTAACGCACAAGATCTTCGACCTTGTACATGGCGGAACCAATTTGAATGGGGTAGTCGAGCGGGACGTTGGATTGCGCTAAGATCGCCAGGAACTGACCTTCGTGACCTTGGACGCCACCGCCGACATTAGGCACGAAGCCTTTGCCCCTCGGCGTGAACATGCGTTGCGTTCGGCAAGTACCATTGTGGCACATCCAACCGATTGCGTTAACGCGTCCTTGCCCATGAACCATTTCATATTCGGCACCGAAAGCAAGTAACGCGTGCATGACAGCCCAAGGCGACCGAATGGAAGTTGATTCGGGATTCTCGAGATAGAATCGAAGGCAAGCTTCGGTGCGCTTTAGTCGCATAGCCAATACCGGATCCGCTGATTGGCGTAGAACGATCGGCGGAACTTCTCTGGAGCCCGATGCATCGTCGATACGAATCTCCCGACGATGCGCGACGGGCTTCGATGCATTCATCGCATCGATTCCTTGGAGTTCGCGGCCGCTAGGTCTTGTCGCAGGATCGAGTTGTGGTTCCTCTTGCTCGCGCTGAGAGTCGGAATTCCGATCGACTATCCGAGACTGATTTTTGGCTGCTTCCGAATTGGCTGGGGGAATAATGAGGGAGCTTAATGGCTTCGCACTTTCAACCACATGTTCTTCAAATGGAATTTTCAATGGTCGAGGCGCGGGCTTGCGAACCATTTCAGAGGCCCCACCGCCCAGCTCGATTGGTTCGAGTTGAACTTGCTTGTCCAAATCGGATATTGCGTCGGAAACGTTCATCGACACTGTTCGGTTATCCGTTTCATTCTCCTCATCAGCCATGCGGGGTGGCTCGTTCGGGGTGATCTCTGGATCGGTGGGCGATTCCTGGGTTCGGAAGAGATTGCTGGTCGGACCGGCCATCCACCAACAGAAGGGGGATGCATGCGACAGGCTAGCAATCGCGATCTCAAGGACGATCGAAGGATCGATTACCTCTTCTACCTCTTCGTTGATCGGATCTGCCAAGATCAGCGAATCGGATTCCCCCTCGCTTACGAGTATTGTCGAAGCAGAGCCGATAATGAGGATCTCTAGGTCCTCTTTCTTGTTCTTAGGTTCTTGGGTGAGGGGACCCAATGGCTCGCTTCGGAACGCTGGTGGTTCCATCATTTCAATCGTGGACGGCTGCCCAAGGCGAAGCGCATTTGGTTTGCCCTGTGTTCCCGATGGCTGCTGTGCAAGCAATCGAGAATGATCGGAGTGCAGCAATGCCAGCAATAAAGGCACGAAATAGATTAGGCAAGGTTGACGAGACCAAGGCTGCATTGTTTCCTAGCACCATTCTTAAACGAATCATAGCGATGTCCCGACTCCATCTGTGGTATCGGTTAAGATCAAGCATTCGAACCAGTCTTTAAAATTGGAAAATTTTGGGACGTCTATCTCAAGAAAGGAACGTAAGACTGGATAGACTCGGCGATTGAGAGTGCAGCCGGTTCGACGGGTTCCCCTTCCATATAACGTTTCAACAATGGAATATCGCCTCTAAAGTCTTTGCCCGTGAAATCCTTGAGGGCCAGTGAAGCGGAATATTGCATTGCGGGCGAGCGATCATTCAATTGTTTGTTGAGGAACTGCTTAACCTCGTCCGTTTTATGCATTCCCAGCGACTCCGTCGCTACCTCGCGAACGCTTGGGCTGCCATCCACAGACGCAAGAGCAAATAGGGTTTGAGTTGTCTCAGGCGTAGCGTGGTTGCGAAGCGAGCGAGCAACAGCCAATCGGACTTTTTCCTCTTTATCCTGTGCGAGCTGAATCAAAGTCGTCGAAGCATCTGGACGATGGATGACCTCCGACAAGGCTAGCACAGCCTCTCGTCGGATCTCGGAACTTGTTTCTTTTTGAACAACCGAGTTGATAACACTGACTAAATTCGCTTGTTCGGCGTCCGACATTTTTTTAATTTGGGACCGAACGAGGCCGAATTCTTTAACTCGTTGTGAGAAAACATCACCTCGTTTGCGATCTTCTTTCCATTGATTCTGGATGATCGGGTTCAGCTTCTTCAGTTCGAAGAATGGGCCGTCCATGCAACCAACCAAGGTTGAGAATGTTACAGGAACAAGCAAAACGCTCATTCGGAATGATTTAGGGGAAAATCTTTTGTCGTCCACGGAATCCATCCCAGTGTCAATGAAACAGACGAGAGTCGTCCTTTTTCGGACGATACCAAAGTGTATTGCTAGGTATCTAGATCAATTCTAAGCTGGTAATCGCGGGGGGGCCGTTGATAACTGCGGGGAGGCCAAGGACGCGAAGAAAAACGGGTCGAACGGGTAAAGTTCAATCCACCGTTAAAGCCTTTGTCGACACAGCCGACAAAAGTCAAAGCAGTAGGCACATTCCATGTGCCGTCCACCTGTAATCCTTGCAAAAACTTGACTGCGAACGGCACGGCGGAGCGTGCCTACACCTTTTGCCCGCTGTGCCTTTGTCAGCCGCGTTGGCGATCATTGGAAGTGTTGTTACTTGGCTCGAACCGTGCCATCATACTGCTATACTGCACTGTCCAATTTGCGACCATTCATCAACCTCCAATGACGGGACGAACCAATGACGAAAACAAGTCGCCGCAAGTTTATTCAAAATGCTTCGGTCGTCAGCGCCGGATACTTCGTTGCTGCAGGCTTCAGCTCGCCAACCCGATCGTCAACAGGTTCGACTGTCCAGCCCACAAACAAACCGCAAGAGTTGCCAACGGGCCCTGACTGGCCGGTCGGTCGAGGGAATCCTACGTCGACGGGGGTTGCGACCGGTAAAATAACTGAGCGTCCCGAAGTGCTTTGGGAATTCAAAACCAACTCAGAAAAATCAGGTTTCGAAGGCACACCGGTCATCGCAGACGGTCGAGTCTTCGTTGGCGACTTCGAAGGAACCATGCATGCAATTGAATTAGGGACAGGAAAAGAGTTGTGGTCCGTCAAGACAAAAGATGGTTTTGTGACGGCCGCCGCCGTTCATAAGGGCAAAGTGGTCATCGGAGATTTTAGCGGTCAAGTCTATTGCTTTGACACATCCACTGGCAATCAAATTTGGGCTCGCGAAATCGAACAGCAAGTCGCGTCGGGCGGCAATTTTTTTGAAGAAAATGTGCTTCTAACAAGCGAAAGCGGTTCGATGATTGCGCTCGACCTGAACACGGGTGAGCCCAAATGGAGCTATGCGACGGGTGATCAATTGCGTTCGTCGCCAACGATCTGGAAGACATTTTCGTTGCTGGGTGGGTGCGATGGCCGATTACACAAGATCGATCTGAAAGCTGGTTCTGCCATTGGAGATGGAGTTCCTTTGGATGCGCCAACGCTCAGCACACCGAGTGTTGTTGGGAATATTGCAATTGTTCCGACGCAGCCAGGTGTTGTGTTTGCAATCGACGTAGAGACAGACAAAGTGCTTTGGACATTTTCGGACCCAGCCCAGTCAAGCGATATTCGCTCGTCTCCTGCGACCCTTGGCAAAGTCGAAGCAGGTGTACTCAAGGGTACGACCGTCGTTACGACACGAAATCGACGTGTGCTAGGCCTTGATCTGGAAAACGGCAAAATCGTTTGGGAGGCGGTGTTAAAAAAGCGGAGCGACAGCTCGCCGATCATTTGCGATGGCAGGGCATGGGTTGGAGCCCTCGATGGAATGGTTTATGCGATCGATATGAAAACTGGGGGCGAAAAGTGGTCTTATCAATTGGCCGGTCAGATTTTGGCATCTCCCGCCATTTCCGATGGAAAACTCATCGTCGCAACGGAGAAAGGGAGCATTTTCTGTTTTGGCCAGAAGTGAATTGATCTAGCGTTGCATGGGCGGATTTGTTAACCCCTAAACCAAGCGATAGATCGAACAGTATCCATCGCACCCACTGCTCATGATTGCAATTCATCCATATCGCCATGGCAAGCCGACAAACGATCTCCAATTCGGTCACTTCTGATTTTCTCAGGTCGGCTGCGCGAAAATGGCGCATAGGGTCCGCAGTGTTATTGCTGAGCTCGGTCGCACTCTCGGGTTGCCAACAGATGCCAGGCGGACAGGCGATGAGGCAATACCAGCTAGAAAGCGACCGGCTGCTCAATGAATTCCGTGCGCAGAAAAAGAGGGCCGAGGATCTAGAAGTTCGCAACGCACAATTGGAACAACGTCTTGCGGAGAGTGAAAAGCAACTTGCTTCGAATCTCAACCGAACTAACGGCAAGAGTTCCAAGTCCAGAAGCGAAACGGAATTGCTGATCGGGGAAGCGAACGGTGAGAGACGAAATGGCAATCAACTTTCGGAATCCGGTTCGTCTCGATCGCCGGGACTCCGAGGTCCACTTGGGCGAAGCGGGCTGCCTGATATTTCGCCATCGACAGCGGGCCAATTGACGTCGGGGAGCAATCGCGACCCGCTCTCGTTGGGGGGCGGACCTCGCGATTTGAAAGGCGATCGGAATCGCGAGTCGCAATGGCGACCCGTTTCGGATTCTCAACGGTAGTATTGCTACATGTAGAGGTGCTTAATGCACAATTGCGACCAGTTTTCCAAACTCTGCATCTCGGACTTGATCAAGTCGACGCTCATGAAACCGCTGTCTTCAAGGTGGTCTTCGCGTGTTTGAACTTTGCACGACGCGAGTTGCATGATGTGGACAATGCCCAGGTGCACTCGTCCTACCTCGGACGAATCATCGTAGATTAGACCGACTACGCGTTGTTGGCCATTGCATTCGATCAATACTTCCTCGTCAAGTTCGCGTTGCATGCCGGTGCGGTACCAGTCGTCACCGGCGGCATCCTCGACCGAGATGTGTCCTCCGATTCCGACGGATCGAAATGCGTGCAAACGTTTTTCACCTTGGCCTTTGCCTCGGGTGTATTGAAAGAGCCGGGTCTCGTTTGCATCGCTGCATTCGAGAATCACATAAGGAATCAATTGCTTAAACGATGGATCTGTTTCCACGAGACTTCTCGGGCGAAAGGACTGATTGTTGCGGTCGAGAATCGCCGGCAAGTAACGATCTACGTTTGGCTGAAATCCCGAAAAGGGCCCTAGTTGATCGAGCAATTGTGCTGGAATTACAAGAACTTCTTCGTCTCTAGGCATGTTCAATTGCAATTTCTATGGGTTTTCGTGGACTTCGAGGAACAGCCACGGGGAAACAGGGTTCCCTTGACCTGTTGATTTGCGATACGATACACGTTTTACGGAGCGCTGACTATTCACTTTTCCAATCAATTTGGAATCGGGGAGTCCGATCCGTTTGCCTTCCTGCATTCGTCACTACCTACAACTGCAATCCAATTCGCATGAATTCCACTTTCGTTTCATTTGCATCCTGGATTGGATGTATCGTCGCAGGCCATTCGTCAGCCTACGGACAACGCCAGCGTTTTCGTCTGAGCTCTTTCGCCGGGCTTATTTTTTTAGTTGGGATTGAAGCGTTGGGAAACGACCAACAGCCCACGGTCGCCGAGGAAAAAGCGCCCGCATTGGTCTCTGCCGCATCGATGCTTTCGGCGGACACACAGGCGATGTTTTCTTTGCCAAACTCGAAACGATTCTTGGAGTCGTGGGGTGCGACACAATTAGGAATGCTCGCAGCCGATGCCAAGCTAAAGGACTTCTGGGACACGCAACGGCGGGAGATACAAGCTCGTTTCAAAGAGGCAGGCTGGCAGCTTAGTCTCGAAATCGAAGAGCTAAGTGATTTGTCGAGTGGCCAAACCGCATTGGCATGGGTATCGCGCGCGAAGGTTGCGGCCAAGCCATTTTCGATTGCGATGATCATCGACGTTGCAGGACGCGGCGACCAGACCAAGGAATTCATGAAGCGTGTGGACACACAACTCAAGGCCGCCAATGCAACCGCCAAAATTGTCGAAAATTCCGGCAAAACGGTTGTTCAGTACACGATGCCAAAGGTCGCTGGCGAATCCAGAATTTTGGAGTCCTTTTACACAGTCTCCAACGATCAGTTGTTGGCAGCCGATGATATGGCCACGATTACAGAACTTATCAACGCTCAAACTGGCGACAAAGCCGACTCGCTCGCCAAATCGGCGTTGTATCAGACCGTGCAAGCCAAGGTTCAGATTGAAGGCGAAGCACCCGAGATCGAGTACTTCGTACGCCCAATCGGGTTTGCCAAGTTGCTTCGATCGATGTCTGCCAAGCCATCCAATAACCAAGCCGATATTCTCAAGATACTGGACAATCAAGGATTTAGCGATTTAGAGTGCTTTTCCGGCAACATTCAAATGGCTAGCAACTCGTTTGACTTTTTCCACAACGGTTATCTCATCGCCAAGAAACCCGCTCAAAAATCGGTACAAATTCTCGACTTTCCAAACCTGAGCAAACTCGCTGCACCCGATTGGATCAGCAAGGAGACGGCGTCGGTATTGTCATTCTCTTGGGACATCAAAAAAGCATTCTCGAAATTCAAAGGGATCGTGGACGATTACGTTGGCGAGGGTACGTTCGAAACGGTAATGGAAGGAATTCGCGACGACCCAAACGGGCCTCAAATCGATTTTACCAAAGAAGTTTTGCCCTACGTGACGTCGGAGTTTCACGTTGTCACTGAAATCGTGAAACCGATTGGGCCGACGAGCAAACGCTCCATGGTTATTCTTAGACTAAATGACACCCAAGGCAAGTTACCAAGCGTTTTGGATCGATTTGGAAAAGCGGAACCGAATGCAAAGGCCATCGATGAGGGTGGTTTCCGCGTTTGGCGGATCAAGAACGATGTCGAGGAAGAAGTCGTTCTCGACTTCGGGACTAAGGAAACCGACAAAAACAATGCAAAGGAAGAAGATGCTGAAGAGCCTTTGCTGGACCAATGGGCAATCGCCATCATGGATGATTACTTTATCTTCGCTTCGGATGCAGAAATGATCATCGATACGATTCGAAATGCCAAGAAAAATAGTGGCACTTTCGTGAAGGAGGCGGATGTCATTCGCGCCTCGCAGATGTTGGGGTCGGTTGCAGGGAACGATGGTCTCAGTTTTAATGAGATGACCCGAAACGATCGTGCCTTCGAAATGCAGTATGAACTGTTTCGACAAGACATTCTGCCCGAGTCGAAAAGTATGCTCGCAACCATACTCGATCGAATCCTAAAGCCAAAGAATTCGCGGCAAGGACAACCGCAAAAAGTGAAAGGGGATAAACTTCCTCAGTTCAACGCGATACAACATTACTTTACTCCAAGTGGTGGTGTAGTACGAACCGAAGAAGATGGCTGGTCCTTTCAGAGCTTTATCTTGAGCAAGTAACCCATATGTCATCCAGTTCGGATTCTTTGCGTAATGGACATCCATCGTCACATCGACCGGTTGACGCCAGGGTTCAAGAGCTAGAGTACATCGTATCTCATCTTCAAAAAACGGTGGATGACCTGAATGATGCACTTCTTTTGCAACAGCGCAAGCTAGATAGCTTGAGCCGACAGATGGAACAAGCCACCTCGGTGGTTCAATCGGTTTTGAATGCCGACAACACGCCGCGCTCGCTGGCCGATGACAAGCCTCCCCACTATTGATTTGGCAACTAATTTCTCATGCATGAGCTTCGCACTGTTACCGTCCAACGCCATTTCACCGAACAAACTGCGGGTAGCGTGCTATATCGTTGTGGCAACACGGTCGTGTTATGCACGGCCAGTCTGGAAAACAAAGTTCCTGATTGGATGGTGGGCAAAGGCAAAGGCTGGATCACTGCGGAATACAACATGCTGCCTGGGAGCACTTCACCTCGTAAGGCTCGCGAAAGGGCTGGCAAGGTGGACGGTCGAACCACGGAAATCCAGCGATTGATCGGCCGGTCGTTTCGGGCGGTAGCCGACTTGAAGAAGCTTGGCGAACGATCGTTAACGATCGACTGCGATGTATTGCAAGCGGACGGCGGAACGCGTACCGCTGCCATTACCGGTGGTTTCATCGCATTGGTCGACGCGGTAAATTCCGCCTTTCGCGGTGTGCCGGCTGGCGAGTATCCGCTTCGCTGTAGCGTCGCCGCAATCAGCGTGGGTATTGTCGATGGGGAAGCTTCGTTGGATCTCGACTATGCTCGTGATGTTCGTGCGGATGTGGATATGAATGTCGTCATGACGGGCGCGGGCCGATTCATTGAGATTCAAGGCACGGGTGAAGAATCTACGTTCGATGACGAACAGCTTTCCACTCTTTTGAAGTTAGCCAAGCAAGGTATCGTGGAATTAACAGAAACACAACGCAGAGCGCTAGGCAACGATTGGCCTTGGTAGGGGACAGTACGCAGTAGTTCTTGGTTCTTGGTTCTTGGTTCTTGGTTCTTGGTTCTTGGTTCTTTGACCAACTCACTACTCACTAAAACGACTGTGCATTTTCCATGGTGTACTTGATCGCTTTGTCACTGATGTCCTTGCGACACCAAGCGCCTGGCCATCGAATGGCTTGCACGGCTGTGTAGGCTTGTAATTTAGCGGCGGCCAAACTTGACCCCAAGGCCGTTACGCCAAGCACGCGACCTCCGTCGGTTGTCACTTGGCCATCGACGAGCTTTGTTCCGGCATGAAAGACTTTTACGTCAGGGATCGCAGCGGCATCATCCAAGCCTGTTATGACTCGACCCGTCTCGTATTCACCGGGATAGCCCTGACTGGCCATCACGACGCAAATGGCTGGACGAGGGTCCCAAGTTGGCGCGTCGATTTCGTCCAGCCGTCCATCCACCGTGGCTTCGAGAATATCGAGCAAGTCGCTTTGCAATCGCATCAGGAGCGGCTGGCATTCCGGGTCACCAAACCGAACGTTGTACTCAAGCACTTTCGGTCCGGTTTGCGTCAGCATGAGACCTGCGTAGAGCAACCCTCGAAAAGGTTTGCGATTGCGTTTCATCGTGTGAATGGTCGGTACCAAAATGTGGTCTTCGATGGTCTCGATCATTTCTGGATTAACGACAGGCGTTGGCGAATAAGCCCCCATGCCACCTGTGTTTGGACCTTTGTCTCCGTCGAACGCTGCCTTGTGGTCTTGGGCGGCTGGCAATGTAAGAATGGTTTTTCCATCGGTAATGACAAGCACGCTGACTTCCGGTCCTTCCAGTCGCTCTTCGATGATCAATTGAGAGCCAGCCTTGCCGAACTCATTTTTTCGAGCGATGCGATCGATGGCTTCGAGTGCGTCGTCGCGACGCGAACAAACGATGACCCCTTTGCCACTTGCTAAACCATCTGCTTTAACGACGACAGGGGCCTTGTCACGGTCGTTTGGGTAGCGGGCTTTGATGTACCGCATGGCGCTGTCCGCATCGCGAAACGCTTGGTATTCGGCGGTCGGCACATCTGCCTGTCGCAACAGCAACTTACAGAAAACCTTGCTCCCCTCGAGTTGTGCAGCCGCTCGGCTCGGCCCAAAGGCTCGGATCTTTTCTTTGGCCAAAGCATCGACGAGTCCGAGCGAAAGCGGTACTTCGGGCCCCACCACAACCAGATCGACACTCTCTTTTTTTGCGAACGCGACCAATCCAACGATGTCATCGGCTGCGATCGGAACATTTTCGGCTTCTTGTGCAGTGCCAGCATTTCCGGGAGCTACCCAAAGCCGAGTCAATCGCGGACTTTGGCGAATTTTCCAAGCCAATGCATGCTCACGGCCACCGTTTCCAACTACCAAAACCTTCATTTTACGTTCCAAAACACTGCGGAGAAACTCTCGGAAAGGGGTCATTCTAAACCCATTGTGACGTCCCTACGAGGTGAAAAGAATGGGAATCGCTTTGGTTGTGGCTCTTTACGCTTTACGGTCCGCTAAAATAGAAAGGGGCTGTCTTCCTAGTTGGGCCAGAGACAGGTGGGGCATCACAGGCGGGCTCGCGCCCTGCTGAACTATTTTGGCAGCGGCACGGCAAAAGCCGTTCGGTAACTCGAATGGAATCGTTGACAGCCCGTCAAACTTCCTCTCCTTCACACTCAATCTGCAACATCAAATTTCGAATATGTTTCGCAACTTTCAAATTGTACTAATCGCTGTTACCCATTGGTTCGTCGTTCAAGCTTCGTATGCCGATTGCCCTGAACTCGACCCTCCAGAGCCTTTGACGCATTCTGAAGCAGAGTCCAACGCGAAGACCATACTTGATAGTTTGCAAGAGCAATATGCGTCGCTTTGGAACGGAATGTCGAGCGATGCGCAAGCTGGGTATCGGAATTTAGTCAATAACGCCTATTTGCCAGCAGACTTCGATGAAGAGGTGCTGAGCGAACTGGACAAGGTCAAGCACGCATGGAGTTTGTCCGACGCACCTCTCGCAGCGGATTCTCGCGAAAGCACGTGGTTGGCATACGGATTGGCACCTCGGCCTGACGACGCGACTCGCCCATTGCAATACGTCGTGACGGACGAAAAACAATATGTCATGAATTGTTTTGCGTGCCATGGAGGCAATCTCTACGGTGCGACTTATCCGGGGGCACCGAATACGACTTATGCACTTGAGTCATTGATTGAACAAGTGCGTCGGATCAAAGTGACGTTGAACAAGCCTCTCACGCACATGGATGTCGGTTCCGTTTTCATGCCGTTGGGAAAAACCGTCGGTACCAGCAATGCAGTCATGTTTGGTGTTGCGCTCATGAACTACCGCGACGCAGATCTGAATGTGCACACGAATCGCGTTCCAGCCTCGATGGTGAATCACGATATGGACGCTCCAGCTTGGTGGCATTTTCACCGAAAGCACCATATTTACATCGACGGCTTCGCGGAAAAGGGGCATCGCGGTTTGATGCAGTTCATGCTGGTTCGACAAAATGGTCCTGAAAAGTTTAAGAGCTGGGAGAACGACTTTCGGCAAGTCTACGCATTCCTCACAGAGCTGCGTCCCCCCAAATATCCGCTGGCGATCGACGAGCACAGAGCCATGCGAGGTAAGCAAATTTTTGAGAACAGTTGCGCTTCCTGTCACGGAACGTACGGTGACCAATCCGACTATCCTGAATTGAGAGTACCCATCGAAGACATTGGGACCGACCGAATCCGCTTGGATGCGTTGAGTCCGAAAAATCGGAAGCACTACGGAGATAGTTGGTTCGCGGATCTTGGCGGGCAAGAGACCTTTGCAGATGTCGACGGCTATGTTGCACCACCGCTGGATGGCATCTGGGCCTCTGCACCTTATTTGCACAACGGGAGCGTTCCCACGCTGTGGCATCTCTTGCATCCAGGCGAACGACCGGAACGATGGAAGCGGACGGCACTCGGCTTAGACACGGTCAAGATGGGCCTGCAAGTTGAGACGGATATGGAATTGCCGCGCAGGCTCAAACCAGCCGAACGACGTTGGTATTTCGACACAGCGCAGTTTGGTAAATCCGCCCAAGGTCACGACTACCCAAATAAACTTTCCGAGGAAGAAAAGACGGATTTGCTCGAGTACCTGAAGACACTTTAGCCTTAGCGAGGCGGCGGCCATGTAGGCTCGGCCACCGAGCATTACGGCAACGCATGAATCGTCCAGTAGATCTCTTCGTCGAAACGCGTTCCATCCGCCGAGTTCAAATGCAAGCGCAATTGAAGTTGATGGACCGGTTGCAACTCGCGATATCGCAGTTTCACGCTGCGATGATCAAGTGAGAGTTCGACGCCATCGAGTGTCATCGTATCTGGCATGACGCGACTCGTTGACGGCGAGTACATGTCCGACCCATACGAAGCTTGCCATAAATAGTTCCAATGTTTTGCTTCAAATGCATCTGCGGCTTGCAACGAGTTCGGGTCGACGGGGAAATTGAAATGGACTCTTAAACCATCATGCTCGACCTTGCAGTCGGTAACCATGAGCATTGGTTTGCCGGTATAGCGAAGTCGTTGTACGCCTTGATCGAGCAAACCGATTCGCCCACCGCCATTCCAGCCTTGCAGGCCGGTCACGTAAACTTGGCCGTCCTTGGGGTTGACTCTCCCACGCATGATCCCAGTCCGGAAATCAAAGGGTAGTTTCACAATAGCAGCTTGATGAACTTCATCGACCTTTTGAATCATCAAGTACGAAAGCCAACCTTTTCCAAAACTGGTGTGAAGCAACCGACCCGACAAGGGACCCCATCGATGATCATCGACCCAGATTTGCCCACCCGATGAGTTATCAAACTCTTGTGGCATCCAAATGAGTGGTGGATCAAATGACTTTGGTGGCACCACTTTGGTGAGGTCGATTCGGCCACCGTCGGGAGCCCATTTGCCTTTTCCATCGTAGGTTTGAACCCAGCCATAGAATCCACCTGGCTTGAGCAACGAGATCTTGGACGCCGGCATCCAATGGCCTTGATTATCGCTGCACGTGATAAGCCCGCCGGGCAATGTTCCCATCCCATTGGGTGCACGGAAACCAGTGCTATAAGCCTCTCGTTTTGAACCGTCGCGAGAAACGCGAATCACTGCGCCCGGCAATGCCATATCGGACCCGTTGCCCCCTTTGGCATAATAAAAATTGCCTTGCTCATCGGTTTGGAGATCGAAATTAAATGCGTGGAAGTTAAATGAAACATCCGTTTCGTCGCTGAAGTTCTGGTAGAAATCCGCTTCACCGTTGTTGTCTCGGTCGTGCAATCGAACGATTCGATCCTTGCATGTCAGAAAGATCTGATTGTCGACAACTTTGACTCCCATCGGCTCGTATAAACCCGCTGCAAACCGCTTCCATTTCAGGTCTAGCAACTTGTCATCAATGCCTGAAACGATCCAAACATCGCCGCCATGCGTGGCTAGAACCATTCGACCATCCGATAGGAAATCCAGCGCCGTCGTTCGAAACCACGTTTTCCAAGGCGTTGAACCTGGGATGGTCAGTGTGTCGAGGGCGTAGGCCCCTTGTTGGAGTCCACGATAGCCAACCGTAGATAAAATCTCTGGCCACAGCAATGGGCCACCGCGCGTTTGTTCCGACAGAAGTGACGTCGACGGCGAAATGGACAGGCTACGGATTCGTTCACGAAAGCGGTTTCGTTGCGTTTCCCCGCTGTCGCTGCATACCGATATCTCAATGGATTGCGTCTTCGTGCTTTCTGGAATAGTCAAAACTAGCCGCTTTTGAGAATCCACTTCCCATCGCGACCCTTCTGTGTCGCCTTGGACGGATGCGGCAATGAATTCCGCGAGTTCCTCTCCGTTCGACCTTTCAACAGAGAGCATTGAACCGTTAGCAGATGCATCCTTGTCAGCCAATGGTTCGTCCGCAATGGGTGTGATGCGAACGTTCATCGGTTCGGTGAAGTTACTTTTAGCAACGGCAAGGATGAGAAGTCGTCCAGGTCCAATCTCAAGGCGTCGACGGATTGTGTTCGCAGGCGAGTCAGGGACGGCAGACTCCAAGACATCGCGTCCATCGATTTGGAAGTTCATGATGACCTGTGAGCCATGTAGGTGATACCCACGATATTTCATCCACTGGTCTCGCAGCGGACCACGAGGAAGCACCGCTTCGCGGGAATAATCCAACGTTCCTGCGTGTCCCCATTCCCAGCCTTGCAGACCGTTGATCGCTTTCCCGATCGGTTTTGGAGTTCCCTCGCCGCGATTGCGCATGTGTTGTGTTTCGCTAAGATCGAGGAATCCCTCTTGCCAAAGCTCAGCTTGATTCATCGTATGCAAATCGGTTGCGAGCGATTTTGTCCCTAATCGAACCGTCAAAACGCTTCGAAAACGCCGTTCGAGTTGCGATGCAAGAGCAACTCCGAAATCGCGGTCGACGACTGGAATGGATTTTCCGTCCTGCGTTCCCTTGGGTAATCCGTCTAAGTACTTTCGATCGATGGCAACGTAGTCGGGATTCGTGGGCTTCATGAATTGCTCGCGAATATAGTGAACAACTTCATAACGTTCATAAGGAGACAAATGCGACATAGGTCCCATCAAGCCGTTACCCTTGGTTAGGGTCATGAACAAGCGATAGGGATCGGCCCCGAACTTCATCGATTGAGTACCGAAAGCCCGCGCGGTGGAAAGCGTTGCGTGACTACCATCTGCTCCATGGCAATCGATGCAATAGCCTTGAAAAATTGCCTTGCCCGCCTCGAACTCTGTGGTTTTCAAACTTTTGAGAATGCCGGCATGATCGAGATTCACCCAATCTTCTTTAACAGCCAGTTGCTCCTGATTTGGATTCAATTGATCTGCTCGTGTAGTGCCACCCTCGACCACTGCGAACACGTAAGCCGCTATATCGAAAAATTCGCCTTGATCGCGAAACGCAGAGATCAGCCCCTCGGGCATTTGCGACTGTTTCGACGTGGTTCGCGCCTCGATCTCGGACTTCAAAATTGGGATGGGCCGTGAAAGATCGGAAGTGGATTGCAGTAAGACTTGGGCATCATCCTCAGCTTGAATGATGCCGGTGAATACAGTTCCATCGGAGGTTCGAAAGGAAACCGTCTCGAAGCCTTTTCGAATGTCTTTCGATGGATAGAGCAGAGCCTGGATCAGGTATTCCCGAGTGATCGCATTCGAAAGTGTTTCTCCTTCCAAGTTTGCAAGATTTGGACCGAGCGAGAAAGTTCCGCGTCCAGTGGCGTGGCAACGCACGCATGCCGCTGCGGACTTATGGAACAAGATAGCGCCGCGAGAAGGATCGCCGCGCAACACGGTTTCTTCGACCAATACGGAGACTGCTGCCTCCTTTAACAATTGATCTAGCGGTGTTGCTTGCCGTAGTGTCTCAGCCAATGCGGATTGACAGACAAGCATGCCAACGGCGCAAAGTATTTGGACTGGAGCAAGACGATAAGGCCTTCGAATCATAGCGATGCCGGAATTCAGACGTCCAAATCAGATATAGGTACGCCTCTCATGTTGCTTAGCAATTGACGATATTTAGTTCGAACATGGCCCATCCAGAGACCGAGATACACGTTCCCAACGATGGAGACCAAAAGCAAAAATGGTAGCCATTTATCTTTAGGCACAGGCTCGAGGGTTGCTGGGTCAGTGCCGAGTGGAGGTTGTTGCGGTTGTCGCGGCAAGGGAGCACTCACCCATGGAGCAACGCTTGCGTTTGAATAATAGGGCGCGCTTGCGTATTGGTTTGGCGTCGGTGGTTGAGTTTGAGTGTATTGTTGCATCTGGGACAAGGACGGCGATGGATTCGTTTGAAATCCTGACTGAAACGGGGAAGGCATCATGGAATTGCCATCGTTGTAATTCAGTGGGCTGTTGGCAGGGTTGGTTGCTACCCGCGGAATCGTTCCGCGATTGTTGAATGCGGAGTTGGTCGGTTGGTAATTGGTTCCCGTCGCATATTGATTTGGATTCGGATTGCTTGGATTGCTCGAATTGTTTGGATAGCTCGGATTATAAGTGCTAGTCGATGGCTGGTAACTGTTCCCGCTGGTTCCAACTCCAGTGCCGGCAGCCCCGCGTAGAAAATTGGTGGATGTGCGTGGTGCTGGCTGAAAACCGTCGTTGCTGTTGTAGTTTTGAGTCGCTCCCGTCGTGTTGGGCATGAATTCGACCGCATTGTTCATGGACGAGGGAAAAGCACCATTTCCTCGCAGCCCGTTTGTCGACAGCCCGTTTGTCGACAGCCCGATTGTCGACAGCCCATTTGTCGACATCCCATTTGTCGACAGCCCGTTTGTCGACAGCCCGTTTCCGATACTTCCTTGATTGGCTCCTTGATTGGAATTGCCGTACTTTCCGAGCGCGTCGTATCCGGAGTTAGGATCCGATCCGAAATTGGCAGTTGGTGGATTGCCCAGTTGTTGCAAACCTAACTGCCCGCCACCTCCAGTGGGTAGCAACTCCGTCGAACGGGGAGGCATGTCGATTGAAACCGGCGATCGATTGTCAACCGTGGTTTGACTATAAGCATTTGCGACAAATGGCACCGAATTGGTTGGATCCCTGGCGCTGCTCATCAGTTGGGGGATGGGAGGATTTTTTTCCACCGGCCCAGTGCCTACTCGCACAATCACCCGTTGTATCTGTTGGCGAATTTCAGGTGGAATGTCGATGGGGAGCTCTTGTCCTTTTTCGCCCTGTGCAAACGTCGCAATGGCTTCCGGTGAAATCTGCATGATCATGCAGAAAACCCCATCCGGATCTTTGCCCCAACCGACCGTGCAGGAACTTCCCGTTGCGACGGGGGGAGAGACAGGTGCTGAGACCGAGGGGTAAACCGGTGCTGAGACGGGGATGGAAGGACCGGTTCGGTTGGGTTCGGGCAGCACTTCACCGGCTTGAGCAATCACCGAAACGATAAAAAGTGTTAGCAGTCCGTTCATTCTCAGCCTCTTTGGCATTGCTCCCGAAGTAATTCTTCCGGATTTTTTGCATTCTGATGCATTTGTCGATTGCTGCGGAAGTACAGCCACTTGGCAATGATAGAGGAACTGGAGGAACGGCGTAAATAGAAATCGATAAAAGTGGACACGGACATTTTTGGTGGATTGCGGTGTTTGGGGGGAGTGCGGTGTTTGGTCACATCGGAAAAATCGTTTTTTTCGGGCTTTGCGGGAGAAATCGATAATTTCTCCCCCAGTGGGAACTTCTTTGACGATTCTTGCTCTAAGTCCGAACATGCGTGAAAAAATGGTTAAGGATGGCAAATTCACCTGATAACCTAGGTTGCCTGAGTAATTTGGGCGGTCTAGGAAAGAAGTGGATTGAAATGTGGCCCGTTGCAAACTAATCTCACTGGACGGGATTCTGCAAGGACCAAAGTTTATCCTTACAAATTTCATTACCAATGCCCTTCCTTTCTTGTCTCTACGGTGGAAGAATCGATGACCGTTTCGCCAAAACGCCAGGCTCGTAAGCCAGTTTCGCAAAATCGTGCACATAAAACTGCAAGGCAAAATTGGATGAAGCGAATGCTTCACCTAGAAGCGCTTGAACCGCGGCAATTGATGGCCGGCGATTTGCAATTCCACAACTTCGTGGTTCCTACCGATGTTAACGGCGATAGTTCGATAACGCCGCTTGATGCACTGGTAGTCATCAATAAATTGAATACCCAGGGCTCGGGGCCTTTGAGCGGGAGCGAAGGTCCGAAAAACTTAAATTCCTTCGTCGATGTCGACGGTGATAATAGCCTTTCACCTTTGGATGCGCTCCGAGTCATCAACGCGATCAACAACGGCGAGGGACTCGGCGAAAAAGCGGAGGTCAAGTACGAGTTTTATTCCGTCAAGGCGGATGGAACTGCGGACACGTTGTTGCCGGATCCGAGTCCAAATAATTTACAGCCTGATGCCACGATCTCCCCGGGTCAGAAAGTCATCGTTCGAACACTGATGACTGACTTGAGGCGAGATACGCCGCCGTACGGGGTGTTCAGCGCCTATCACGACTTGACGTATAAAAATGCCGACGGATCTGCGACTGAGAAACTGCTTTTTCAATGGGGCGAATTCAATCAATTAGACATTGGAGGCACGGCTCGTAGCGGCACGTTCACCTTAAAATATGGTCCAAACGCATCCGACGAAACCGCCCCGATTTCGATTGTCCTTTCTAGTGGTTTCCCCGATTCGGTAGCGACTGCCGCGAATATTCGTGCCGCGATTGAAGGCTTGAGTTCAGTGGGGGCAGGCAATGTCAAAGTTGTTGCCTTGAACGGTGGTACGTTGCAATTCGGAATCAACTTCATCGGACGTTTAGCCCGGACCGATTTTGTTGATCCCGTGATTGGAAGCAACAATGTGGTTAATTCGCAGGGCGCTGCGGTCACGATGACCATCACTGGACAAACCAACCCCGCTCCAACCCAAGATTCCGTGGCCCGTGTGGCACGCAATCATAACTTGAACAACGATTCCGTCCCGAATGAAGGCGTTACAAAATACATCAATGGTCCGTCAGGCGTGTTGATTCAGCCGACCGACCCGGCATCGCAGACATTGACACTTTTGGGAGGGTTTTCCAATTCGTCAACCTTCTTGCCAACATCGGTAGCTACACGGTTTTTGAAGATTGTTGATGTGTTGTTCGTCGGCGGTAGCGTAGGCAAGATAGACCTAACAGGGACCGTTTCGCCCCCCCCGGCATCCGGTCAGGGTGGAAATAATCTTGGTATCGCCCTTTTTGGAGAAGATGGTGGTAGAGCCTCTTACTTGACCTCCGCAGAAGTTATCTTGCCCAAGGGTTCGATCACGATTCTCGACAAGCTGACTGCAGTTACTGACACGGCGACAATCGCGGAAGATTCTGCGCAAACCTCGATCAATGTCCTTGCGAACGATGTCGATCTCACTGGCTCATCTCGCAGCATTACCAGCGTGACCCAACCGAGCCAAGGTGGTACGGTTACCTTTAGCAGCCCGAATGTTTCGTTCACTCCCAGCAAAGATTTTAACGGAGTAGCGGTTTTCACTTACACCGTGACAAACAACGTCGGCGATACTGCGGTTGGTACTGTTTCAATCACGGTCACGCCCGTGAATGATCCGCCAGTTGTCCTAGGTACCCAGTATTCGGTTGCCGAGGATCCCGCTAGTCCATTGGTTATCACGCCAACACAGATTTTTTCGCCGGGACCTCCCGACGAGTCTTCGCAAACCATTACCCTTTCGAACATCGTGACTTCCGCACAAACCAACGGAACCGTCACGCTCGTTGGTGGTAACATCAATTTCGTGCCTGCCGCGAACTTTTTTGGGACCGCAGTTTTCCAAGTGACCGGAACGGACACTGGTACCCCTGCGGATCCAGCGAAATCGACGGTTGCGACTATCACCGTGAACGTGACTCCCGTCAATGATGCGCCGGTTCCATTCAGTGGTACACTAACGGTCGCCGAAGATTCTTCTTTAGTCTTGATCGGCACCGGTGCCCTGACCGACTTGCTCACCAACTCCAATCCAGGTCCGGGTGAATCTTCCACTCAAACCGTTTCCTTCGTTTCTGCACAAAGTCCGACAGCAGCGGGTGGAACCATTACGACCGTCGGAGGAATAACCACCTACCGCCCAGCACCGAATTTCTTCGGAACGGATACTTTCAATTATAGAATAACAGACAACGCCAATCCTCCTTTGACCGCCGACGGAACGGTTACAGTCAATGTTACTGCGGTCAATGATGCACCGGTTGCAGTTAACGATACTGGCGATGCTGCTCGATTTGTCGTCCTCGGGATCGATGCACCAAATTCTTTGGATGTCATGCGAAATGACAGTGCAGGACCGCTGGAACCCAAGGACATCACCGTTGTCTCTGTGACCACCCCAACCATTGGAACGACTTCCGTCGCGCCCAATGGCGCGAGTGTTGTATTCACACCTCCAACAGGTTTGTTCAATGTAACTTCGACATTCTCGTACACCATTCGAGACGCTGGTGGTCTGACATCGACCGCCAATGTCGAAGTGCTCATTATTCCACCGATTCTACCGTTTGCGTTGACCGATACTCCAATCATTGCGGAGGACTCAGGTGCGTTCACCATTGATGTGCTTGCCAATGACTTCGCCAATTCTGGGGCGATCAAGAGACTAGTATCGTTTGGACAACCTGCTTCGGGAACGGGCACGGTTGTTTTGGATGACCGTGGAACAGCCGCAGATACGACAGACGACCGAGTGATCTACACTCCAGCTGAGAATTTCTTTGGTGATGCAACCTTTGTTTACACGATGAATGATAGTGCCGTAGGTAGCGTCGAATCGACCGCAACGGTTACCGTTACTGTCACACCCGTGAACGACCCTCCAGTGGCTCTCGATCGAAGCGTTGCTGGAACCGAAGATACTGTACTGACGATTGCCTCTGGCACAATCACGGATGGCTTGAGTAAGGGCCCCGGCGAAGATGCTCAAACGTTGACCATTACCGATGCGGTGCTTGTGTCACCTAGCAACAGCGGATCGATTGCAGTTGTAGCTGGCAACATCGTGTACAGTCCTGCTTTGGATTTCAACGGCCAAGTCTTGGTTCGCTACACGGTCACGGATAACGGTCTCAACAACTTGACGCCTGCTCCGCTCAGTGCAACGGCCACGCTGACAATTGATGTGGCCCCAGTCAACGATCCACCCGTTGCAAATCCAGACCCCGCAACCGTAACAGCTGAGAACAGTGCCGTCACGATTTCAATTTCTAGCCTACTTGCCAACGATACTCCTGGCCCCGCCAATGAATCGTCGCAGACGGTGTCCTTTACGGGTTTGGAATTTGCGATCAACACAGCAAACGGCGGAACGGTGGCGCAAGTTGGAGGGAACCTGATCTATACGCCGGCTCCATTCTTCAACGGGCCCGACTCGTTCACCTATCAGATAAGCGATGGCCAAGCATTGAATTCAACCACGACGGCAACCGCGACACTGCGCGTTACCGAAGTGAATGACGCACCGCGACCAACCACATTGTCACGAGATGTGTATGCGAGCGTTCCGACAATATTCAATTTGACTACCGACTTGGCGGCCATGCCAAAAGGTCCTGCGAACGAAAGTGGTCAAACTCTTCGAATTTTGAGCATTGGAACACCAACGATTGGAACCGCCGTACTCAATGCGAATGGAACGATCACTTACACGGCACCACTAGGAGCCAGCGGACGTGCCACGTTCACTTACGAAGTGATCGACGATGGAACAACCAACGGTGTGGCTGACCCTAAGTCTGCGACCGGCACTTTCAATGTAGAAATTTCACCGTTCATACCGAGTTCGGTGCGAGGCGTTGTCTACATCGATGATAACGGTTCGGGCGTCGTTGATCCGATTGAACTTAAGATAGGTGGCGTTGAAGTAACGCTATCCGTTGCAGCAACTGCTACCACTCCTGCTAAGACCATTACGGAGATGACACTCGCGGATGGAAGTTTCGTCTTCGATCTTTTGCCGCCTGGTTCCTACACAGTCAGTTACGTGGTTCCGGCCATGATGGACGACGCTCCGGGACCCAATAGTTACCGGACCGACGTGATCGCACCTGGCGACATCAACGCCGTCCACAATTTCGCGGTTTCTGGTGTGAAGTCAAATTACGCGAATTTGCTTGAGTACATGTCGTCGAGTTTCGACAGTTCCAACCCTCGCAATCGAAACGCAGGCGTTTTTGCAGCGATTGGAGTATCCGGCAGAACGGAATGGACCATTGCTCGCGCAAGTTTTGAAGCGGATACGTTCCAGGAAGTTGTGATGAGCGACGACGGAACGCAAGCCTATTTGACTTCCGTGCGTGGTCCAGATCATTCGGTTTACACCGCAACGCTTACGAGAAAACAGTTCGTTCAGGTCGTAGATCCTTCTTCTGGAGTTCGACTGGTACGAGTTCTGGCCCGATCCGAGGACTTGGTTTTCCAAAGAGTGTCCTTGGCTGCTCCTCCAGCGACCATCAAGGCCAAGGCGTATCTTGATACCGTCGACGACGTATTTGCGGAACAGGGCTGGGCGGTTTAACGGGAAATGCCCGGGCTTAAGTTGCACGACGGTTCGCTGTCGTGATTCCTGAGGTCTCTATCATTTGTTCGACGCGGAGCGTCGAACAACGAAGTAGGCGTCTGCAACCAGTGCTTTGTGACAGCTAAGAATTAGGGTTAGATGGTGTGAATCTTGCTAAAGAGCACACAGATTCAGGATCTTCAGCAAGATCGACTGCCCTAAAAACCAAGTTGCATCAAAGCGTTATTGCTGTGCCCAGATTAAAATTAGGGTTGGCAATGGTAGCCGAACTCGCCCGAGTTCGGTTTTTCGTTGCGGCACTGAAGTCTGGTGACTCCAGCTACCCAAAAATCTAATCTGGACAGAGCACTAGTGCTTTGAAATGCACTAGATGAAAGTTGCAAGCGGCTCTCGCGTTCGGTCTGCCTTGCTCTTGACCATCGGTGGCTCGTCGATTCGAACACAATCGACATAGTACATCCGCTTGCCGTCAACCTCTTCTTCCACCAAACCGTGAATGTCGGTGTCAAACCCAGGGAACATTTCGTTGAACATGCGGGCAAACCGCAGATACTGAACGATAATTTGGTTAAACCGCTCGCCTGGAATCAACAGAGGGATTCCAGGCGGATAGGGTGTTAAGAGCACTGCTGTCGCTCGCCCCTCAAGCTCATCGATTTCCACGCGATCGATCTCGTCGTGCGCCATCATCGCAAAAGCATCCGATGGTTTCATGGCTGGTTGCATCGGCGAAAGATACATTTCCGTGGTAACGCGGGCAACGTCATGCTTTTTGTACGTTTCGTGAATCTGTTTGCAAAGATCCTTAAGTCCAATGCGTTCGTAGCGAGGATATTGCTGACTGAACTCTGGGAGGATTTTCCAGATTGGCATGTTTTTGTCATAGTCGTCCTTGAACTGCTGCAGGGAGCTGAGCAGCGTGTTCCATCGACCTTTGGTAATTCCGATCGTAAACATGATAAAGAACGAGTAGAGACCTGTTTTCTCAACGATGACGCCATGCTCCACTAGGTAACGTGTCACGATCGACGCGGGGATACCTGTGTCGGCAAAGTGGCCCGTCACATCCAGGCCGGGAGTGATAACCGTCGCCTTGATAGGGTCGAGCATATTGAATCCCGGCGCCAGTTTCCCGAATCCGTGCCAAGTGTCGTCCGGCATGAGCATCCAATCGTCCCGTTCGCCGATTCCTTCGTCGGCCAAATGATCTGGCCCCCAGACCTTAAACCACCAATCAGCGCCCCATTCGTCGTCCACCTTGCGCATGGCACGGCGAAAATCGATGGCTTCCATAATGGACTCTTCCACCAGAGCGGTCCCGCCCGGCGGTTCCATCATGGCGGCCGCCACGTCGCATGATGCGATGATGGCGTACTGCGGTGAAGTTGAGACGTGCATCAAATAGGCTTCGTTAAACGTATTTCGATCGAGTTTCTTCTTGATCGGCTCGCGGACGAGGATTTGCGAGGCTTGAGAGATTCCAGCCAGCAATTTGTGGGTTGAATGGGTTGCGAAAATCATCGACTCAAGCGGAGCGGGCCGATTCGGACCGATTGCATGCATATCTTTATAAAATTCGTGAAAGGCAGCGTGTGGAAGCCAGGCTTCGTCAAAGTGCAGCGTTCCAATTCGGCCGTCCAACAGCTTGCGCAACGATTCGACGTTGTAGATGATTCCGTCGTAGGTGCTCTGTGTAATGGTCAAGATCCGAGGTTTGCGGTCGGGATGTTTCGCTTGTGCCTCACGAGCGAACGGGTTCGCATCAATCTTCTTTTGAATGTTTTCGGGATAAAATTCTTCCATCGGAATTGGGCCGATGATGCCTAAGTTATTTCGGGTTGGAGTCAAGAACACCGGTACGGCACCGGTCATGATGATCGCGTGCAAGATCGACTTATGGCAATTGCGGTCGACGACGACGATGTCCCCATTGGCGACAGTGGAATGCCAAACGATTTTGTTCGATGTGGAAGTCCCGTTGGTCACAAAGAAACAATGATCCGCGCCGAAAATTCGAGCGGCGTTTCTCTCCGATGCGGCCACAGGTCCGGTATGGTCGAGCAATTGACCTAACTCTTCGACGGCGTTGCAAACGTCCGCTCGCAACATATTTTCACCAAAGAATTGGTGAAACATTTGCCCCACAGGACTTTTAAGAAAGGCCACGCCGCCTGAGTGGCCTGGGCAATGCCACGAGTACGAGCCATCCTGTGCATAATTAACCATAGCACGAAAGAAGGGGGGGGCCAGGCCATCCGTGTAGGCGCGAGCTTCGCGGAGAATATGTCTAGCCACAAATTCGGGTGTATCCTCGAACATATGGATAAAACCGTGCAATTCACGCAAAATCGCGTTTGGGATATGCCGAGAAGTTCGGGTTTCGCCGTACAGAAAGATAGGGATGTCCGCGTTTTTGAAGCGAATTTCGCTGATAAATTTCCGGAGATTCTCCAACGCGGTCTTCATCGAATCGTCTGTCGCGAACTCTTCGTCATCGATCGACAAAATAAATGCGGATGCGCGGCTTTGTTGCTGAGCGAATTGCGATAAATCCCCGTAATGCGTGACACCGGCGACTTCGGTCCCTTCGCGTTCGATAGCCTCCGCCAAAGCCCGGATGCCGAGCCCCGAAGCATTTCCGGACCGGAAGTCTTCGTCGATGATCACAATCGGAAACTTGAATTTCATAAAAATCTTTCGAAAAGGGAAATCGAAAATCCATCTTGGGGACTGGATTCTAACTGTCAGATTAACGGACCCTGGCCAACCGGGAAAGCGCCATTTTCCGTTTTCTGGCGAATGCCTGCTGTGCCGATTCTATCCGGGATTGGCTATTCCTTTTAGGCCATTCCAACTACGCTAGACGCCGTAGCGGGGAGCTATCATTGATCGATCTTCTCCATACCCCCCCCTCAGACAGAACAGTTCGGCGGTTTCAGAATCTATGAATGGAAAGCGACAAGCGAATGCAACGATTTTTTAGGGTGGATGTAAGCACTTCATTCTTGTTGTTTTTGGTGTGCTGTGTTGGCACGGCCTTTGGACAACCTTTTCCCAACAAGAAATACGGACAGGACGACAAGTTTCGGCAATTGGAAGAAATCCTTCCAACTCCCAACGGCTATCGAAGTGCGGCCGGTGAACCTGGTCCGGATTATTGGCAACAGAAGATCGACTACAACATCGACGTAACGCTCGATGACACGAATCAAGCGATTCAGGGAAAGGAGAGTATTCGATATCACAATCGATCTCCCCATACCCTCCGTTATGTGTGGATTCAATTGGACCCTAACATTTTCACGCCAGATAGTACAGCAAACAAAACGCAAGGATCGAGACGTCGGCAATTGTCGGGACGCATGCCAACGAACCAGGTTGAGGCATTGCTGCTAAGAAATTCGTTCGACGGCGGTTGCAAGATCGAGTCCGTTACCGATCAGCGCGGGACCGAACTGCCAAAGACAATTGTCGACACGATGATGCGAATCGACCTAGTCGAGCCTTTGCTTCCTGGTCAAGAATTTACGTTTAAGATCCGATGGAATTATAAGATCAACAACGCTCGGCTTCTCGATGGGCGGACCGGCTTTGAGTTCTTTGAAAAGGACGGGAACTACATTTACGAGATTGCCCAGTGGTTTCCTCGTTTGGCCGCCTTCACGGATGTGACAGGCTGGCAACATAAGCAGTATCTTGGCCAAGGTGAATTCACACTTGAATTCGGCGATTACATTGTGCGCATCACCGCACCCGCAGACCATGTCGTCGCTTCGACAGGTGTGCTTCAGAATCCTACGGAAGTACTAACTGTCCCACAACAAGAGCGATTGGCAAAAGCGAAAACCGCCGAGAAACCAATGTTCATCGTGACGCCCGAAGAAGCCAAAGCGAGCGAGAAGGGAAAATCGGAAGCAACCAAGACTTGGGTTTACCATGCTGAAAACGTTCGCGATTTTGCTTTCGCGTCAAGCCGAAAGTTTATCTGGGACGCCCAAGGGCACCATGTGAACGGCAACAACGTCACCGCGATGAGCTATTACCCAAACGAAGCCGAACCCTTGTGGAGCAAGTACAGCACACACTCCATCATTCATACGCTCAACGTGTATAGCCGATTCACTTTTGATTATCCCTATCCGATTGCGATCAGTATCAACGGACCCATCGGCGGAATGGAATACCCGATGATTTGCTTCAACGGGCCCCGACCCAAAGAGGACGGGACCTATTCGTCGAATACCAAATATGGCCTCATCTCCGTTGTTATTCACGAAGTCGGTCACAATTATTTCCCCATGATTGTGAACAGTGATGAGCGGCAGTGGTCATGGATGGACGAAGGGCTCAATACCTTTTTGCAGTACTTGGCTGAGCAAGAATGGCAAGATGAGTATCCGTCGCAACGCGGCGAACCCGAATTCATCGTGCCGTACATGCAAAGCAGCAATCAGGTGCCGATCATGACCAACAGCGAATCCATCATGCAGTTTGGTCCCAACGCGTACAACAAGCCTGCAACCGCGTTGAACATTTTGCGAGAAACCGTTCTCGGGAGGGAGCTGTTTGATTTTTCGTTCAAGGAGTACGCCAGACGCTGGAAATTTAAGCGCCCGATGCCTGCAGACTTCTTTCGGACCATGGAGGACGCGTCGGGCACCGACCTCGATTGGTTCTGGCGAGGTTGGTTCTATACGACCGATCACTGCGATATCTCGATCGAAAAGGTAGAGCTGTTTCAGATCGATAGGAACTCGCCCGACGAAAATGCCGAGCTAGCCAAGAAGACCAAGGAAGGTCGGCGTCCATCGCTTTCCCAGCAGCGGGACAAACTGCTTAAGAAACGAACGGAACAGTTTCCTGAATTGAACGATTTTTATAATGCATACGATCCAGACAAGGTGACCGACGAGCAACGCAAAGCCTTCGAGAAGTCCAAGAGCGAACTATCGGACAAAGAAAAAAAGATGCTCGAGAACATCGGCAGATTTTATCGTGTGTCGCTGAAAAATGTAGGTGGATTGGTCATGCCGGTCATCCTGATGGCAACATTTCAAGATGGCTCAACACGCGAAGTTCGTATCCCCGCCGAGATTTGGCGTGTGGATAGCGTGGATTGCAGCACGATGATCATCGCGGATCAAAATCTCAAGTCGATCGAACTTGACCCGTATCGCGAAACCGCAGATATCAACCGCGATAACAACTACTTCCCTCCGCTGATCGAACCGACTCGATTCCAGTTGTTCAAATCGCGCCAAACGGGTGAAGATAACCCAATGAGACAAGCTAAAAAGGCAGATGAGGCAAAGGCTCGCGAAGCTGACAAGGACAAGCCTAAGCCGGTTGAAGCAGACGGGCAAGCGAAGGTGGAAGCAAAGCCCGATACCGATACCGAGGCCAAGTCGGACGCGGTTGTTTCAAAAGCGAAAGACGGAAAGAAAAAGAAAAAGAAGAAGGTTAAGGACGAGTAAGAAGGTGAAGGACCAGTAAGCTGCACGACGCTCCGGCGTCGTGATTACTGCCGGTTGTGTTTGACCCACGCCCTACCAAGAAACGAGAAACGAATGCACAAAAATCCGCTCTTTTCCGCTTGGCTCATGCCGCTTTGCCTGTTGATATGGGGAACCACTTGCCTCATTGCATTCGCTCACCCGTTC
>CAMBSL010000032.1 GCA_945870455.1 Pirellula staleyi DSM 6068 | reverse complement strand
TTTTGCGGTGAGCTTAGCCGCCAGTGGTGTCACTAGTGAAACGATGGTGATCGCATCACCCGCTGTAACGTTAACCCCAAGAGCTGCATCCAGTAGATCGATGGTGATCGAATCGGTTTCGGTGACCGTGATGGAACCCGATGTGCTTGTAGCATCCAAAATGCCTACTGTCGTACTTACCGAAACGTTGTTAGCTGCGACGACCGTCAGTTGATCGGCAGTGATCAATCCATTAGCACCGGTTGTTACGGATTTTGCGGTGAGCTTAGCCGCCAGTGGTGTCACTAGTGAAACGATGGTGATCGCATCACCCGCTGTAACGTTAACCCCAAGAGCTGCATCCAGTAGATCGATGGTGATCGAATCGGTTTCGGTGACCGTGATGGAACCCGATGTGCTTTTGGCATCCAAAATGCCCACTGTCGTTCTTACCAAAACGTCGTTGGCTGCGACGACCGTCAGTTGCTCGGCAGTGATCAATCCATTAGCACCGGTAGTTACGGATTTTGCCGTGAGCTTAGCCGTCAGTGGTGTCACTAGTGAAACGATGGTGATCGCATCACCCGCTGTAACGTTAACCCCAAGAGCTGCATCCAGTAGATCGATGGTGATCGAATCGGTTTCGGTGACCGTGATGGAACCCGATGTGCTTTTGGCATCCAAAATGCCAACTGTCGTTCTTACCAAAACGTGGTTGGCTGCGACGACCGTCAGTTGCTCGGCAGTGATCAATCCATTAGCACCGGTTGTTACGGATTTTGCGGTGAGCTTAGCCGTCAGTGGTGTCACTAGTGAAACGATGGTGATCGCATCACCCGCTGTAACGTTAACCCCAAGAGCTGCATCCAGTCGATCGATGGTGATCGAATCGGTTTCGGTGACCGTGATGGAACCCGATGTGCTTTTGGCATCCAAAATGCCCACTGTCGTACTTACCGAAACGTTGTTAGCTGCGACGACCGTCAGTTGATCGGCAGTGATCAATCCATTTCCATCGGTTGTTACGGATTTTGCCGTGAGATTAGCCGCCAGTGGTGTCACTAGCGAAAAGATGGTGATCGCATCACCCGCTGTAACGCTGGCCCCAAGGGCTGCCTCGAGTCGATCGATATTGATCGAATCGGTTTCGGTGACCGTGATGGAACCCGATGTGCTTGTAGCAGCCAAAATGCCCACTGTCGTTCTTACCGAAACGTTGTTGTCTGCCTGGATCATCAAGCGTTCGGCAGTGATCGATCCATTCCCATCGGTAGTTACGGATTTTGCCGTGAGCTCAACCGCCTGAGATGTCACTGGCGAAACGATGGTGATCGCATCACCCGCTGTAACGCTAACCCCAAGGGCTGCCTCGAGTCGATCGATATTGATCGAATCGGTTTCGGTGACCGTGATGGAACCCAATGTGCTTGTAGCCTCCAAATGGGCCACTGTCGTACTCACCGAAACGTCGTTGTCCGCCTGGATCATCAAACGTTCGGCAACAATCGATCCACTTGCACCGGGCGTTACCGATTTTGCATAGATCTCCACTGCCCCCGGTGTAAAGATCGAGAGGATTTCTACCGTATCTGCTTCCCTAACCGAAATGCTCTCCAAGTCGCTCTTGGCTGATAACTTAGTAACCTTTGTCGATATGTTGATTTGGCCCTTTGCGAAGACCGTCAGTTGTTCGGCAGTGATCAATCCATTCCCATCGGTTGTTACGGATTTTGCCGTGAGATTAGCCGCCAGTGGTGTCACTAGCGAAAAGATGGTGATCGCATCACCCGCTGTAACGCTGGCCCCAAGGGCTGAATCTAGTTGATCGATGTTGATCGCATCGGTTTCGTTGACCGTGATGGAACCCAATTTGCTTGTAGCCTCCAAATTGCCCACTGTCGTTCTCACCGAAACGTCGTTGTCTGCGACGACCGTCAATTGATTGGCAGTGATCAATCCATTTCCATCGGTAGTTACGGATTTTGCCGTGAGCTTAGCCACCTGAGATGTCACTGGCGAAAAGATGGTGATCGCATCATCCGCTGTAACGCTGGCCCCAAGGGCTGCCTCGAGTCGATCAATATTGATCGAATCGGTTTCGGTGACCGTGATGGAACCCAATGTGCTTGTAGCCTCCAAATTGCCCACTGTCGTTCTCACCGAAACGTCGTTGTCTGCCTGGATCATCAAACGTCCGGCAGTGATCAGTCCATTTGCAACGGTAGTTACGGATTTTGCCGTGAGATCAACCACCTGAGATGTAACAGAACCAGGTCCATTACCAATCGTCCCTCCAGAAATCATGGAAATGGAAAGCGAGCCCGTGTTTGCGATGATACTTTGATTTAGGATGATATCACCCGCAGCGATCAAAGTAAGCTTCGCGGAACCTGAAATGTTAACGATTAAATCGTCATCAATTGAGATGTTTCCAGGCTGATTACCGGGACTTCCGGACAAACCAGTGGATATTGTCACATCCAATCCGGACTCAAGCGCAGCAACGATATCGGCGATATCAATCCTGGAATCCTCTTGTGTTGGAATAAAAGTTCCGGGTTTTTCGTTACCCGGAGAAGCAAGGGAGATGTTGTATGGATCAATTAACCAAGCACCACGATTACCGTTTGCCGATGCAGCACGAACGCGTATTCCCTTCAAGTCGATGAGACCGCCGGAAGATGTCTCAAGAAATCCGCCATGGCCTGATATGCCGTTTGCAGATGCCGAAAAATTGCCATGAATGAATGCATAACGATCCCCCCACACCACGATTTCCCCGCCATTACCCGATGTAAAGGAATCGCTAAGAATGCAGGAGTCTGTACTTACAAATACTGTTTGTGAATTGAATATTGCCTTGTCACTACCCATGCGACCACCGCCCACATAAACACTGCCCCCCCCCAAGCTCCCACTTGCATCTATGATTGCATTGCCAATCACACGGACCTCGTTTCCTGTTAAGCGAACCTCCCCACCCCACCCATCCGGCGCTAAGTTCCTGACATCGATAAAGCCAGCAACTTCCAAGAATCCTGAGGCTGTTGAATTCAATGCTACCCGACCTCCAGGTGTCCGAATAATTCCCTCTTGTGTGATAATTGGTGAAGTTATGGAGATCGAACCAAATTCAGAAACCTCCAATTTGCCTCTCTGTTTCAAAGTGAATTCACTGCTCGTCCAGATTTCAAACTTATCAACCATTGGAAGGTTTAAATCGGATACAAGTAGACTTGCTACCTCATGTCTTACAGGTGTTAGGCTACCGAATTGGAGACTGAGTATCTGTGGGGAGCATTCCCATTGCAATCCTTGACTGTACCCAAGATCGCTTGTCTCAGGGTCACTAGATACGATCGACAGATGTACGGAGCCTCCGTCGGTCGAGCCCATAAGCTCGTAGTCGTGGGATGTGTCTTGGACATCGATATGTAACTGATCACTTTGCACACGAACCGAAACGAACTCTATGTTGTGGTAAGTAAGATTGACTAGTGATTCAGGGGAAGAAAATAGAATTTGTCCGAATCCACCTCCAAAATCCGAATGGCTGATTGAACCAGTAAAATCTGAACCGACAATCGTTATGGAATCAAAACCATTCCCTCCGTCGATAGAAATTGTAGTAGGACGGTCCTCTAACGCGGATAAATCAATGAAAAATCGCTCGTCATCCTCACTGGGAGGTAACCCTCCTGATTCGGTTTGCGCGGTTATCCCAGGTTGGGTGGGCGAATTCGGAACGAACTGAGTATCGTAACCACTCTGATGATCGCCTAATCCGTTCAATAAGCCGTCAGCATCGAGTAGCGTTCGGTTTTCCAAGTGGTAAACTTGCAAGTTCGCGCGCGGTCCGTTCAGACGTCTAGAATGACGCGAGTCGCGATGAAACATTAGCGAACGCAAGAACCTAGCAATACTCATCATGTCATTGCGACCGTTTATCATTTCTACAATATACTGCATTAGTGTGGTTCGCTTACCTAAACTCGGCAAAGCAAGCACCACACCGGACCACTCATCTCTGGTTCAGAATACACTGTAATCGATCAGCGGGAAATGGAGTTCTGTCGGATCGGCTTTAATCGTAGATGGGTGACGGTCACTAGTTTTTTCGAGATCTCCAAGATCCCAGGGTTTGGATTTATCGCATTCTCGCCAAAATCCAGGGGAAGGAGTGCACCAAACGGTCGACGCAACCCTTCGATTCCGGACCTTAGGCGGCGCGGTAATAAATCGGCAAGGGGTTGCTTCCCAGCATTGCCCTATCCTCCGCTCAGGCGTTTGCGATGCTAATCGGTTAGGCATAATCATGCAAGGTTTTGTCTTGCCTGGGCTCGCCAGATCCGTCATCTTTCTCGAGCTGCTTCGAGCTTTGCGTCTCGCTGGGCAAAGAGCTCTTTCTCTTTGCCAGCAAGCTTTGTCTGAGGGGTTACGTAGCCGGAGTCGCCAGACTTTGGTTTTGGTCCGTTCACAAAGTCCCTTTTATCCGGGACGAGCGGCACCACCGACCTTGCGTCAGTGGACGGTTGACTCTCCCAGTTACCAGCCTCGGGAAAAGGGGACGGGGAGACGGGGTTAGTTTACGACGCTAAATATCGCCCCCTTCCCCTTTTGTTCGCATCCCCTTTTGTTCGCTCAGCAATGACGCGGAGCATAGTTACTCAGATATTCAGTGGGTAAAAAGGGGAGTTGTTAGGCCGAATACGACAAAATCCGGGGGTTTCCTCATGGCTTTGCCCGATCGTCAGGCACTTTTGTTTTTCAGAGGGAATTTTCGGCCAAATCCTTCCCCCGTCGAATCAGCCTAGCATGTCTTTACGCTCGGACAGCATCAACCTCGCAAGGGTGGTCGAGGCCTAAAGCAACCAAAACCAAAATTCCCGGAACCTATCGAAAGAAACGATCGCAAGGGTCGTTCTCATACTATCCGCAATGCTCAGGAAACGATGTTTCACAAGCCGATCTTTACCTGCAGGCGTACTGAAAGATCCAACAAGCTCCAGCGCAGTGCTCATGCCCTACAACTCTCCTCCTCAAACCACACGACTCTGGGCATACCAGTCGGCACGTCTTTTGTGCCTCGCGATAACCAATCTTTCCTTGGTCTATTTGCTCGTCGGGCTGCACACTGCTCAAGCTCAGTCAGGGCTGACTCGGATCGACCCTAACCTCCCCTCCGCAAATTCAAAAGATAAATCAGACAAGCCAGTATTGGCCGTTGAACGCGCCTGGATGGACACTCGACCTCGATTCATCAACTCCAAAGCCAAAAACTCCTCAATTTCTGACAACGGGACCTTGGTCCCCCCCTCGGCTATCCCCCAAGACCGCTCGTCACTCCCACCAACAACCAGTCTTCTGACTCACCTGCCGTACTACTCAAATCAGTTCGATCGAAGCCTCTTCAAGAACGCTAGCCAGTACTACCACCATCGCTTGCTCTTCGAGGACTACTGTCGCGAACGCTATGGAATCTCCCATGGTTGCTTGCCTGGCTCACCGGCGATCGGAGCCACCAATCTGTTCCTCGGTCAAACCCTCCTGCTACCGGTCCAAGCCGCCAAAACCGTCCCGTTAAAACGAATCCCCAGCGGCGATGCTGCCCCTTAATGATTTCTAAAAGACCGGTCGAAACGAACGAGCCAGCCAACGCCGCAGTTGCTCAGCCAATGGCTGAGGATCCACCGTGATCTTCGCCCAGCCGACACTGCCACCGACCAACCCCAACGGACTCGAATCCAACTTCACAAATACCATATATAGGGTCGTCTCGGCCCATCCTTGCCCAAGCTCCGCCGAGGCGATGCCCAAATGCCATTCGATCGGGTCGCTCTGAAATCCTCCCGCTTCGACAGGGATTCGAGAGATCTGCCTGATCGTTCCTGTAAGAATCTTTCCTGGCGCCATGTCCAAGCCAACACGCACCTTTTGGCCCTCACTCAGTTGCGGTACGATCGATTGAGGCGCGGCCAAAACGGCTTCCATGTGCGTCGGATCTCCCACTAGGCAGACCAAGCTTTGACGCTCTAGCTCGCAACCGAATTGATCGGCTGCCAGCGGATTGCTTTCCCAGGTCCTCAAGGCTCTCGGGTCGTCCCTCGTAACATCCTTTGATCTGCGGCGGTTCGGAGCCGGGATGACCGTCCCTGCGATCGGTGCTCGCAACTCTAAGGCTTGGGCCTGCTCCCTCAAACGAATCCGTCTTTGATCCAGATCATCTAAGATCTGCTGGGACGAAGGGATCTGCGATGCCAACTGAGGGTTTTGGCTGCGAACGGCCTCCAAGCCTCGGATCCGCATGCGTTGCTGGTGCCACTGGCCCTCGACTTGCTGCAGTTCCTTTTGCACTTCTAAATTCTCAAGCCTTGCGATCAGATCTCCGGGCTGCAGGGTTTGCCCAATCGAAGCCGACTCGATCAAACGACCGGGAATGGTGACGTAAACTCTCTTGGCGCCGGCAACTTGCAATGTCGCGGGAACGGTGACTCGGCATGGTAAAGGCAACCAGAAGGCCGCAATCAGCAGTCCTGCAAGAATCGCAGAAGCTCGCCCCCAACCCGTCGGGGAAATCGAGTCAACGGCGATTGGATTACTAAAAAAACGAGCGACCTTTCTGAGCGGTGCAATGCTGATCCCTGCCAGACTCAGCGCCCCGATCGCATGAGCCAATGGTGTAAACCCAGCGGGCGCAAACACTCGGTAGACCCAATACAACAAACCAACCAATAAACAGATCTGATAGACCAACGAAGCCATTCCATAGGCGGCCAACCACCACGGCTCTTGAACTTCAACCGAATTTTTTTTCCTCGGAGGTCCGAAGAGGAATCGACGCGAGAACTTACCCAAGGCCGATCGGGAACGCTGCCATAAATTGCTCTGACCTGTAAGATCCGAAAAGAGGAAGTACCCATCGAGTCGCATCAGCGGATTGGCATTGAGCAAGAAGGTCCCTAAGGAACAAATGAGTACGACATTTAAGCAAAGGTTTTGAACCAATCCTGGTTGCAAATACCACCACAAGAACAAGCATGCCGAGGCCAGAACCCACTCGGTGGCTATTCCCGCTGCGGCGATCGCCAGCCGATGCCAGCGCGAGGGTAGTACCCACGAATCGCTCACATCGCAATACAAGCAGGGGGTGCCGGCCAAGATCAACACACCCACCTCCCTGCAGTGCCCCCCGAAATGTTTGCAAACCAAGGCGTGGCCCAATTCATGCAACATCTTTATGATCATCAAAACGACCGCAAGCCACAGCCAATTCTCAGGCCCTAGCCACTGCTCGATCTGCGGCAAACGCAAACGGATACTCTGCCATTCCCAAACCAACAGCGTCAAGGCAGCCATGACCATAATCAAATAGGTCAGAAGCGCTGGTTTGGAAAACAAAGGACGAACCCAGGGATAGATTCGATCGAGCCACATCGTCGGATCAAAACCACCTACGCGAATCGCCAACGGGCTTGCAAGCTGTCCCCAAAAGCGCTCCTTGTGCGATTGCTGGCTGCGCCGCAAAAGCACTTCCGCTTGTCCTGCATGGCTCGACAGGACCAGACCGTGACGGTGCAATTGAGACAAAAACTGATTCAACAGTTGGATCGGTAACTGCTTTGGGGCAAATCGCGATTCAAAGGTCGATTGAACCCATTGAGTCGTCGAGTCTCCATTCAGACAACTCAATATTTCAAACTCCTCGTTGCTGAATGAAAAATACTTGGAGGACACCGGGTCCCGAACGATCCAAGCTCGCCCGCTATTTTCCGACTGCTTGAAAATCTGCAAGTCGGGTCGCAACTTCAGCGGTATGACGTGACGGCTGCTTGATTCCAAGTGATCCAACCCCAGATTTTTCTTAGTTGACCTAGTTGGCTGGCCAGTTGATTTTCAGGCTTCCTCGCATACCCGGTTTAAGTTTCCCGAGCCGATTGTCCAGATCGACCCAGACACGGACTTGTCCGTTGACCGGATCGACCTCTGGGCTTACAAAAACGACAGTACCCTCGATTGGGGTAGCGGTCGATTCCTCATCGCTCAGGAATAGGGCTTTTGCACCTTGTGCGTTGACATCGATCGATGCCGACTGCGCGAATCCTTCGGCTCTGAGCCGATCGATACTGACAATTCGAAAGAGCTTATCTCCGGGTTTGACCCATTCGCCGAGTCTCCGAAGAACGCTCACGACGACGCCTGTCAGTGGAGCTGTCACCGACCGGAGTGCAAGGTTTCTTTGAGCGATCGCCAATTCGCTTTTGGAACGATCCCACTGAAGCTTCTTGAGTTTGATTTCATTTTGCTGCTTCTCTAGATCGAGCAGCGCTTGTTCCATCGCTTGTTTGGATTTTGCGAGCTCCGATTCTGAGACGCTACGAGGCTGGTCTTGGTTGGCTTTTGCCAAACGGGCATGTTCATCGGTTGCGTAAGCGACCGAGAGTTTCGCTGCTCGAACCGCAACATCATCGCTAGCTTGTTGGGCTGCGATGGCTTGCTGGGCGACCGCTTGGTCGAGCAGTAGCTGTGCCTCTTGAGGATCCAGCTCGCCGAGGATCTGTTTTGCTTTGACGCGATCCCCTTCTTGGATTTTGATTTCGCTTAGAACTCCGAGCGACTGCGCGGGCACGTCAACTTGGTCGATGAGTCGGACGATCACCGATTGAACATCCAGGCTTGTCGGCTGGTGGGAGCTTATCAAGGAATTCCAACAAAGGGTGGACCACAATACAACCGAGGTTGCGAGCCGTGGAGGGAGGTCCTTCATTCGCATTCGATTGGAAAACAAGTCGATCATTACCATGACGATCCTCCTCGATCAGAGCCAAAGCCAAGTTTTGAGGCTGTTATAGATTTCGCTGAGCCAAGTCAAACCTATCGGGTTCCATCCGCAATGGATACTTGCGATCACTTTAATGCCTGGTCTAACATTTGCTTCAGGCAGGTTCAAGGTTGGTGCCATGGCCAACAGAGACTCTTTGAATTCGGGATCCCAATCGACCCTTGCGGCCAATTCCGTGAGTTTGGCGCGGTACGATTCTTTTGGCAAAGTCGCCAGCGTGTAACGAACATCCAGAGGGTTCTTTGGATGAGGGGCTTTCGCGATGAGCTTACTGACATTGCGGCCTTGTACTTTCAATTCCAGGATCCAGTCCCCTTGGGTGTCGGCGATGGTCGTCAGGAGTTGTCCTCGTTGGATTGGACGATTGAGAAGTAGATGCTGAGGGTCCCAGGTCAAGATCCGCCCACCGATCGGAGCAGTCAGCGACAAAGAGCGTTGTTGCTTTCGGATGATTTCAATTTGTTTTCGCAGGCTTGTGCGGAGCTCTTGGAGTTCCTGTTCTTCTGCGGCGATTTGACCAGCGGAGCGAATATTGGTTTCCGAATCGGAGTTGTTCTCAAGACGTTCCGAGAGCACTGCAAGGAGTCTTTTCTCGGTGGTTTGAAGTTCCCCTTCGATCTTCTGTTGTTCCAGATCCAATGCACGGCTACTTAAGACCAACAGTTTCTGGTTCGGCTCTACCCAATCATCGTGTTGAAAATCCACCGAGACAACATCGCCGTCTGCGGGTGCATAAAGATCGCGGCGAAGGATCGGTTGCAGTTGGCCTTCGCAGCGCACGGTCACCGGGAGTGGGAATGCACCTGCGGCAAGGAGCGAGCCCATGGCCAAAGCCCAAGTCGTCGAGCGATTGCGAGAATGTCTCCCCCAGCCCTGGGGCAGGCCCTGAGTCATCCTTGTCCAGCCTGATGGGAGCCAAGAGCGATTCTTAGCTGCGATCCTCCACGCACTGGTAAACGCCGAGGAACCCAGTGGGATCAGGCGATGGATTTTGTCGGTATCCGAGTGAAAGTCGGGTGTATGAAACGACTCCACTAGCAATGCACCGAGCAGATCTGGGAGGGGTTTGCTCACCGGGTCGGAAGGTGAATCGGACGGGGGGGGCTTGAGCAAGTGGACTTCGAATGATTTGGCTTGGGAAACGTCCGCGTATTTTTCACAAGCGTCGATGAGCTGAGGAGGTTGATTCACATCAAGTAGAGGATAGCGATGATTTTCGCCGGTTGCCGCGACCGTTTCGATGAGGGCTTGCATGGCCGTGACGCTTGCTGCTTTACGATCGATGGTATCGACACCGCTGGTTGCCTCTAGGCGAGCCTTCGGCTGGACGATCGAGAGAACGGAAGCCCGGTCGCAACCTAGGAATTCCCGAGCGTCGTGTGCCAATTGAAACGTCAGATTGGAGAATTCACTGCAACGCAGCAGTCGCGTGGCGATAAGATGGCAGGACTCGGATTCGCCAACAACGGTTTTTTTCAATTGGAGTTCATGAGTCGTTTTGGCGTTTTCCATTTCGCAGCGTAATATCGAAAGAAGTCCTTCGCATAACTGCGTGTTGGTCGACTGTGCATTCTTGAGGAATAGGATTTCCAAGATTCCCCAGATGCGGTTGTCGCAGATAACCGGAGTGGTCATTGCAAGTAGGACCGCTGACTTCCAGGCGAGGGATTCGGGGCCTACTTGGCGGTTGCTTTGGATGGCATTGCTTAGAAAGGTCGAGTGCTCTTGGGAGGCAAGTTGTTCGGCCCAGGGGTAACTGGAATTCGACTCAGCGTAGAACCGCAGTTGGGCTTGGTTGGCTGCGGGGATGCCCCAAAAAGCTATCAAAGCCGGTTCTGAGATTTTTTGGACGGCTAGCTGAGCGAGTGACTTGGCAAATAGCTCAGAAGTGAGCCCTTTGGAGCGTAGTTCTTGGAGTTCGGCGAAGAGTGAATCGAAAAAGACTCCACTGGACACAATTAGACCTTGGGCAAGATGGGAAAGTAGACCTTGGGCAAGATGGGAAAGCAGACCTTGGGCAAAATGGGAACGCAGACCTTGGGCAAGATGGGAAAGAGAACAGTCGTATGTATTGTAAGGAAAAGTTGGACAAGATGTATCGAGAGTGACGAATATACCACATCGTGAAGGAGGTGAATGGATGCGTAACCGAACCGCAAGGTTTTAAGAGCATGATCGATCGAAGGGAGAGCCGTTTCGTATCGGTTTGCTTGCTTGCCATTTTGCCATTGGTTTTTTTGTCCGTAGGCTGTTCTTTTCCGTTTTCCGCTCGGGCCAAACCGCGAGACAAATCGGAAGTTACGAAAAGGATGCTTGAGCTTACAGAGACTTCCACGCGAAGCACTGTAGGGGCATCTTCATCTTTATCCTCTGAGGAATCACGCGTCGATCGACTCGGGGGGCTGACTGGATTCGAACCTCATTCGGTCCGAAACTCTGGCGATCCGGCATGGGTAGCACCAGAGGCTTGGGATCTGACTCTCGAGGAAGTGATACAGATTGCTTTGGTCAACTCGACGGTACTACGGGATTTCGGGGCGCAGATTGTGCAGTCGCCGGGATTGACCCAGACGGTCTATGGGCCGTCGATTCAAGAGACCGACCCGCGGTTTGGAGTTGAGGCTGCATTGAGTGCGTTCGATTCGAGGATGTCGAATGAGTTGTTGATCGAGAAGAACGATCGCGTTTTGAACAATATCTTTTTTGGCAATGGAACGAATCAGTTTCGGCAAGATCTTGCACGAAATCAGATGGCATTGACCAAGCAGTCTGTAACAGGTGCTTTGTATACGTTGAGGCAGAATATCGAAGGTGACTTGAATAACTCTCCGAGCAACTTGATCAAGGGTAGAGCGTGGACTTGGAATTTGGAGGGGGAGATCCGACAACCACTTCTGCAGGGTTCTGGAGTTGGATTCAATCGGATAGCAGGTCCGAGTGGGACGATAGGAGTTTATAACGGAGTAGTGATTGCGTTACTGAATTCACAGGTATCGGTTGCGCAGTTTGAGATCGGGCTCCGGGACTATTTGAGCGATGTCGAGAATGCTTATTGGGATCTTCGTTATGCATACGACGACCTGGATAGCAAAGTCGCTTCTCGGGATCGATCTTTGGCGATTTACAGTGCCGTAAGTGCTCGGGCTGCCAGTGGCACCGTTGGAGCAGAGCAGGACAAAATGCTTCAGGCCGAAGAGCAATATTTAAGGGCGGAGGAGGCTGTTCAGAATGCATTGGGCGGAAGGTTATTGATTGGTACGCGGAACTTCAACGGTAGTGGTGGGGGAAGTTTTCAGGGGACCGGTGGGGTGTACAGCAACGAGCGTCGCTTGCGATCGATCGTTGGATTGCCGGTCAATGACGGCCGACTGATTCGAACCATGAGCATTCCGCCGATGGCACCGATTGCACGCGAGTGGAGTGAGGTAACTTCGAGAGCTTTGGCATCTAGAACGGAATTGAAGCGACAGCGTACGATCTTGGAAGCAAGGAAGCTTGAATTAGTAGCGAGTAGGAATTTCACGAAACCCAGGTTGGATGTGATTGGTCGTTACCGATATCGAGGATTGGGGGAGCAGCTCTTTGATCCAAATCTATTCGATCCATTGGATCCTACATTGGGGAATACCAATCGGCATGAGATTGCTGCTGGAGTGAGCGTCGCTTATCCGGTCGGTACGCGTCAAGCTCGGGTGGGGGTGAGAAACGCACAGCTTCGGATGGCTCGTGAGATGGAACTATTGAATGAGTTAGAGAGACAGATTGTACTGGCGACCAGCAATGCAATCGCCGACGAGATTAGGGCTTGGGAGGTTCTGCGATTAGCCACGAATCGAGCTCGGGTTGCGGGTGAGAATTATCTGATTGTGCAATCGAATGCGATGACTGCAACGCGTAATTTTGATGTCAGTGGGATGATCGACTCGGAGCGGCGACTTGCCGAGGCAGAGCTTAATTTACGAAGGGCACGGATCGATTACGCGCTTGCGGTCAAGAATGTTCAGTTTGAGACTGGTACGCTACTTGAATCGATGCACATCGTTGTATCGTCAGAGCATTCCTAAACGGGATTGCAGAAAGTGTCCTCGATCAGGACAAGCAGTCCGCTGATCCGCTAGGGTTCTTAGAGAGTTAGATAAATAACAGAAACAAACCGAACAGTAGAAAACCAAGTGCGAAGAACCAGCCTGCGGCGGCAATTGAGCGATTGATTCGATTTTCCACAAGAGCAGCGTTTGTCCATTCGACCGAGGATTGCTCAGCGATGAGTTTGTCGACCAGCACACCGCGAACAAACGCGTTATGTTCATTTTTTTCACCGCAGGCAGCGAAGTAACAACCGCTGAAGAATGGGGCTTTTTCTAGGGGCATTGGGGGATCCTCTGCGTCAGAGTATCCAAAAGAGTCTCCAAGTACGAGTCGAAGTCTAGGTTTCAATTGGTTTCTGACCCTACAGACCAACTCGTAGAGTCGTCTATTTCCTCGTTGCTGGGGTAAAGCGTCTTCTTGACGAAACAGGTTTTGAACCCAGTCCTCGAAGATGTAGCATAGTTCATCGCTGTATTGATTCAGTTGCTCCGAAGTGGGCAGAGTTCTGATATCGAATCTACCACCAAGTCGTTGCGCGAGCAGATCTGGAGGGAGTCTTCGAACCAATTCCTTAAAGCCTTTTTCCCGCTCGAGTCCCAACAAGAGCGCCGTGACGGGGAATTTCAGTCGGAGTGTATCCTGGATCGTTTGCAAGTCGTCGCGTGCTGCTTGGGAAATCGCGTCTATTTCTGAGGAAATCAAGTGGGTCAGTTGAAAGGGCAACACGGCGAGCACACCATTGATACCGCAGTGACCCTTGCGAGACTTTCGAAGGATCCGGCAAAGGTAAGCCAATCGCAAACAGTTTTCCGAAGCATCGAGGTGTTCTGGAAACGCTGATTTTCTTAGCTTCCTTGGACTATCGGGTTTATTTAAAGGACTTGTTGCGGGTTCTGCGGACGGCTCGGGAGTTGCAACGATGGGTCGGCTCTCGGTTGGGTTTCTAGGCTTGCTTTGGATCCTTTCCGGCGGGCGGATGGTAAGTAGGTTTGAGATGGAGACTGAAGGGATGGGTTGATTTGCACTTTGGCTATTTTTGAGTTGGTTCTCGATAATCTTCTTGGGTGTATCAAGCGACGGGGGGGTTGCGTTTGGGATCAGAAGCGGATTGGTGGATTGGACTCGAGATTCGATGCTTCTTCGCTGCAGCATATCGGCCGAAATCGTACCGATTGGGCCGCTTGAGGCTGGGCCGCTAGAGGGTTGGCTCTTGGATTCAGGTGTTCTTTGGGGGTTGTTGGTAGCGTTGGTTGGCTGGTTCGAGGGAATCTGCTGGACTTTGGTTGATATTTGCGGTCGTACAGGAGGTGGTGGACTGGAGGGTTGGGTTGTTTTCGGTGCGGGAATATCTGTTGGGGGTGTCAGGTTATTCAAGGCGATGGGCGAGTCGAGTGTGGTTTTGGAGAAAAGGCCCATGCGTTTTTGAAGGACGCTCAGTGAAGAGGCACCGTTGCAAAATAGGTAGATAGCCTTTTCCGAGACATACCATTGCAGGGGTACTTGCACGCCAGCGGCACTAGGGATGCCTTGGACGAGCAGGGTCGCTTGGGTTGCGTTCATGAGATTGCGGCCCATCGCTATATCCGGGGAACCGATCATTAAAAAGATAGGTTTATCCGTCAAAGTCTCTCCGAGATCTTTCAACGCATCGATTCCTGCCATCCAAGCGCGATCGATGTCTGGGAATTGACCGTCGAGTTTTCGAGACCAGATTTTTAGTCCAAAGTAAAGCAGTAGAGGAATGGCAATCAGGAGGAGGAGTTCGAGGGTCCAATGGACCCAGGAGATAACCTCGCGATTGGGGATTTGAAAAGGCCCGTAAAGTCTCAGAGTCCATACAAGGATCCAAATCAATAGTAGGCAGGCGAAGGTAATGGCTGAGGCTTGTCCGGCTGTGGATCGAGGGGCGCAGGCTGCCAGTATCGCTAGAAACTTTTTCCAGAGCTTAAGCACGGTAATTTCAAGACCTTGATTGATGGTTAAATGCTATGAGAACAGGGTCATTCGAAGGCTCTTATTACAAGGCTCTGATTACATCCTCTAAAGGACCAAAAAGTGCAAGAATCAAAAAGCAGGCGATGGCAAGGATACTAGCAGCGGCCAAGGGCCAAACTAGGTACTCACTTGCAAGGATTCGTGTCGCGGTTTTGACGTTTCGATCGTCGGTAAAGTTTGAGGATTTTTCCTGCCACCGTGCTTGGGCAAGCTGAGTTGCTGCTCCGAACTGCTGGGCCCATTCATCTAGGTCGTTGGGGAGTTGATGTTTTTTGATAAGATCGCGGCTTAGGCGCACGTCTCGATAGAGTCCTCGAAAGCCCAGAACAACTCCCAGGAAGCTCAGTTGCACTGGGTTGTCGAGACTCTCGGAGCGAGAACTATTCGAGAGAACGAAGTATCGGTCATTGCATTGTCGGGTACGAAAAACATGCCACTCGAGCACATTGTCTCGCCACCAGTCTTGGCCACCCCATTCGTAGGCCGAAACGAGCATTTCATCAATCCATGCCACCAACAGGTATTTTCCGTTCTCCCATTGCTGAGCTTCCGCGATGAGGCGTTGATCCGCTTTTTTGAGCAAATCATCAATTTTGCGTCTTTCTTCAATCGGAGAAATCGCTGCTCCTTGGTCGATGCGTTCTAGCAGATCGAAAACCTGAAGAAAAACTGGATCAACTGCTTCAGAAAAGCGAGGGGTCATGGTGCTAGTTTCTCACGGCAAAGAGTGCGAATCTCAGACGTTGGCGAGTCCCATCTGAATTGAAGACATCCAAGTGTTGGGCGCCGGATACATCGTCGTAATTGCGGATCCGAATGGCTACAGATTGCGTTTTACGAATCTCAGACCACCCCGGCGATTCAAATTCATCCTGAGTCACTTTGTAGTAAGTCCAATTTTGCCGAGAGGGCAGATCGGGAATCGTTGTACTTACTGGAACAATTTTAAGGCCATCCTGACGCACATTGAAAAACTCATCAGCTTGATTGGTGCTCCCGAAGACCCAATACCAATCGCTGGAGTCCTCGATCAGCGATCGAAGGTCCATTTCGCTCATGCCGCCTCTTTCGATTCCAAAATACCAAATCCATCCAGGATCGAACCATTCGGGTCCGAGTTGAGTGCACATTTTCGATCCGACGCCGCCGAAGTTTGCACGGAGGTACTCATCAAAATTTGTCCCGTGGAGGATACGAAGAATCTTCTCTCTGATATCGGCGAATATCCCTCCGAGATTTTCATGGTCGTAGGGCTCGATCGCAATGGCCTTGCGTTCGGGAGCAAATACAGAGATTTGACCGAGGAATCTGGCTAGCTCGAGGTAAGCAGTCAAGGGATGAACCCCCAACGCCGGAGTCAGAACAGAAAGAACGCTGTGGGCTTCGTTGAGTCGGTTGAGCATCCAGAATCGACCATAGTCTGCCGGATCGAAGCTATGTCGACCAATCGTCAGTTGTTTGACAGACATGCTGTGAGCTTCGATAACACCGGCGATCTGATCTCGAATTCCCTGAACGTACTGCCTTCGAAGATAACTCCAAGCCTGCGTGGAGATCACTGGAGGGATGTAAGACTCGTCTAAGATCGGTGCCGCATCGCGGTCGATAGCAATCTTGACCCTCGCCAACGGCAGGCATTCAAAACCCTCAGGTCCTTTCCCAGCTACCAAGCCGAGAGACAGTTTTCTGACGGCGACGGATTGTTCAGAAGCTTGCAAATTTTCGTCGACGACCAATTGATCATTCAGATAGAAACGCTTTTGAAAGCGCTCCGTAGCATCAGCGACGTTCACTGCACCAAGATTGAGTTTTGGAACCGCCAGTTGAATAAGAACCGAGGTTTCCGCTTTAGTATTTGCTTTGGAATCAAAGTAATCCTTTAAGTTTATTTCTAAGTCTTGGCCTTCTGCGAGGCAAACCATCGTTCCATCGCGCATCCGCGCTTCGAGTTGCGTGACCCGAAAAACATTGCTAGCCAGGGCGTCTCGGCTATAATCGAGCGAGTTCAATCCGTAACCATAGCTATGATCCCAGTGCTGAGAGGTATGATTGAGCTCTGTCCAGTAACGATCTGCCGCTTGGAGATGTTGGGGGCGGACAAACTGTCCTTGGTGCCAGTGAATAGGAAAATTTCTCATCGATATTGCTTTTGTCTCTGATCTAGGGAGTTTGATTCGTTTTGATCATCTGAAGATTAGCATACAACCACGGTTCCTAGTATGAAGCCCCGCACTGATACTGCAACCAGTTACGACCAGATTCCCTACACGAGCTTCCCGATTTTTCACAGTCATCCCAGAAATCTCGCTGCTGTAGCGAGTTTGTTTGGGTTGCAAGTTGCCCCGGTGCATCGAGCCCGGGTTTTGGAGATCGGTTGTTCCACAGGCGGAAATCTCATCCCGTTGGCTTGTCAGTACCCGAACTCCACTTTTGTCGGCATTGATGCTTCGAGCCGACAGATAGCCATGGCTCAGAGGGAAGTCGAAGCTCTTGAACTTGAAAATGTTCTTTTTCACACCTGCGATATTCTTGATTACTCGAATACCCAAGGGCCGTTTGATTACATCATTTGCCACGGAGTGTATTCATGGGTCGCGCCGAAGGTTCAGGACAGAATCCTGAGCCTATGCCGGGAGAATCTAGCCCCAACGGGTGTGTGCTACATCAGCTACAATACGTATCCGGGCTGGTTTCTCCGCCAAGGCATCCGGGAAATGATGAGGTACCATGCGGGGACTTTTAACTCAGAGACCGAGAAAATTGAACAGTCTAGGGCTCTGTTGAGCTTTCTCTCTCGTGCATCCAGGAATGAAAGCAGCACCTATCAAAGGCTACTAACCGATGAGCTCGAAGTCATCGGAGCTTGTGATGACAGCTATCTTTATCACGAACATCTTGAGGCATGCAACGAGCCTCTCTACTTCCACGAGTTCATCTCCAGATCGCAAAGCCACGGCCTGAGGTTTCTTGGAGAGGCTCAAGTCTCGAGCATGTTTCCAAACGAGTTCAACGAAGATGTGCAACGAACGCTTCATGGCATAGCCAATGATCTGATTCAATTCGAGCAATACCTGGACTTTCTGAGAAATCGACGTTTTAGGCAATCGCTTTTGGTTCAGAAAGAATCGCAACCAAAGCGATCTCTGGATCCAGAATCCGTGCTAGGATTGCAGATCTCAAGTGAATTAAAGAAGTCCTCCTGTCCCGATCAACCTGGGCCGCAGCAAGAGGTCGCTTTTGAACATGCTAATGGAAAAATTTTACGAGTTACCAAGGGTTTGGTTTCCGATGCTTTCGAAACCCTCTCATCAATCTGGCCACAAGAGATTGCATTGGAGGATCTCTGGGAATCAGCCCTAAAGACATCTGATTTAAGCGTAAACACGGCACAAGTTAGCAAATCGGAATTTGCAATCGCGATTTTGAATTGCTACAGCCAAGGCTTAGTGGAATTGTTCGCCAGATCAAAAAAAACGATAGAGGTCAATTCGCGAACAAACACTCCAAGGACGACATGCTGGATTCAACGACAAGCATTGATGGGCCTTATCGTAACGAACTTGCGACATCAGTCGGTACGCATCGGGCCCTTTGAAAGAGAACTTCTTCAATTGGTTGATGGCGAATCATCCTTGAGCGAACTGGCAAGTCGGATTTCGGAGGGACCCAAGGCCGATGAGATTTCCAATACGAAGGAGTTTCACGAATTCGGTCTAGACTGGCAGAAGTTCGTCCAAGCGAGTTTTGAGAAACTCCAGAACTCCTCCCTATTTTGTTCCTGAGTCCCATCTATAATCATCGAGGTCGATCGACCTAGTGAGGATGTGAATCCATGTGGGAATTCGAAGAGCTTTCAACTTCCGGGAGTCGCAAATGGGAAAGCCCGCCGCAAGGCTTGGTGATATGGTGCTACAAGATGGCCCTCATTGCCATGCACCTATCCATCCACCGGCTCCTGTGCCGACTCCGGTCCCTCATCCTCCAATGCCCCTGAACATCATCAAAGGTCTTCCGACAGTATTAATCGGTGGGCAACCTGCAGCGCGTTCGACGGACATGACCTCTCCGTGCATGTTGGCCGGATGTGTGCCGGGTGGTCCTGGAATCATTACGCTAGGTTCGATGACAGTGCTCATCGGCAACCTGCCCGCAGCACGGGTCTCGGATATGACCATGCATGCAAGTTGTGTTGCTCCCTTGCCCATGCCCACTGGTAAGGTTCTGCCACCTGGTTGTCCGACAGTCATGATAGGTGGATAAACCGAATCCATGCGACGCAGCCACTTCGATCTTTTCCGACCCAATTGTCCGGTTTGCAAACGTCTCTTCGATCGAAACAGTCCGCTCAAGCTCGTCCACATCTTCGAATCAGAGCGAGACCAAGTGATCGAAGGATCCCTGCATTGTACCGACATCAACTGCCAGTCGGAGTTTCCAATCCTCGATGGAATCCCGATTCTTGTTCCAAACCTTCGCCAATTCATCGCTGATAGCAGCTCGGGTATTCTTTCACGACAGGATCTTTCCCCGTCCACAATCAGCCTTATCGGAGATTGCTGCGGGAACGATAGCTGGATGGGGACCACTAGGCAACACTTGAGTTCTTATGCTTTTGATCATTACCAAGATTTTGAAGGCAAAGACCCAAATGCCCCTGTCTCAAGTTCTATCGTCGGGCTCTTAGAAAAGGGACTCAAAGATCTTTCTCCTTTGTTAAGGGGCCCGATCCTGGATGTTGGATGTTCGGTGGGCAGAACCTCTTTTGAACTGGCTGAAAGATTTCACACGCCAGTTCTTGGAATCGATCTGAACTTCTCGATGTTGCGCTGCGCTCATCAGATTTTAAGGGAAAGACGGATCGACTACGATCTGCGAAGGGTGGGGACTGTCTACGATCGAATAAGTCTTCCGGTGCAGTTCGAAAACTTGGACTTGGTGGATTTCTGGATCTGTGATGCCATGGCTCTACCCTTTGGTGAGGGGATTTCTCCTTTCGTCAATTGTCTGAATGTTTTGGATTGCGTAAGTTCCCCTGTAAATTTGCTAATTTCAATCGCTAGAGTGATGCAATTCGGAGGTTCGATTCTTCTTTCGAGCCCCTACGATTGGTCGCCATCGGCAACACCGGTAGAAGCTTGGATAGGTGGCCACTCCCAGCGGTCAGTAAACCAAGGTCGAAGTGAAGCTCATTTAGAACAGGTGCTCAGTACCATAGGGAACTTATTGAACTGCAAACTAACGGTCCAGCACCAGACCAACTCCAACTGGCGTGTGCGTTTGCACGAGCGCTGCAGCGTTGATTACAACTGCCATCTGCTGTCCATCACGAAACAAGCTTCCCAAGGAATTGAAGTTCATAGACAACGGAACGTGCTGATCTAAGGTCTTATTGCTGTATTGGCCGGAGGTAATCGATTCTTCTGGCTTGGGATTTCAATTTCTATGGGTTCGCAAGTGAAGGATTGAAGCTTAGGTATCTCCCAATCCAAATTGCTAACAGTGATATTTGTTCGACTATCATCGATCTTTCGATTTGTCCGGAATGTATGAATTGCAATTTTGTTTTGCTGATCGAATTGCCGATCGACCGCTAAGACATACTCTTGGGCGGTGCCAATAATGTTCGTCTTGAGCGAAGCGACCTCGACCGTCTCGGAGTCCGTTTTCAATCGGATCTCCAAAACATCTCCATTCTCCACCTGATCAGACATTATCCTACTTGCCTTTAGCTTGACCCCCTCTGCTACCACTAGCCATTCTTGCATTGCCGAAAGCAATTTAAAGGATTTCATCAGGGGTTGGCCGCGCTGAACTAGATCCATGACTTCAACCGGCGCGGGCAGGCTTTCCACCTGATCTTTTATCCTTTCGCTGTTGGAATCCTCAGTGAAATGCGATTGAATGTGAATCCGTGCTTTGGAAACCCCCTCTGGCCAACCGACGGCACGCAAATGGGTCACAGGAACGCCTAATCCTTTTTGGAATGAACGGTCATAAAAAACAAAACGATTCGCGGGAGACTCGCTAGATCCAGCCAGGGGCGTCAATGTTATCCATATGGCAGCGGGCCTTCTGCTTACTCGCCAATCGATTAGGTCAAGACGAGTATCTTTAGGCTCATCCCAAGCATCCTGCCACGATATTGGGATGCTCAGTTCCCCTTGCTCGGACCACTGCGGTTGATGCACTCGAACGACTTTCTTGGTTGGCTTGCCAACGGCATCCACCAGGGTTCTAGCAGCAACGACATTTTCACTAAATGGTTTTGCAATCAATCTCTTTTTAATAATATCGGCATACAGATAGACGCTCTCGCCACCCTCAACCCACAATCGTTCACTCAAGTCGTACTGTTCTTGGGTCGACTGCATGCCTAGTTTGCCAAGCCAGGGAGTCGTGTAACTAACCTGAATCGCTCTGGCATTGCTCTCCGTTAGATTGATCTGCTGAATTCGGCTTGAAGGAACCCATTTCGTTTCTTTTTCTCCCTCTAGGTCGGGGGCGAGGCTTGCAACCTGGAAAGACCCGGTGTGAAGTAATTTTTGGATCGCATTCCCTAAATCCTGTTGGTCTTGGATCGTCTCAAAGGACCCGCCGGTGGCTTTTGCCAGCGATTCGAGTTCAGATATTTCACGCAAGTGTTTGACTCGATCCATACCAATGCCAAACACATGCACAGACACAGGCGCTTTTTGATGAGTCCGCAGTACATCAGCGATCGTTGTCGGATTGACATTCTCAGAAGAATCGATGAACTGATAATTGGTTCCGTCGGTCAGCAAAATAACGCGGGAGTTTTCATGGTTCCCTTGCGCAGGGAATTCCTGAAGGGCTCGATCGATCGCCAAATACAATGGGGATTGGCCCCAAGCGTCCACGCTCGCAATGCGTGCAATCAGGCCTTTTGCCCGCTCTACATTCATTGGCTCCAGAGAAGAAAGCGTTTCGATGTCTATGCTTGGTGTCAACTCGTCGCCGGGTTCCAGTTTGACACCCGGGCGTTTTAGCAATTCGACAGGCGCCTTCCGACTCCAACCCATTCTGTTTCCCACAACGTGCAAGCCCACTTGATTCTCTCCACGATAAGCCAATCGCAAAAGAAGATCTGCAAGCGTTTTTTTGGCGATATCGATCTTCCTAGAGCTTTTTGAATCCTTTCCTGAAATCAAATCCCCCATACTATTGGAGCAATCAAGAATGATGCTTACCGAGAGCTCTTTAGAAGTATCGTGGACGCAAACGGTGATTTCTCTTGCCCGGTCGAATTCCGTACGAGTCACATAACTAGGAATCCGTTCCAATGGAATTGGAACGTAGTTCTCGTGTCCGCGAAAGCGGATTGCCCCTACCAATTGATCACTTCGGTCAAATTCCTTTTGATTGAGCGGAAACTCGATCTTGATGTCCTCTCCTAGTGGCAGTAATCTCCCAACGGACGCAATGGGCTCAATCGCAGAGGAAGTCGATTTCCTGATCCCAATCATCGCAAGCGTTGAGCTTGGGTGGATTTCCCACTGGTCTAATTCTTTATTTAATTGAGCAGTCAGAAATGTTTGAAAGGATTTATCAAAAAAGGTTTTACTGAGGGGTTCGGCATCCATTGTGCACCATGACTTGGCTACTACTTTTCGTTCGTCGAACCGCTTTCGAATCTCTTGGATCCTGTCGTGATACTCTAGCGTGTCAAAGAGTGGTCCATTATGCTGACACACCTGCGAAGCATAACTGAGAAAATTCTCCGTTAAGCGATCGAAGTAAGCCTCAGAGTCGCCTGCTGGCCCCCAGAAATCCTCCATGCTGCGATCAGCAGACCATAGTAGCCAATCCAATTGCGCCCTTTGAAGCGCTTCGGTTACGAAATCTTCCGTATTATCGAAGAAGCCAAAGGAATAGCACCATCTTTGGAATCTCGCGTTGGTGATCAGGTCGGAATTATTATTCGTCTTGGGCGAAGCGTCCGATTCGCTCCCTTGAGATTGTTTGCCCATGGTAAATTTTAGCCTTGACAACCACTTATTGCTGCGTGGTGAGTCATTGACCATTCGGACAATCATTGGATTGATTCTCGGACTATTAGTATCAGGTATTAGTTCGGCGTTAGAGTTCTCAGTAAGCTCTGTAGGCGTTCCATCCTTCTTCGGATCCTTATTTTTATCTTGACTCTCTGCACTATGCTTGAGTAACTTAAGGTTCCTTCTTGTTCCCCCGGGGGTCATTGGGTTTTCGATGAAATAATCGACCTCGCGTATCCTTTTAGGTACGAGGTTGGATGGAGTCTTGGTTAGCTCAAGAGCCTGTTTCCTAAAATTATCTTCTAGTGATTTATAGTTTTTGCTAAGCACTTCCATATGGATTTCATCGATGTTCTTTAATTCGTCTGCCGTTTGCTGCGGGGTCCATCTTCGGTCAGGACCTTCGCTGAGTTTACGCTCATGATCATCGATTGATTCGAGGAGCGGCTCCAACACTTGAGAGACCAGGGATCGCTTCAACTCTGCTTTTCCGACATGGATCGTCGGATTAGTCAACCAATCGGATAGTTCCGGTAGAGTTGCTGCGATTCGTTGCTGCAGTTTGATTTGTTCAAAGAGCGATTGGCAAGAGACTTCCAGCTTCCTCAACTGCTCCTGGAATTCCTCAGTGGAAGGGATATCCATCCAAGGGAATGACATTGTGAAATCTTCGATCCAAGGGAATGACATTGTGAAATCTTCGATTGTTCTTCGATCGCGATCGGAGGAAACAAGCAATGCACGAATCCAATCGTGCGCGCATTCGATGGATAATCGACCGTCGAAAGCCGTCGGTATAGAAAGCCTCTCGAGTCGCTCCTGCGCTCGAAGTAGCAGCATTGGAGATTGGGGTATGTCGGAATCGCTGGGCGGCAGGTTCCGTCCCCACATTTTGAGAAACTGGAGGGATTTGGTTCTGTTTTTAAGTGGGACTGCGAGAGATAAGTCCTTGAGAGATTGCGTTACACGGTCGGGCGGGGCGGTCGACGATAGTAAGGAGTTATACTTCTCGAGGAGATGTTTCTCATCCTTGTATTCGACACCGAAATAGCGGCACCAAGGACCAAAATCCGGCTGATCCACTTTGAGCGGCATCGGAGCTTTTTTCGAAAACGGCAGCATAAACGCTTCGTCCTCGTTGGATATTCGAGTCGAATCGAGCGCGGTGCGAAGATCTTCAATCCGCTGGTCCACTTCCTGATAGATTTTGTTGCAGAGACTCTCATAGTCCTTTCCGGCTCTAGACCATCTTTCAAGTGCCTGGATTTTTCTTTCTGTCCAATGCCAGTCTTTCGGTTCATAGGAGTACAAGTGCTGACTCCTCAACTCCTCCCATCGACTCCAGAGACGATCGATTTGTGAGTCCGCAAGTGTTTGGTTGGTCTTGGATTCCTCTAGCTCTATGGCAGTTTTAAAATTCAGTCTGCCCTTCAGGATTTTATGAGCAATTTGGAAATTGATCTCCTTGTTGGTTCTGATTAATTCCGGGGTCTGGGTCGTCGATCGGTTTCGCTCTGACCACGTTGAAACGCCCTTTGATAAAGCATTGTAGAACTCTTCTAAGTTGATCCAACCGTCGTGATTGCTGTCGGTTTCGCCCCCGAGGGCCCGGTTACTAAGGGCTTGGCAGGTTTGGTAAGCAAAAACAGAACCGTTGGCGAAGGGTCTTGGGTCGCTGTTTTCTCGGGTGGTGCAGGCAAGTATGACTGCTGTGTGATCATTGATGTATTGGGATATTTCATGACCAAGATGATCGGAGATATCGTTACACGAGAGTCCCAAGGGAATCGATCTTTGTAACCTTGCACAGTCCATCAAGACAACGACATTACGATTTCCAGCCAAATTCTTTATACTATCGAAAACTTCACTTAGTTTGATCAACGTGTCTTGTCGATCGATGGAGCCTAAAGGTGGCAGTAGGAAACAGGCTAGCTTTTGGTTCGCTTGGTCTTGCTGTTTCCTATTCGCCTCCTCGTCCGGAAGGAGCACCCCATGCATACTTATCCAGATGATCAATGGATTATTTTGATTCCACCCAATCGATCGATTATTCGCAATTTCCAATTGCGCAAAAAACTTATCTTTATTCGACACCCTTCCGTCTTGATTCAGGATGCTCAGCGATTGGTTATCAAAAAGGGAAAACCTTGCAGTATCTTCAGCGAGAAATCCTAGGGGGGGGATTGCCTCGTTTTCGTACGGCGCTGCGTTGAGCAACAGCATCGGTGTTTTTCTGGGAGCAAATGCGAGAAACGCGACGAAGAATGCTATCGTCAATACAACTAGTGCTAGGCTGGCAAGGCCAAGCATCCGATAGGCGAATGTCTTTGATACCTGAGGATGAAATTTCTTCGATGGATTCAACCGCCAACGAGCCAAGAGGGCATCAGGACGTTCGGAGTGATTGTCGGACATCGCAACCCTGTGGGTTAACTAGTTTCGGTGTAACGGTTATTCTTCAGTTTTCTCGACTTTCCCGACGCTTGGACCTTCTTCAGGTGCGGAACCATCTTGTGAGGTACACGGGGATCCGCAGGCACACAAAGCTACTCGGGCCATTCTCCTGATTCTAGCGGATTGCTCGAGATGACCTCCGCAGTTGTCTGTACCGAACGCGATTTTCCAGAGCTTTTCTGAGATTTTCTCCGAGCAACAACTTCCATTGCAGCAGGTCCGACAAGGTCCCCCTGCTGCTTTACGAATGGCACTGACGCTTGCAAACCTAACGGATTCGTTGCAATCGTCCATCGCTGCCAACAGGGCCGCTTCGGTATCCGGATAGCATTTTCCACATCCCAAACTCGCCAGGAAATTGATGGCTTTGACTTTTTGTGGTGCTTGATCCTGTTCGGCCTTTGCCTCGGCAGCGGCCTTGACCGATGGATTTGTGTCCTCTTTCATGTTTGCAGGATCGGTAAGGGCGAGCATTGGAGGTCGAGCCTCCAGGCCAGGGAATCGAGCCCCTAGCCTATTGCGGACCCTTTGGCACCCTGTGCTGACACAGGCGGATAAACCTGTGAGACCTAGAAACTGGGGCAGGGACGCTTGCGGTGCGGCTGGAGTCGCAATTGCGACAATCGTCGTTGCTCCTGCTTGCGCAGAGGATGGCGCAGAAGGAGTTATGCCAGCAGTCGGCATTTGTGCACAACCGACTAATGAAATTATCAGAGCGGCTAGTCCATAGACTGCTCTTGCTTTCGGTAGCTCGTAGCTCGTGGGCGATTGCATGCTTCCTTACTCCAAGGACCAAATCAGCCTGGTATAACCTTAATCCATACCCGTTGTGATCGTCATTCAGACATGAATCGATTGACCAAAATCGTCCTTAATCGAGTACTAATCGAGCTGAAAAAACGCGATCTACCATGCTAGCGTTGGGCCTTGTCTGTGGACAAATCCTGGTTGATATTTAGAGACTTAGTAGCGCTCAAATCCAATTCCTGTTTAGCAAGAATGACTTTGTTATTAATTATTAGCTTAATTGTCGCTATGTATTTTCCTTTCGGTACTCCTTCAAGCAGGTAGCTCCCCGATGTTTTGATACTCGCTCGGAATTCCTTGGGTTTCGTTTTTCCATCCGTTTTTGTTTCAGCGACGAGTGTCACGGTACCATTTTCGACCGGTTTGCCTCGATGCAAAACTCGTCCGAAGAGTCTTAATTTCTGTTCGACCTCGGATTTCCCTTTCGTGATAATAGCGATCGGTGCTAGTCTAGATTCAACCTTGTTTCCAACCGTATCGGTCGCACGGACGAACAAATGCAATTTGGCTGCTTTTTCTCCGGTGGCAAGAGAGCACTTCCAATGATTGTCCGCATCCAAAGTCGCTGGAATCCACTTGGAGTCTGCAGGCGGTTTTTCGAGATCCAAATCAATCGCAACCAGATCGACGGAAGCGACGCCTGAACCCTTGTCTGCAACGCTAATACTCAGCTCAAGGGTATCACCCACCGAGAAGATCCGCGTCGGAGGGGATAGATCAAACGATTCGATGGTCGGAGGCTGTGTATCGATAAACACCGGTACAGACCGGATCGGCTTTTTCAATCCATCCTTAACAACACTCGCGATAATTCTTGTAGGACGATCATATAAAGCATCTGGTGGAAAACGTATTTGGAAATCAGAAACATGCGAATCGACCCTCAGGGTCCCAGGCTTTGGTAGCACAGTCAGGTCCAGTGCCGTTTGGCGATCTTCGGTCATCTTTGCGATACCAACGGGTTCTAAACCATTGTCTATCGATTCTTGGACGACCGATACACCGGACCCATTGATCTCTTCATTGGATGCTTGTAAATCGATTTTCGCAATCAGTTCATTTGCTTGGTTCATCGAGAGGAATAAAAGATCGTCTAATCCATCGAGCTCGATATTGGGTTGACTGGATATGGGTTGAATATCCAGCCGTGTTTCCCCGCTATCGACCGAATAAACAAAAGCTCTCGGAAAATAGTCGATATCAATTTCAAGTCTGAGAGCCTGAGGCATCGGATCGGAGAACTCGAACTGTAACCTGTTGGTGGTGGTCCCATCAGGGGAAATCGTGAGTTCGGTTTTTCCCATCACCGATTCAGAATCGACTCCAATCAACCTAGATCTGACGTCAATTGGTCCCAGTTGCATCCGATCCGATTTTGGGTTTATGTCGAAATCGATACGCAATCGATTGATGTTCGCATCAAAACTGACCCTGGGTTTTAGGTACTCTTGAGGACGAGCAATATCAAAATCGACAAATCTCAATGTTCGAGTGTCATCGTTTGGGAAGCCAAGCACGCAGAGTAATCCCGTGAAACCACTTGATTTAGGGTCTGTCGCGGAAGATTTGACGGACTCACTGGAACCCGGCGGACTCACCCTTTTCAAATCTGTATCGGTCGGCTCATTGTCCGAGGCTGTGATTCTCATTAGAGGAGTTTGAGTGGAAACCCACTTCTCCCATTGACCAGGTGTACGACTTGAGGGACGTGAGTCGATTGGATAAACATCTGCGAAAAGACGTGATTTGCAGGTTTCTTGTATTGGGAAACTCATCCGGAGGGTGTGGGATTGGTTTGGGAAGAGCGTTTGATTCGTTATGTAGGAGCTGGTAACTAATGTCTGATTTTTGTCACCAAGTTGGATTTCGCCATGGGGTAACCCAATTGGAATGCACCTTCGCATCACCAAACGATCCAACAGACTAGCCTCATTCCCCATTGGCGAATCGCCGGAATTGCTCACAGGACTGCTGCAAGCAAATAAGAATATTTCGATTGGAGTCGAAGCCCCTTTTGCGGACACATTTCTAACGACACGAAGTCGGATGGGTGTACTGGTTTCGTCCTTCCGTGAGAAAGGATTCGAGATCAAAGATCCCTTAGGTGGGAAAGTCAATGAATTCTCCTCAACCTTCCGGAATTGGATGTCACGAGGGAGAGAGTCCTTGGGTGCGACAGGATGAACCTCAAGACAATCGGTATCAAAAACGATTAGCAACAGAAATGCCTTTTCGAGATCAAGGTCAATAGGAGGGCGTAATTCGTCGATCTGAGGTACAAATTCAACGTAAGACTCACTGTCATGCCTGAGACTAATTGGGATAGAGGATACATCAAGATTGAAATGCGCCGAGTCGGCACCATCTTCCGCTGTGTTATAGGAAATCAAGAATTCGTTATAATCATTTAGTCGATATCGTGCCCAATCACGTTCCGTTTCGCCGAAAAAATCGAGTTGTTCGGAGAGACGCTTCGACTGAAAACCGAGTACCGTATCAAGGCAAAATCCTTCGTATGAGGACTCGGCCTTTTTCGTCCAATCGATCGTGTCCCTCCAATCTGTGAATAAATTTGCCGCTACGGCGCTTTGAAAACCTCTCTCGCTGGAATCTGCTCGCGGCGGACCAATGACCGACAAGGCAGCCAAGAGGCGACGAACTTTCTCACCTGCTTTTCGCAATGAACTTACCAGGTTGGTACTCAAGTTTGGATCGACATCCTGGATCGTCTCCATTTCTAGCAAGTTTCGATAAAGTTCATTCTCGACTTGCCTAATCGATTTCACTAGGTCTTCTAGGGGATCCGATAATGAACTAGCGTCTTTGCTGGGCTGAATGAATTCGATAAGCCCGAGATACCGCAAGTACAGGATCGTTCGTTGGAGTTGCCTTTTCAACTTGTCTATCGTCAAATACCCATCTACTGGCTTATAAGTAAAAGTAGGCTTTTTCTGCGATGCCCAGTCGCGTTCCTGGTAGGAAACCGCCGATCTATATTCCAAATTAAGCGACTCCAAATAGATTCGCGAATGTGTTGCAAACGGAATCGATGTACAATTTAGCAATTGTCTATCAAAGAAATCTCTGGAAGTTGGTTCATCTCGGTTTTGGCTGGAATCGCTCAGAGGATCAAATAATTTGGATCGAATTGAATCTCCCCTCTTAATCACTAGCTGGGTAAGCCGACCGATACTTGCAAGATAGGGTTCGTCAATATCAATGGAGCGATTAAGAAGTGAATGCAAATCCCGAAGAAGCCTAATCCACTCCGAAACCTGATCGAAAGAAACATCGGGCTGCAGGACCGAGTACGGGCTGCAATAACACTTAAGGATCTCCTCCGCAGACCCGAATTCCGTTAGCCAAACTCTGCGCACAGAAATAAGGTTTTGAAAATGCTCGAGAAGTAGACTATATTGCTGTTGTACTTTGAGGGATTTTTCAATAACTCTATCCATGGTACATCGTTCTAATTGCAGTTCATGAATCGAAGCTTCGGACTGCAGTCGTATTCGATCTAATGGAATGATTCGATTGCGTAGAACATGGGGAAGAACAGCATCCATTGCCGCTACTCTCTCAGAGAAAATTCGCGTTTTAATCAAAACCTGAGCATCCTTCCATTCGACATTGGCATATTGCAATACGTGTTTTGACCAATTGACTTCGGAAAAATGATCCAGCGACCGATTTTTATCAAGCCATTCCTTGAGGTTGTCCGGATTGTCCTCTGCCAAAAGTTTTTGTAGTATTGCACTGGTTTTTTCTTTCTCGCCTGGATCTCCATGTAAAATTTCTTCAAGCGAAAGGGAGTGCAGTTTACTGTCTAGTCCACCATATAGATTAAAGTTAATCGGAGTTTGATTCCGGTCTCGATTCAGACTCAGAATTTTTTCATGGTACATCTTCTCACTTGGTGCCTGATCAGCGCTTTTCAACGTCGGCGATGTTCCGTCCGTAGAAGCCTTGTAATCCTCTATGATCCTTTGCTGATTTCTGGCTACTGATTTTTTAGCAGCCCTGATAAGGTTGATGTTCGTGGTGGGAAATACATCATAAGAAATTTCTTTGGTTCTATCCCGTCCTAGGTTGTCGAATCTTTGCCAAATCGATTTTAGATTTAACCAATCAGCGGCGAGCCTATCGCGTTCCTTTGTTGCCGAATCGTTCTGCGTATCGGTATCGGAACGATTGGTGGGGGGCCGACTTAATGAATTTTCCTTATCATCCTTTCCTTCTTTTGAATCCAAAAGTTCAATCAAAGCATTGTAAGTCGACTCAATCTTTGGGGTTAAGCTGGCAGATTTAGGTCCTGTTTTCTTCCCAAGCAGGTGAATCGGTAATGGATAAGAACTTGGATTCGCAATATCAGAAAAGCGTTCGTTCCAAGTATTTTTCTTTACTCCACTGCCACTGCGATTGCTACTACCGTTACCGTTGCCGCTAACCTTATCGCTGGTGTTGGCATTGGTTTTCATATCGGGACTAGCGAATTTGGGATCCGTGCTTGGTCCCCAATACAGAAATGCATTTTGTGCGCTCGATTGGTTCGGTGTTAAGGTACTGGATGCATTGATCCAATTTCGTGTAGATTCGCTTACATAGCCTGCTATCTCGCGAACATCAATTTGCCCGTCTTCATTGAAATCCGCTGGACCTTGAATACCTTCGCAGAAAAAATATGTTGTTAATGAGCTTTTCAACAGGAAAGATGAATTCGATGCTTCTAGATTTTGGTGCGGAAAATAGACGGTTATTGAACTGTATTCTGATGCACTGATTGATTTCGTTAATATTCCTGCGAATTCGTCTGTGAATACCCCAAGTCTTGGATCATAATGGATGCTTCCTGCGGGTAGAACGACAAGCTTGTTTTTCGATGGTATTTTCGCAATCTCATCGATAATTAAATTTGCAGGAAGTAAGCCAACGCTCGGGTTTCCTACACTAAAATCCTTTGTTATGAAATACGCTTCACCGTTTATGGCAGCACAGCGTAAGTAAAGAAAGATTATAACGTTGTCTTTGGAGTTCACACCTTTTTTTGTTTCGGGACTTAAAAGAGCCTTATTTGAAAAGGGCGTGTCTTGATCGTGGTAGTGAATCGCGTCGATGTTTGCAAGTTTCTCTTTTTCGAACTCGACGAAGGGGATGGATTCCACGGAATCCAGTTGGTAAACTCCATCCCCGATAGCAATGATGTGCGTACGCGGTAGCCTAAAAGGACTAAGAACAAGATAGATCCAGAGTGCGCCTAGCAGAATTAACAGCAGTAAGGAAATGGCCTTGTAGCCGATCCATCGACGATTGGTCGCCTCGTTATCTCGAACCGAAGTTTTCCAATCGGATTGTTTGCTCAAGTTCATTTTCGCTCGTTGTTTTTAGGATGCGTTCCCGCTGTTCCTGAGCCGATAGCTTTTGTAAATTGACCCCTAGTAAGACCACCGCAAATCAAATCGGATCAAGGATTCATAGAAGTGGTTGTTCGTCAGCGAAAACCCGGTTCCCAAACCTGCCTCGAATAGTCCTAGATCTCCACCTCTATCGAAAACGAACCGAATCCCCGGATGCAAATTGGATATGTAGTCTCCAGATATTTTGTTCTGCTCGATCCCCTTGGCTCCAGAAAGAACAGCCCAATTGATACTCTCTATGGTAGGAATAACCGCGAACTGATCACTATCATACCAAACTCTTGCAAATCCAAAGGAGTAATTCAAGATTTCGCCAGAAAAGTTTGGATCGCCACCGATAGGAAAAAGTAACGTTATCATGCCGTGAAACATCGTTCGGTCGTCCCGAGTATACCTGGCAATCAATCCGGGCTCCATCGAGACATGTCCATTTCCACGTCCCGATGAAGCTTGACCGGTCGGCATATGGATTCTTGTTAATTGAGTTAGTTGAAGGGATCGACCATTGAGAACAACCAATTTGGTGGTAGTCGACATGTCTCCGAAACCGGAAGTGTTCGGATTGAGCGATGGGTTTAGCCAAAGTAATGGTAGCTCGGTACCAACGGAGAAGCTCTCAGTACCTGCCTCCATCAGAACACTGTATTCCTGAAGATCAAGCAGTGTCTCTGGAATCCTTGGACCCTTTGATGGACCAGCCCACAGATACTCCGCCCGATTCGGGAACTGCCATCCATATTGGAAATCAGAACGAAGCCGAATGTTGTTGAACGGTTGTGAAGCCGGTATTTCTGAAAGCGCAAACGCAAGCCTCTCATGACCTAATCCTAGATCTCGACTCCGTCGTCTTGGTCGATACGTTGTTCCGTACCGTTCGTTCCGAGCGTAAGCTGCTGCGAGATCAAAAGAATTGGAAAGAAGACTCGATGGATCTTGACCAAGAGACTCAAACGCTTGCTCGTCAACTTCCAAGCGATTCTCCATCAATCGACTGGAGACCGTAGAACTCGGTAATACGGATGTATCCAAAGAGCTCCTTCCTTCAATCTTGACCACCGGCCTCAGGTAGAGATTACCGTCCAAGCCAAGTATCGGCAAAGCAGGATCGTAAATAATTTGCTGGGTCTTTCCCAAAGGATCAACGTCGAGCACCATCGGTGACGTGATAGCAACTGTTCCGTTATCCAAATCTCCCTGACCTAGAAGGTTCGGACTACTCCCATAAGATACTGGTGCCTGTGCTTCACCAGGAATCCAAGAATCTGGTCCTAAACCTTTGCTGCACAAATTGGGTCGTGTAGGCTGGCGGTGTGCTTCACCAGGAATCCAAACATCTGGTCCTAAACCCTGCCACGCATGTACGAATGAAGTGTGAACAATAGCAAACCAGAAAAAGCGGAAAACAAACCACCTCCAAGGATACCATGGGAAATTTTTGGTAATCCGATTCACGTGACGACTTTCAGCGATTGGTCAACATTTAGATACGGCATCCGTATTTAGAAGTTCTTTAGGTGCGCCACAGTTACGTTTTCGAAGACAAACTAGACTCTGCGGCTTCGTATCGACTGCAAACGCGAAGGGATTCCAACAGAAAAGCCAAGTTTAACGAATTTTCTGATTCTAACGGGGCAACGAAATGACTCCAGAATGCTAGCATCCGAACGAGTTTTGCTTACAGACTTGCAAACTCTGTAGTACCGAAAAGCCTTGCAATTCAATGAAATACTCGCTAATGTTTGTAATGGCGTTTTGGTGCTACAAACATCAAAACACAAAGGAAAACAGCGATTTTCTACGTTTTATAGACTTGCCTACGAAGCCGAAGGTTTCAGGTTCGACCCCTGATGGGTGTACTTTTATTGATTAGCTGAGAGATGCAATAGATCAGCTAAAAATTAGGTTTGGATGGTGTGGATCTTGTTAAAGATCCCACAGATTCAGGATCTTTAACAAGATCCCCTATCCCTAAAATCAAGCTGGTACGAAGCACTAGTGCGTTCGTGCAACAAACGTGCTCGCCAACCCCTTCCTGCGAATTGATAAAGGCTTTGACTGATGGAATACAAGATTCAATTTGGTACGCTCAATGCAAAACGCGATTCAGTCAAGGCTGGGAAAAAATTTCGCATCGCGGTGCTAGGTGATTTCTCCGGAAAAGGAAATTCCAAGCGGGTCGAAATCGGGGAGGCGCTTGCAGCCCGAAAGCCGCTGGTGGTCCATCATGAAAACATGGATAATATTTTGTCGCGACTGGATGTCCGTCTCAATCTCCCAGCCGGGCATAGTGGGGCCATGGTTGAGGTACCCATCAAAAGTATCGAAGACTTCCATCCGGACCAACTCTATTCCAACGTACCCATCTTCGAAAAACTGGTTGGCTTGCGACAACGCTTACAGGACCCAGCGACTTTTGCAAAAGCGTCCGCCGCAGTCCACTCCTTGGCGGCCTCGTCGGAACTGGTACCCATTGCTCCAGTGGGACGTAAATCCAGCAGCAACTCCGTCCCAATAGGCCGCATTGAGAGTTTTTCGGATTTGATCCAAGCGGAAACTCAATCCTACGACGCGCCCGAGTTGAAAACATTGCTTCGAGATGTCGTAGGTTCGCACATCGTCCCTGAAATGCATGGTCAAGCAGAACTGATTGCTGCGGTCGACGAGTCCCTGTCCGATCTGATGCGACGACTCTTGCATCACCCTGATTTTCAAGCCATGGAATCGCTCTGGCGATCTCTCGATTTTTTGATTCACCGGATCGAACTGGACCATGAATTTGAGGTCGTCTTGTACGACATCAATGCCGCAGAACTGGCTGCCGATTTGGCCTCGTCGGACTCGCTCGAAGAGACCGGACTTTTTCGCTGGCTCGTCGAAGCACCGTTGCTGGATGCCTCACAAGGTCCGTTGTCGATGTTGCTTTGCAACTTTGTCTTTGAACACATCCCGCCGCATGCCGAACTACTTGCCCGGGCTTCAAAAATCGCTGCGGCCGCAGGTGCACCCTTTATCACGGCCGTCGATTGCTCGTTTCTCAAGAAGACGGACCCGTCGGAAGTGCATCCTTTGGTTAAGGAATCCTGGGATTCGCTTCGGCAATTGCCCGAGGCTGCTTATTTAGCTCTGACGACGCCACGATTCATGTTACGCTGGCCGTATGGCAAGAAGACGGAACCCATCGAGTCTTTTAAATTCGAAGAGTTTACGCCAAAGAGCGGTCTCTCCGGCATGCTTTGGGGTAACGCGGCTTTCTTAGCCGGATTACTGATCGGACAGACGTTTCGAGATGACGGACTATCAGGAATGAAGCTCGGTTCGATCTTAACGGTCGATGGTATTCCATTTTACTTCTACACGGATGTACACGGCGACCAAGTAGCGCTTCCATGCACCGAACGGCTCGTCAACTTAAGAATCGCTCAGCATGTCACTTCGCAAGGGCTCATCCCGACGCTCGCTATGCAGGGTAGTTCTGATGTGCGACTGGGCGGCCTAAACAGCCTTGCAGGAGTTCCCTTGGCGGGACCTTGGGCTCCACTTTCCATCACGGGCGATTCGCCATTACCGCCGATGAGAGCCCAACCCTCCAGCCCCGCCCCAACGGCCACACCTCAGCCAGCAGAACCCGCTGCAAGCAGTACAGCAGAACCCGCTGCAAGCAGTACAGCAGAATCCGCTGCAAGCAGTACAGCGGAACCCGCTGCAAGCAGTGCAGCAGATGATGAACTGGACAATCTGCTGTCTTCCTTGGATGCGCCAGCCGAAGCGACTTCGAGCGACTCGGACATGGACGCAGAACTTGCCGCTATGTTGGCCGATCTGTAAAATCGCACGATCCTAAGCGAGTTTAAACGCGGCGCGCAGTT
>CAMBSL010000031.1 GCA_945870455.1 Pirellula staleyi DSM 6068 | reverse complement strand
CGTACATCGTTTTGTCCTCCGTTATCTCAGTTATTCTCGCGAGCGTAATCGTCGCTAATTGCATCTCCGATTCCGGAAAAAGCGCTAACAACGCCTCCGGTTCGTATTCATGGGCGTGCAAAAACCAGTACAGCCAGCGATCTCGCTTGCAACGCTGCTTCCACCCGGACGAGTCGAATGGAGAGCCAATGCTAAAAGGATGATTATCCTTTCATTCAAGCTTTTGTAGCTGCCAATTGCTGCCTCCATCGGGACAAGCCCGGATGGAAGGCTGATCGCATCTGTGCGTGCTGCCAATTGTTGCCTCCATCGGGACAAGCCCGGATGGAAGGCTGCTTTCCACGTGGGCTTGTCCCCATGGGAGCCACAATTGAAAGCTACCCATTGGACACCAAAACTCGAATCGTATGTCTTCCCTTTCGGCTCTCCGTCCGGCTTGTCCGGGCGGGAGTAACGTGAAAACTCCAACGTTATCCAATCGACGATTTATTTGCTTGTTACACTCCGACCTTACGGCGATTGGCTCGAAACCCGTTGAGTTAGACTCTACACTCGGCTCAACGTTCCAGTTTCGCCAGCGAACGAATCGGTCTCGACGCCAAGTCTTTGTAGGATGGTGACGAAGAGCTTCGCCAGAGGCAGCTCTTCCACTTCAACATTGCCTTGCCATCCGGCATCCGTCACGATTCCTGCGCCGGCCTGATTGTCTTCATTTCCTTTGCCGAACTTCAAATACCGGCCGTTGGTGAAACCGAAGTTCGAACCACCCGCAGAAATAATCGGATAATTGCGAGAGAGATGGAAACTGCTAGAGGCGGAGCCGTGCAGCGCAAGGGTGTTGTCCAGCATGTTGCCTTTACCAGTCGGCTCCGGTGTCTCCTTGAGTCTTTGAGCGAAGCGACCGAATTCCTCGGCCTGATAACGATTATACGTACCAAGGTTTTTCCATCCATCGGGCGCTTTGACGTCATGTGTCAGACCGTGAGCACCACCCAGGCCAACGGCTTGTGACAACAGGTCGTGTGGACCCTCGCCGTTTTCTCTTCCCAGCTGGAACGTCGCCACGCGAGTTGAATCACTCAGGAAGGAGAGGTAGATCAGTTCATACATCGTCTGGAAATAAAGCCTAGCTTCTTTAGGCTCGGCATCCAGATGCAGGTTGCGGGTATCAACCTCGGGAACGGGCGTATCGATCCACCTTTGAGCCTTGGCCAGCTTCACTTCGGTATCACGCACTGCGTCAAGATATTGCTTGAGCGTCTCCTGATCGCGGCTGGAGAGTTGCCGTCCTAGCGATCGCGTATTCTCGATGAGCAGATCCAGGGCACTCTTGCTTCTCGCCAGTCGGGCGGCTGCATCTTTGCTGCTGGTCACAAACAGCATATCGAAGATTTGCTTTGGCTTATTCATCGCTGGAATCGGCCGTCCTTCACGGTTGAAGGACTGAGTCTGCGCGCCGCGAGGACCGCCAACACCGCCGTTGGTCGACATGACCAGAGAAGCGTGTCGAGTGAGATTTCCCGCGTGTTCCGCATACACCTGATCGAGAGAGATTGAATTCGCATAGGGACCGTGACCACCGGTTGCCGCGCCAGTCAAATACTGATCTGCATTGGAATGGCCATGCACTCGTCTCGATGCGGGATGTGACAGCCCTGAATAAATCGTGATGTCGCTGCGCAAAGGCTCAAGCACGTCGAGCACTTTGGTCAATTCGAAATCCTCTTCGCCGCCCCGAGGAAACCAGCTCCAATCCTTCCAAGCCGGGTCTGATTTAAGTGGCAGACCCACACCATCAGGGTGGTAGACACTGACAAAACGTTTTGGTGTTTCGTCAGGATTCGAGCTGGCCGCAGCAAACGATTCGAACCACGGCAAAGCCAGAGCCAAGCCGGTGCCGTGAAGGAATGTTCTACGGTTCAAGGAAGCGGATTTGTTATTCATCGTCTATTCTTAACGCTCACTTCGAGTTGAAAATGTTACTGCGGATGATCAGGTGGATCAGGTCGCCGAGGCCCGCGCCGTTTCTCATGAACTGTCCGGTCAAGTTGTCAATGTCAGCACTGTCGCCAAACGAGAGTGGTCTGCCAAGAGCATAAGCGGTCATCTTATGCACCATGGCTTGGGCAATTTGATCCTGTCGGTCCGTGAGCAAATATCGCTTGAGCCCATCCATCCCGGCCAGCGTCTGCTTGTTGAACAATTCTGAAGTTGCATCCACTGGCTCGTTCTTCACGTGCGTGCGGTAAGTTCCCATGGCATCGTAGCTTTCAAAAGCGATCCCCCAAGGATCAATTCTTGAGTGGCACGACACACAGGCCGCTTTGTTCCGGTGATCTGCGATCCGTTCTTTCAGAGTCATTTTCAGAATCTCCGGATCCGTCAGATCCACCTCCGGAACATTCGGCGGTGGTGGAGGGGGTGGATCGTGAAGGATGCGTTTCAGCATCCAGACGCCTCGTTTCAGCGGATGCGAATCCTTGCCATCCGAGTTCATGGCTAGGACGCCAGCACCCGTCAGGAGACCGCCACGATTCGTTTGAGGCTCGATCGAAACTTGACGAAAGTGAGGGCCATAGACCTTTGGAATCCCGTAGTGTGCCGCCAAGGGCTCGTTGACCATCGCGTAATCGGAATGGATGAAGTCCATGATGCTGTGGTTGTGCCGCAGAACTTCATCAAAGAAAGCAATCGGCTCTTCCTGCATTGCTTCTTTCAACGAGTCGTCTTTGACATGAGTTAGATTGTTCAGGGTATCCAACCCCAGCCATTGCTGAACGAAATTCTGAGAGAATCGTCTTGAACGCGGGTCTGCCAGCATGCGTTCGACCTGAGCCGTTAGTACTTCGGGGTTTCGTATCGTTCCTTGCTCCGCAACCTGCAACAGCTCTTCGTCAGGAATACTTGACCAAAGAAACACCGAGAGTCGACTGGCAAATTCGAGTTCACTGATTTTTGTCGGGCCTGTCGGGCCTTGCGTCTCGCCGGTCGTTGTTCTTTGAATCAGGTAGAGGAATTCCGGAGTGGCCAGCGTTGTCGCCAAGACTTCCAGCATGGCATCTTCGAACGTCGAGAATTCTGGCCGGTACTTCACAAACAGAGCCATGAACTGGTCGAGTTCCTGCGATCCGACAGGGCGCCGCCAGACTCGCTTTAGGAATCGGTTCAACACTTCGCGGCCATAGACCGCTTCATCGCTCTTGTTGTCGCTTGCAAAGAATATGTCGGTGTGAGATTTCGGCGGCCATTGTTCGTAGAATGGAGCACTGATCTCAATGGTGTCGATCAGAACGTGCAGACCTTCTTGCCCGCCGGGCGCATTGGAGACATTTCGAATGTGCAGGAACTCATCCCGTCTTGGAAACGTGGTAATGAGTTTCCGGAATGGGTTACGCTGAATATCGCTGAGCGGGATATCGAAGTGGATAAACTCGGGATTGTCGCCGGATGCCGTAACAGGGATGTCATGCTCACTGATTGCTTGTGAGAAGTTGGCATTATTGCTGGTGTGGGCACTGAAAATCAGACGCAAGCTAGCATACTCGTCAGGGTTCATCGTCGAGCGTCCGGCTCGAATGCGTACGCGCAGGATGCCTTCGTCGGGCAGAAAGCGATCAAGATCCAGTTTCAGCTCGTTGTTTCGGTGAAGAATATGCACAACCGGAGAAACAGCCGGCGACAGCCCAACAACGGCCTCGGGCCGAGGCATCAGCTTTCCACCGGAAAATGGAATGCCCTTGCCGGTCTCCCGATTCAACAAATATTGTTGCTTTCTTTGCTTACGGTTGCTCTCATCCTTCGCATCGAATGTCTTGGAATTGTCTCCCGCCGTCAGCTTCTCCATCTCTTCCTGTGTTGAGAAGATGTAAGTGACAGGCTCAGGCCGCTCACCGCTGACGGTGGCTCGCTTTAGCGCCTGCAGTCCAATCTCACGATAGTTCTCGAACTGCATGATAGACATCTGTAGCAGTTCGGAGCTATTCTTGAAACCGTCCTCCGATACGGTTTCGGGCGGCAGCTTATTTGCAAGGGCATAGGGTAGACCAAGCAGATCCTGCAGGGCGTAGTTGTATTCGTATTTCGTCAGCCGGCGAAACGACGAGTGCTCTTGGGTGTTACGACGAACGAGAGACGCTTTATTCAGTTCGGCGCTGAGCCAATCAACCATTTTGCCGCGATCCGCGTCGGCCAGTGCGTAATCAGGTTCGTCGTCGGGCGGCATCTCTGAGTTGCTGAGAACGTTGTAGACCTCGCGCCATCGTTCCACGTCAGGGCCGGTTAGCAGGTCAGAATTCAGTTCGTCGACTCGAAGTCTGCCCTCGGACTTTTCGGGACCATGACAAGCTAAGCAGTTTTTGTTCAGGATCGCTCCCACCGACTCTTGATAGTTGGCAACGTTCGCCGTTGGAATGGCTTCAGCGACCGTTTCCTCTACGTCCACCCCTTTTAGGAACCTAGACTTCGTGCGTCCCACCTCGTTGGCCTGCTGCAAAGTGAGTGTCTCGCGATCATCCGCTACCAGATTGGTGCAGACGCCGGTGATGACCAGCAGAATGGTGAACATCAAGTTCTTCATAGGCTTGTTTTGTTCCGCACAGGATCTAATGAGCGACTCGCGCGCCGAGAGGGAATAAATGGGGGGAATACATGGGAGGGAGGAAATTTTGGCAGGAAAGTGCCTTGGCGGGACCTGGCTCTATCCGTGAGAGAGACTCCGAGGTAGTTAACTAGTATACCAACTTTGAGGCACGACCACTTCGTCGAGTTCGAGAAAGTGCACGGAAAGAAGTCCGACGGAACCAGCAAGCGAACCGATCAAGGGGAAGAAGGCCGTTTCCGCTGTTTCAATCGCGATGAACTAACGAAGCGAGGCGAGAACCTCGACATCAACTGGCTGAAAGACGAGAACGCAAGCAACCATGACGAACTCCCCGAACCAGATCCCATCACTGCCATGATTCGAGAACGACTCGTAACAGCGATGGAGGAGATGGACGCGCTGACTGCATTGCTGGAACCGTAGCTTGGGACCATTGTCCCGAGCTTTTGATTCGGAAATTTTTAACGGACGGGACAATGGTCCCATCCTCCGCAGGGAGAACCTTGAATGACTTTTAATCTTCCTGCACCTCCTAACTTTCGAGGACTGGACGAGAATCTGCCGATCCGTCGTTATGAGCGACACTTGCCGCATTGGCGTAAGCGTCCACGACAACCAGTGGGAAAGCAAAAGCTCAATCCCTTATTGCCGGTCCGTCCTTTTTGCTTTCCCGTCCACTTTTTGCTTTCCCCCTTTGGACTTCGAATTGTCGGTGGGAGCCATGACCCAACCTGGGCGCATGATTTTGATGGCGGGTCGCGATGGGAGGCCTCTCTTCCCGTTGGTCAGGATGCCAGCACCGTCCGAAAAGAAGGCATCTTGTCCGGAAAGATCGTTTTGGCGTTAAATTGAAAAACGGACTGTCTTCCAAATAACGCGAGTTTCTTTTTTGCAAAAAACGGCTACGGGAAGGTTGCAATCGTATTGATATTTTCAAGAGAAAAGAGCAAACTGATTGGAAGCTGATTTTAAGCATTTCTTCCGTAACTGTTGTGTTAGGAGTTCGATCGTGTCACGCCAGTCGCTAAAACCATCCTTACAACGCCGTAGAAAAAGGGCATTGGTTCTCGAAAGTTTAGAATCAAGAAGAATGTTTGATGGAGACGGCAATTTTTACCTGGGACCGCCACCTGATTCTTATCTCGACGCTGAAGTGTCGGTTGATGTTTCACGATTGGCCTGGGAGTTCGATGAGTGGGGTAAGTCTGAAATTGGACATGGACCGTTTATTCAGTCCCAAGACCGCAGAGTAAGTATTCAGGATGGACGTACGCTACTCGTGTTTGTCTCGAATTCTGAGAATCTGGAGTCGATGCTCCAAGAACTGGCACCTCTCCAAGTAGACGTTGTAGCTTCGATCGAGGATCGCATCAGTGCCTGGGTTTCATTGGCTTCGCTAAACGATCTGAAAAGCCTAACACACGTGAGCTATGTATACTTTGAGGACATGCGTTTTGGTTCTAACTCCGCATCCATTAACTTTGCTTCATCTGCTCTTGTGAGTTCAGATTTGGCATCGTCAAGGCAAGTGGTCGCGTCTCAGGCAGCATTACATGCAAACGCCGCTGATTGGAGTCCGAAACTAAGCCTAAACTTGAGGAGTATATCGCAGCGCGATACGGAATTGCGGATTAAGTCTGTGGGAGATTCGGCGATAGCGCAAGGGGATTCTGTGGGAGATTCGGCGATAGCGCAAGGGGATGACGTATACCAAGTGGAGGGCGACCAAGTACTCATCCTGGCGGTAAGCGCCAGCCATTCGGGCGCAGATCTGGTCAAGAGATTGTTACCGATGGGGGCGACCATCACGGGAGTAAACGAGTATGCCGTGAACGCTTGGGTTCCAATCAACACCCTTTCGCAAATCGGCGCGATTCCAGAACTCACTTTTGCAACAGCCGAGACTAAAGCCGTTAGCATGGTTGGCAGGACGGACAGTCAAGGTGATAGTCGGATGAAAACCAACGAAGCTCGCAATAGATTTTCACTACAGGGCAATGGTCAGTCAGTCGGCGTCCTTTCGGATAGCTTCAATCGACTGGGAGGCGCAAGTGCGGACGTTCTCTCGAATGACCTCTCGACAGTACGTGTGGTCGCGGATAGCGTCGCAGGCATCGCGACTGACGAGGGCCGCGCCATGCTGCAAATCGTACATGACGTGGCACCAAACGCAAACCTCCTTTTTGCGACAGCTGAGGGTGGTCAATTGAACTTCTCAAACAATATTCAGAATTTGTACAACAATGGCGCGAGAATCATCGTAGACGATATTATCTACCTTGCTGAGCCAATGTTTATGGATGGTTTGGTGGCACAGAAAGTTGATTCCGTAATCGCTCAAGGAGCGACGTACGTTTCCGCAGCTGGCAACTATGGAAACCGATCCTTTGAACGAACAGGTTTCACCGCAAGCAACGTATCCCGCAACTACGGACGCGGACTTGTCTCGCTCATGGACTTTGATACAGGAACAGGAATAGACGCATTTCAGTCCATTACGGTTCCTCGAGATACGGCTATTGATATTGTTCTGCAATGGCAGGATCCGTTTCGAAGTGTTGCACCCAGCTCAACGGGAACACTGCGAGATCTCGATTTGCTGGTTTATGATGCTGCCGGAACAAACCTATTGTTCGCAAGTACCACGTCCCGGATTGGAGGAGACCCGGTTGAAATTTTAACGATTCCGGCCGCAGCTGCTGCATTAACATTGAACGTTGCCATCGCGGGGTTCAATGTCAACGGTTTAGGGCGTATGAAGTACGTGATCACAAGTGCGAACGCTAGGATCAACGAGTTTGGCACCGCGAGTTCAACAGCATGGGGGCACACGAATGCGGCAGGGGCTATTTCCGTTGGTGCTTCCAACGCATTGGTTACTGGAAACCCGCCACTGGTCCAGTCTTATTCTGCATTGGGAGGCGTTCCCATTTTGTTCAACAATCAAGGTGTTGCACTTGCGCAGCCACTAGTTCGTCAAACCCCTGACATCGTGGGACCAGACAATGTCAACAACACCTTTTTTGGAGTCGACAGCGCTGCAGACACAGATGTTTTCCCTAATTTTGCTGGGACGTCCGCATCTGCTCCTCATATTGCGGGTTTAGCGGCACTTATCCGACAATCTCGTCCCAACGCCACTCCCGCACAAATCTTAGCGACGCTCACGTCGACAGCGATTGACATGGCGGCTCCAGGTGTCGATTTGCAAACAGGGTCTGGTTTTGTGGATGGACTTTCCGCAATCTACTCTACGTTCACGCCACCCACGGCCCCCGACTTGCTTTTCTCGAGTGACTCAGGAGCATCCAGTGCGGACAATTATACTGCTGTAAGTACTCCAACGTTTGTCGGCACCGCTCCAGCGGGGAGCTATGTTCGCCTTTTCGTTAACGGCCAAGTTCGAAACTTCATTCAATTGGCTTCTGGGATAGCCAACTACTCGCTTAATACTGGAAGTGCATTGGCAAGCGGATTTTACCAAGCGAGCGTGACCTTCTCGTCAAGCAGTACTGCTGCTCAATCCTTCAGCTCACCTTTACTTGGGTTCACCATAGACACTGTCGCTCCTACGTTTGGCGGATTCTTGGATTTGCTACCAAGCTCGGATAGCGGATTTTCAGATTCGGACAATGTAACGCGTTTCGCTCCAGTTCTTTCCGCAAGTGGTGCTGCCCCTTATTTGCGGCTGCTTCGTAATGGACAAGTGATTGCGGACTACTTTACAAACAATTCGTTCTTGTCGACGGGCACACCTTCTCAGCAAGGATCGAATTTGTATCAACTGTTCGCGTTAGATGAAGCAGGTAATGCGTCATCCACGGGCTTTTCATTGAGCATTACTTACGACACAGTCGCGCCAAACGTCTCGCTGCCCTCCGTTTCTCCAGATCCGCGGTTGAATTCAATCAGCACCTACAACTTCAACTTTTCGGAGACCTCGATCACCGGATTCGACTTATCAGATGTAACTTTACAGAGAAATTCTGGTGCCAACGTTTTATCAAGCGCGCAATCAGTTAGTATCATTGGTAGCGGTTGGACGCTTTCCAATTTGGACCCGATCACCGCAGCCCTCGGCAACTACTCTTTGACGCTCAATACGTCCACCTCTGGAATAACAGATCTAGCGGGTAATTCTCTTTCCAACCTTGGGAATCTTGTCGAGTCATGGAGGGTGATATCTTGGCAAAACCCGGTGAAAAATGTTGACGTGAACGGAGATGGATTCGTCTCGCCAATTGACGTCCTCAATGTGATCAACTTCATCAATGCCTTCGGATCGGGCTCCGTTGTGGGAAACCCAAACCTACCTGCGGCACCACCACCATACTACGATGTGAACAACGACACCTTCATTTCGCCGACAGACGTTTTGATTGTTATCAACTACCTCAATGCTGGAGGGCAAAGATCTGCTGGTGGGGGAACCACCGTGGACGCATCAGTCTCAATCGACCTTAACGCAACTGACCTCTCCGGCAACGCAATCACTAAGATTCAAGCTGGCAAAGAGTTTTTCGTCACTGGAAGCGCAAAGGAACTCAACGGGCGGGCGATTTACGGTGCCTATGCAGACGTCCTCTTGTCTCGCGGGTTACAAGTTGTCAATGTGGAATCACTTTCTTCAAATGCGAACTCATCAAATAGGCTTCAAAATCTAGGTGGACTGTCATTGGACTCAACACAAGCAGATAACTCGCTTGGGCTGTTCACCCTTCGTGTCCGAGCTATTGAAACAGGTGTCGCATCGATCAAGACTCACCAAGCGTCGTCCAAACTTAACGGGGCGGCTTATGTCGCTGGTCTGGACAAGGCGCTTGATTCAACAAGGGTTAAGTTTGGAACTCTCAACCTTATGGTCTTTGGCAAAATTGACAATCGGCAGGAGAGCGGAGAAGAAAGTACGAAGTTCGAATTGGGAAGTTTGATATAACTGCCTCTCATGCACCTATGCCAGGAAAGCAAAAAGAGGAAAGCAAAAAGAGGACGCAGCGGACGCAGCTCAATTCGCGTCGATTAAGTTTTTTCACTGGCTTGCGATCGCGCTCGACAGGCGGGCGTCATTCATCTTTTTGTCCTCAGTTATCTCGGTTATTCTCGCGAGCGTAATAGTCGCTAAACGCATCTCAGCTTCCGGAAACAGCGCTAACAACGCCTCCGGTTCGTATTCATGGGCTTGCAAAAACCAGTACAGCCAGCGATCTCGCTTGCAACGCTGCTTCCGCCCGGACGAGCCGAACGGAGAGCCAATGCTAAAAGGATGATTATCCTTTTATTCAAGCTTTTGTAGCTGCCAATTGCTGCCTCCATCGGGACAAGCCCGGATGGAAGGCCAATTGAACCAGCAAGTTGTATTTTAACTTCGGAAATTGCAACGAATCCCTCACACGTTGCTTGCTGCCTTGGGACAAGCCCGGATGAAAGGCTGCTTTCCACGTGGGCTTGTCCCCGTGGGAGCCACAATTGACAGCTACCCATCGGACACCAAAACTCGAATCGGTTGTCTTCCCTTTCGGCTCTCCGTCCGGCTTGTCCGGGCGGGAGTAACGTGCAAACTCCAACTACATCAAATCGGCGATTTATCTGCCTGGCATTGGAATGCCGCCGATTCCCCTGCGGGATATCTGCCTGAGCGTATTGCCTCAAGCCCGGATTGCCTCAAGTAAGTGTGTTCCTTCGGCCCCTTGCTATCCCTCCTGCCCCTTGCCATGATGTGATCGTTTGTGTCGATGTGGCAATGACCGCGAACACGGTTGTATAGCGACAGTTAGACAGATCCATGGCCCCTATCTACGTTTGCAAAGGCATCACGTCAGGGATAAAACAATGAGTGAATCGATTTCTCGCCGAAAATTTAACAGACTCTTAACGCAACTTAGCGTCATCGCCTACGCTGCACCTCGAGCCCGATCTCATTTCACGGACGAAATCACAGATGATCGCCAACGGCCCAACATCCCATGCGGTGTCGCCTCTGGCGATGTGTCCACTACGTCCGCCACCCTTTGGAGTCGTTCGGATAGGTCATCGAGAATGCTCGTCGACCTTGCGAGCAATGAGTTCTTCAAGAATTCGAGAAGAATCGTGGGACCAGACGTGCTCGAGTCGACCGACTTTACCGGTAAACTTCGCATTAACGGTCTAAAGCCGGGTGAACCCGTTTTCTACCGAGTGACATTTCAAGATTTAGAGGATCTTTCCAAGTTAAGTGCACCACAAGCGGGACGACTCATCACCGCTCCCAACGAAGCTCGCGATGTTCGATTTGCTTGGTCTGGTGACACTGCAGGACAAGGCTATGGAATCGATGTTGCGCGAGGTGGAATGACGACGTTTGAAACGATTCGATGCCTCAGCCCCGACTTCTTCATCAACTCGGGTGATGTGTGCTATGCCGACAACCCCATCGAACCCGAACTGCGCCTTGACGACGGTAGCATCTGGAAAAATATCACCACCGAAGGCAAATCCAAAGTCGCGGAATCCATCGACGAATTTCGTGCGAACTACCGCTATAACCTTTTGGACCATAATGTTCGTCGCATGAACGCAGAGATACCCAGTTTCGTTCAATGGGACGATCATGAAACGCTCAACAATTGGTATCCCGGCGAGAAACTCACGTCGGACAACCGCTATCGTGACAAAAGCGTTTCACTCCTTGCCGCTCGCGCTCGACAAGCGTTTTTTGAGTATCTACCGATTCGCTCGACTACGGATGGTCATAGCCGCATCTATCGAACGATACCTTACGGACCTCTGCTGGACGTTTTCTTTCTTGACCTTCGATCCTATCGTGGTCCAAACTCACCGAATCGACAGACCGAAGGTAGTGACGCGACTGCGTACATGGGAACTGAGCAACTGAATTGGTTCAAGAATTCGCTCAAACGCAGCACGGCAACTTGGAAAGTGATTTGCAGCGACATGCCCATCGGGCTAATGGTTCGAGATGGCAAGGATGATTTTGAGAATGTTGCCAACGGCGATGGGCCTGCGCTCGGAAGAGAATTGGAAATAGCCAATTTGTTGCGTTTCATCAAATCGCAACAAATCAAAAACACAGTATGGCTAACGGCGGATGTTCATTACGCCGCATCGCATTACTATGACCCCGAAAAGGCCGTCTTCAAGGATTTTGACCCCTTTTGGGAATTCGTATCGGGCCCCCTGCATTCGGGAACGTTTGGACCAGGTGAGTTCGACAACACCTTCGGGCCGCAGCTGAAATTCAAGTCGATTCCGGATGGAATGCGTCCGAATCGTCCACCATCGGATGGGTTCCAGTTCTTTGGAATGGTAAAAATCGATGGGCAAACGCGAGCGTTGACTGTGACGCACTATTCGGCGGCCGGCAAGAATCTATGGAGCATCGATTTGCCCGCAACGGTGTGATGGTTGCTATGCTTGAGTGGGATAGGCTTCCAGCGCTTCCAGCCTGCCAAGCGGAAAATGACAGGCTGGAAGCTAAACTTATTCGATGCTGGCTCCCAGCAGCTGCAACAAAACTTGTGCCGAACACAGGCTGGAAGCCTATGCCACTTTTGAAATCAGACATTCGTTTCGCGAACGATCCATACCAAATGATCCGAATGGCGAAGCACATACTGAGCGGTACTTCCAAGCAGGATTCTTGCAATGCCACTTTGGCCTTGCGAGCCAAGCACGATCAAGTCGGAGTTGTGCTGCTTGGCAAAGCCAGCGATTTGCGAACCGATATGATTGGCCTCGACCACCCTCGACGTTGCTCGGATTCCTTGTGATCTCAATTGGTTCGCTGCTCTTTCTGTGAATGCAGTTGCTTCATGTACCAGTGAGGGGCTGTTTGGGAGTTCTACCGGATCCATTCCGTCGCGCTGGATCGTATGAATGGGTACCACGGATACAACTTCAATATCCGCATTCCGGACCCAAAGATAGGATCCAAATTGCTCAATCGCAGCCTTGGATTCTTTGGAATCATCGTATGCAATCGTAATTCTCAACGGGTGATCGAGTTGTTGTTGAGTTGCCGCACGAGAGCTCACCACCAGGACCGAACAGGTGGCATGCGTCGCGACGTATTCGCTGACGCTTTCATGAGTCACGTGGTCGTGTGGCGATTTGCTTTTGGCGCCGACGACGATCAAGTCTGCGTTGATCTCTTCGGCGGCGGCAGCGATGCAGTGCCCAACATGACCGTATCGAGTGATATGAGTAAGATGAGCTTGCGAGCCTTCGAATATTTTGACCACCGATGCAAAAGCGTGTTCATCGTGCTTGATGGCATCGGTCACAAACTCAGAAACGGAATGGCCAGTGGATTCTGTTAATGCTGTCTTCGGCAGGCCGACAACCGTCAAGACGGTCGCGTTTAAATCTGCTTGATGCGTTAGTTCGCGGAAGCAGCGCGCGGATTCCAGCGATGAAGTAGAGTCGTCTACGGCGACAAGAATATTCAAGTTGGTTTATTTCCTTTTCATCGTTTCTGGTCAAATTCAATGGGATTGAACGGATTGCATTGTGTCCTTTAAGCATTATGCTTGCTAGCGGCTTGGTGTTCGAGCATGGTTGCAACGAGGGCTGTCCAGCCTGTCTGGTGACTTGCCCCAAGACCTCGTCCATCGTCGCCGTGGAAGTACTCGTAGAAAAGTACGAGTTCATTCCAACTTGAGTTTTCCGAGTAGCGTGCCTCAGAACCGTGGCATGGACGTTTGCCGTTTTCGTCTCGCTTAAAAAGTGTTGTTAGCCGGCGTTCAATTTCGTCTGCAACTTGATGCAAATTCATCTGAATGCCTGAACCTGTCGGGCATTCGATCTGAAAGGTTTCACCATAGAATTCATGGTATTGTCGAAGTGATTCCACGATGAGATAGTTTAGCGGAAACCAGACCGGCCCGCGCCAATTGCTATTGCCGCCGAACATTCCGGTATTGCTTTCGCCCGGCACGTAGCCAACGGATTCTTTGCCGCCTGTAAACTCGAATACAAAGGGTTTGTCTTTGTGATTGGCGGACATGGATCGAATTCCAAATGGAGATAGGAATTCTTTTTCGTCCAGCATATACGACAGCAGTTTGCGAAGCCGTTCGGTGGACGGAATCGCTAATAGTCGCAATCCGGTTGTTGAGCCAGCTGGACAGAATTGCTCCATGTAAGCCATGTGTTGGGCCATCTGGGGTCGGTTCTTCAAAAACCAATCCATGCGACGCTGGAAACTTGGAAGCCGCATCAACGTTTTTTCGTGAATGAGCACATTTGAGCAAAGAGGAATGAGACCGACGAGGGATCGAACTCGCATGGCTGTGCTTTTGTCATCACGGAAAAGATGATCGTAGTAAAATCCATCTTCCTTTTCCCAAAGGCCTGTCCCATGAAGCGAATTCATGGCTTCCGCGATGGCGACGTAATGCTCGAAAAACTTGCTCGCCATATCCGAGTAAGCTTGATTTTCCTCGGCCAACTCCAAAGCCATCTGAAGCATGCAACCGCAAAAGAAAGCCATCCAAGCTGTCGCATCGGCTTGATCGAGCGTTCCGCCTCCAGGCAATGGCTTGCTTCGATCGAATACACCGATGTTATCCAATCCCAAGAAACCGCCGCTGAATACGTGTTGCCCTCGCGTATCTTTTCGATTGACCCACCACGTGAAATTCAGGAGCAGTTTCTGAAACGTCCGAGCTAAGAATTCTTTATCGCCGCTAAGCTTGTAAACTCGCCAGCATGCCCATGCATGGACGGGCGGATTCACATCGTTAAGAGCCCATTCATAGGCCGGCATCTGCCCGTTGGGGTGCATATACCATTCTCGAAGAAACAGGATCAGTTGGTTTTTTGCAAACTCAATGTCCACACGGGCCATCGGAAGCATATGGAAGGCTACGTCCCAAGCGGCGTACCAAGGGTATTCCCATTTGTCAGGCATCGAGATCACGTCTCGATTGAACAAGTGAGTCCAATCGCCGTTGCGTCCGTTTTCGCGGCCAGCCGGCGGTGGGGGACTATTCGGGTCTCCTTTGATCCAGGAATTCACGACGTAATAATAGAACTGTTTCGTCCAAAGCAAGCCGGCGTACGCTTGCCGCGAGATCGATTTTTCCTCGGGCGTTAACTGAGGTGAAATGCATTCATCATAGAACGCATCCGCCTCGTTTCGCCGATTTTGGAAAATGGTTTCAAAGGTGTCGCCAAACTGATGATCGGCGAAAATGGGAGTCATGATAGGCTCGGTAATGTTCTCGGTTGGCGACACGCCAGCTTCGATGGTTGCAGGAGACAGACCCGTCAAGCGACAGCGTATCACCAGAGGTTTATCAGGTTGGACGATCGCGATGTAATGTGCAGCGCATTTTGTCCCGAACTCCCGACTATCGGTTCCGTTTGAATCTCCGTTGACAACGTTCGCATGAAACGCATCCTTGAAAAACGAACCGGATGTTGGAGTGCCGGGATGGCGGTTCGGATTGGTTTCATTTTCAGTGAACAGCCAACTGGGGATTTCCTTGTTGGGGCCAACATCCACTCGAAACTCAAAGTGACCCAGCGATTCATGATCGCAAAGAACGACTCCATTTGGCTCATCATCGGATCGATGCAATCGCATTCGAGGCTTGCTCGTACACCCCTCGTACTCACATCCCCAGATCCACGAGTTGTGATACCAAAGTTGGGGCAACACATGAATTACGGCGGGATTCGCACCTCGGTTATGCACGGTCAGTTTGATTAGAATATCATCGGGCGCCTCTTTGGCATACTCGATCTCGCAATCGAAGTAGGCGTCTTCTTCGAATGCACCCGTATCAAGGATCTCGTACTCGGCTTCCGAGCGGGATCGTCGTCGGTTGACGTCCGTCAAGTCCTCATAGGGATACCGCGACTGGGGATACTTGTAGAGCCCCTTCATGTACGAATGAGTTGGTGTTGAGTCGAGATAGTAGTAACACTCTTTGACGTCTTCGCCGTGATTGCCTTCTGGTCCAGAGAGACCGTAGAGGCGCTCTTTGAGGATTGGATCTCGCGTGTTCCAGAGGGCAAACGAAAAGCAAAGGCGACCCTCGCGATCGGAGATTCCCAGCAAGCCATCTTCGCCCCATCGGTAGGCTCGCGAACGGGCGTGATCGTGAGGCAAAAAGAACCAAGGCTCCTGGTTTTGCGAGTAGTCCTCGCGAACAGTTCCCCATTGCCGTTCGGACAGATAGGCGCCCCACCGCTGCCAATTCGCTTTGCGTTGCTTGGCCTCAAGGAGCCGTTGATGTTCTGCGGTCCGGCGCATCGGTTCCGAGGTCGGAAAGCACATGGCTGGCGAATCAATTTCTAGTTTCGACATGGAAGCATTGGTGCAAAGGGCAGTTTCAAGAAGCAATCCCAAATAAGGAGCTTAGGCGATTCCACGAAATAAATCCACCTTGTTTCGATTATGATATTAGGCCAGCTTAAGAACATCCACTTCCGCTTCCCTTCCATCCGGAGAACGACCTTGAAAAATGCTTCCTCTCGTCGTGATTTTCTAAAAACGACTGCTGCCGTTACTGCAGGAATTGTTGCTGCCCCGAATATTGCAACCGCCAGCCGGACCAACTCGCAAATCATCGTTGGCGAGAAAGATCTCCAATTTGAAGTGATCCACCATTTCCCACAATTGCCATCGCAGTTCTCGTGGCAAACCACTCACAACGTGGCCGTCGACGCAGCGAATAATCTCTACGTCATCCACGAAGGGCAAGAATCAAAAAAAGACCATCCGTCCATTTTTGTATTTGATGAAAATGGCAAATTCATTCGAGCTTTTGGCAAACAGTACCAAGGTGGTGGACACGGAATCGAAGTCCGCAAAGAAGGCAATCAAGAGTTTCTCTACGTTGCCGCGTACCAGCAAGTCAAGGAATTTGCCAAACTCGATCTGAAAGGCGAAGTCCTTTGGACCAAGCGAGCGCCGAAAGAATCCGGTGTTTACCATTCCGACGAAGCGGACAATCCGGCCAAAGTTTGGGGGCGCAATCGATTCATGCCAACTAATTTCGCCTTTTTGCCGGACGGCGGATTCTTCCTCGCCGATGGCTACGGAGCCTTCTACATCCATCGCTACGACAAAGATGGAAAGTGGCTACGGTCGTTCGGTGGTGACGGCGCTGGTGAAGGCAAATTCAATACACCGCATGGACTCTGGATCGACGATCGCAATCCGGCTGCACCCAAAATCGTGGTCACGGATCGGGCTCACGACACACTCCAAATCTTCGACCTAGAAGGAAAATATGAACGCACCATCACAGGCTTTGGGCTCCCAGCCAACATCGACAAACAAGGGGACCTGTTGTTGGTGCCCGAACTCAAGGCACGAGTTTCCATTTTAGACAAAAACTATAAGCCAATCGTTGAACTGGGTAGCGACGTGGAGCGAATCAGTGCGGACAAGGGGAAAAAGATTCGCGGCGATGAGAAACAATGGCAGGACGGCAAGTTCGTTCACCCGCATGACGCTTGCTTCGACAACCAAGGCAATATCTACGTGGCGGAATGGGTCGGCACCGGGCGAGTTACCAAGCTCAAGAAGGTCAGTTAAGGCGTTGCTAGGGCGAAGGTTGGTTACCGCTGGCGTAAAGCCCCTCACCCCCGCCCCCCTCTCCCCGGAGTACCAGGGAGAAGGCCTGGGGATGAGGGGATGAGAGCATCCCTTGTATCCTGGCGATGATACTTGAACCCCCTCTTCGCGAGCCTCCCCGAGACCAGGGGAGACCAGGGCGAGGGGAGCAAGATCAAAAGATGTGGGTAAAGATGAAAGCCGCGTTGATCACATCGCAATCCGCTAGAATGGCGTACCCCCGCTTAAGTTCGAAATCACTTTGGGAAAGAGAGTCCTTATGAAGACTTATTTCATTGCAATCGCATGTGTGTTCCTCGCGTCGTTGGCATCCGCGGCCGAGCGCTGGACTCAATTGCAAGGTGACTCGCGTCGATCAGGCAATGTCCCCCAAGTCGATCTCCCTGAAAAGCTTGGATTGGTAGCTGCGGTACCGCTTACGGATGGAATCTATACATCTCCGGTAATCGCTGAAGGAATGGTTTACGTGATCGATGGCTCGGGTGTCGTCTTTGCGATCAACGCAGAAACGTTTGAAATCAAGTGGAAGTTTGCTACACGCGGTGGTGCAGGAAACTGCAACAATGTTTCGTCGCCCACGATCGTCGGTAATTACTTACACTTCGGAACAATGGCGGGCTATTACTACGTGCTTGATCGAGTGACGGGTGCTGTCGTGAAGGAGTTGGATTGCGGCGAGGCCATTTTTTCAAGCCCAGTAGCAAACGACAAACGCGTCTATTTCGCCACCATCGGGGCTCAAATCTACGCGATGGAGTTCGATGGAGGCTTGGCATGGACTTGGGATTTTGTCAAGGAAGTAATTGGCTTTCAAGGAGATCGATGGAAGGGGGAGGATTGGTTAAAGGAGCGGCCAAATCGCGTGACCTGGCGCGACCACTTTGTTTGTTCGAGGGAATTGTGTTTGATTGACAACACACTCGTCATTCCCGCTGGCGGGCGAACGGTATTCCTCGACGACCAAGGCACCGCTGCGAAATTGAAAGCGACAGGTGAAATTCCCGAGTTTGATGGGAAGGAATATCCGGCAACATTCGGCCAGAGTGCGGATGCGTCCGGAAATGTTTACGTTCAATGGCATCGCCGGGATAATGCAGGTCGTGTCGAGATACTCAAGGCGGTCGGCAATCGCGTTGAGACGGACTTTGTCCAAGGGACGCAAACAGCAATTCAACTGCCTGGCCTTTTGAGTTTTTCCTCAGTGAGTGTTCGTGGAAGTGACGTTTATCGCGTTCGACCCGAACAAGGTTTCGGTTTATGTCGTCATACTGCCGGCAACGAACAACCAGAAATACTATGCGAGGCTCCTGCCATTTGTGCGCCTGTCGTGACTCGCAAGCATGTTGTCTACGGCGGTCTCGATAGCAAGGTGTATGTGGTGCCGCTCGATGGCACCGAACCACTGGCTTTATCCACCGCGTTTGGTTCCCCCATCTCTGCATCCGCGGCGATTGCAGATGGTCGAATCTTTGTGCCATGCGAAGACGGTTATCTCTACGTGTTTGGCAAAAACGGTACCGCGCCTCTTCCCACACGAAACCTTCAAGTGAACCGAATTCGCAGCCCGCTTACGGGACCATTCGCGGACGCTGCTTTTGATTGGTACACCAACTATGGCAATTTTGGTTCCACGAATGCAAACGAGCAAGGGCTTCGAGCGCCGTTGCGAATGCGATGGGCGCGACGCCTCGAAGGTACCGTCAAGCACTTGCCGGTTTGCGGTGGCGGTCGACTTTATACGCATACGGCTGAGGGACAAGTCATCGCATGTGAGCAAGATACAGGGCGGGTGCTTTGGCGACGGTATTGGCCAGATGTCTATCTTTCGTTTACGTCACCTCTTTATGTGGCCGGCAAGTTGCTTGTTCCACAAGCGGGTATCAAGCAATCTCGAATGCGCTGCCTGGATGCTGCCACCGGAGACTTGCTTTGGGATGCACCTTTTAGTGGCTCACCCAGTTGGAGCAGACAGTTTCCGCCGGTCGTTCATGGCAACATCGCAATCTACGCTTCTGGCTCTGGACAGTATGCGCCGCAAGGGACCGAGAAACCGTTCACGTTCAAAGGGACGCCTGCCGAATCTGTCGGTGGTGCTGAAGTGATGAGTTGGATCTACTCCAACGATAACCCCTACTACCCTCGCGACAATAGGCCTTTGTTGTGGGCCTGGGACTTGCAGACTGGGAAAATAGTCTGGCAGAAAGATTTTTCCGAGTTCGGAAAAGGAGGGAACGACTGTGGTATCTGCGTGATGGACGGCAAACTCTTCTACTCAACATTTTTTGGCTATTCGGCCAGTCAACGAGCCAGACGAGGACTGCCTGTTGAGAACAATGGCTTAACTGCTTGCCTGGATCCACAGACGGGTGAGCTACTATGGAAAACGAACGAGTACTACGTTACAGCAAAATGCACGCTTAGCGCACGCGATGGCAAACTTTTTCTTGGTGGCAACAATCGCCCAAATGAATCGACACAAGATCGATTTGTGTGGTGTCTTGACGCAAAAGATGGTTCACTCGTTTGGAAATCCGATCCGATCACATCAGCCTTGAACGTGGTGAGTGTCGGTGAGCAATTCATTTTTTCCAATTCGCTTCGCGGTCGAGGAAACGTATTCGAACGAACGTCCGGCAAAGTGGTTGGAGGTGTGGACCACAACTATGCATGCTGCCGATTCACATTATCCGAGCCGTTCATCCTAGGAGCCAACATGGATATGATCGATCTCTCACAGGATAGCAAATTGGTTTCCACGGGGCCTGCGATCGATTCGCGTGAATGCCTTGGAGCGGTCGTTTCGAACGGTCGAATTTTTTATACTTCGCAGGCCAGCGGTTTCATCGTGTCGCAAACATATGGCGAACAGTCAAAAGATTTCCCAGCGGTTTGGAGTCGCTAAGCACATCGGTATGAGTCTTCGGATGAAACAAACTGATAGCCGTTGAGCGATAGCCCCGGTTCTCGACAAATGTCGAGCAATTGGACAACCGGGGCTAGCGCCCAATGGCTAATGGTATGAAAAACATATGCGGATGTGCTTAGTGGCGGGTGACACGCTCACAGGCGACACGCCCTTCGTACCTCAGAGCGTGCCGCCCAATTGACCAGTCGATTCGAAACTGCCCGTCGCCTAAGGCTTCGGCAAAAAGGGCAGGGTCCATTGCAACTCTATCGACCAATATTATCGACCAATATTATCGACCAATATTATCGACCAATCGAGAGTGAGAAGCCTGACCCTCCACCATACGAACCGCCGCGGGGAAATGCACCTCCTCCGCCGTACGAGCCGCCGATCGGAAAGCCGCCCATGCCATATCCACCCCTCGATGGTTGTTGGATTCCGTAACCGCCGTAGTTGCTAGAATATCCATTGCCGATGCCATAGCCACCGTAATTACCATAGCCACCATAATTGCCGTAGTTGCTAGTGGTTCCGTTTCTGATTCCGTAACTTGGATAGATTAGATTCGGCCGGTACACGGTACTATAACCGTTCGTTTTATACTGCGGAGCACAATGGTGGTAGTGCTGGTTATTGTGGTGGCGATATTGCTGCGCTGAAGCCGAACCTGATGCGCCTATGCACGCCAAGACCGTCAACGTGGCCAAACCGAAACCTCGAACCCATCGCATACTCATGATACTTCTACTCCCTCAATTAAGACTTCGTACAGTGCAGTCAGCGACGCGGATTTGACTGCACGAACTTCTGTTAGAACGCGTGCGAACGAAACAATACGCAAATATCGCGCCAATGGCCGATTACGATGATTATGCGTGTTTATTCAACTTTTCGAGACCGACAAAGCAATCAAAATGATACGCAATCATCACGATGATAACGCTGACCAAACTGCGGTAAGTTAACCAAACTGCGGTAAGTTAACCAAACCGCGGTAAGTTAACCAAACCGTGGTAAGTTAACCTAACCGCAGTAAGTACTGTCTTCGCGGGGTCGCTTCGCGCATAATGGGAGGCCCGCCGGTTTTCCGAATTTCCCTCCCACCCGTTTTCTGGACTCCCATATGCGAAACCTTTTTACTGCCGCACTGGTGATTTTTTGTGTCGTCGGGATTTTGGGGCTCAAAGCAATTGGGCAAACCAGCAAGGCAAAAGTTCCAAATCCAGAATTGGCAGCGATCGAAGATATACCGGGATTACCTCGAGTGTTGCTCATCGGCGATTCGATCTCGATGGGTTACACGCTGCCTGTTCGCGAACTTCTAAAGGATCAAGCCAACGTACATCGTATTCCCACCAATGGTGGCCCTACCACGAACGGCTTGAAGCATGCGAAAGACTGGTTTGGAACATCGAAGTGGGACGTGATCCATTTCAATTGGGGGTTACATGACCTCAAATACATCCAAAGCGATCCATCGAAGTTGGCTGATCCCAAGGCAGTGGGCAGCCATCCTCAAGTCGATTTACCTCAGTATGAAACGAATATGCGCGAGTTGGTTGCCAAGCTGCAAGCAACCGGTGCAAAATTGATCTGGTGCGAGACTACGCCAGTGCCACAGGGATCGGCAGGCCGAATCGCGGGCGAGGAAATCAAATACAACGAAGTCGCTGCCCGGATCATGAAGGAAGCCGGGATTCCAATCAATGAACTTCACTCCTACGCCTCGGCAGGCGAGGACGTTCAACTTCCAGCCAACGTGCACTACACTCCAGCAGGGTCGAAATACTTGGCGAATCAAGTTGCGGCGAAGATCAAAACCGTTTTGCCGAAATGGATGCCCACCGTTGGAAAAGAGAATTGGCCCGGCTGGCGAGGCCCACGCGGTGACGGCACTTCGCAGGAAGCAACCGTACCAACTCGCTGGAATGGACTAACCGGTGAAAACATCGCATGGAAAGTTGAGTTGCCCGGTCGCGGTCATTCTTCACCTGTTGTGTGGAACGATCAAGTCTTGGTTGCGGCTTGCATCGAAGAATCGAATGAACGCATCCTGATGTGTTTCGACCGGCAAGATGGTAAGCAGCGATGGCGGTCGACTGTCATCCAGTCGATGCTGGAGAGCAAACACCAACTGAACAGTTACGCATCGGGAACGCCCGTCACGGATGGAGAAACGATTTATGTCACGTTTCTTGAGACCGACGGTACGATGGAGCCCGCCAAAAACGTCGGCCAAACGCGTATGATCACGGTCGGCAATATGGTCGTAGCAGCCTACGATATGCAAGGCAAGCAACAGTGGATCACGCGTCCGAGTCGATTTAGCAGTGCGCATGGTTATTGTAGTTCGCCTGTCATTCACAAAAACCTGTTGATCGTGAACGGCGACCATGATGGCGAATCCAACGTTTTGGCCCTTGATCGCAAAACCGGCGAAGTGGTTTGGAAATTCCCTCGTATCCACCAAACACGCAGTTACTGTACACCGATCATCCGAGAGGTTGCAAACAAGACGCAGATGGTATTATCCGGCAGCAAGCAAGTGGTGAGTTTGGACCCTGATTCGGGGAAACTGCACTGGTCGGTTGAAGGTCCGACCGAACAGTTCGTAGCGTCCATGGTTTTCGACGGCGACCAATTTTATCTTGCGGCGGGATTCCCAGACTATTTTGTGATGGCCATTCGACCGGACGGCAGTGGCGACGTTTCGAAATCGCACGTGGCTTGGTCAAGCACCGAAGCAAAGTGCTATGTCCCATCGCCGGTACTAACGCTTGGTCAACTCTTTGTCGTGGATGATCGTGGGACCATCAGTTGTTTCGACACCAAGAGCGGTGAACGACTGTGGCGAGACCGGCTAGGTGGACACTACAGCGCCTCGCTCGTGACAGCAAATGGATTGGTCTATTGCACTTCGGACGAAGGAATCGTCCGGGTGATCCAACCTGGACCGGAACTCAAGGTTGTCTGTGAGAATCCGCTTGGCGAAAACAGTTTCGCGTCGCCTGCAATTTCGCAAGGTCAGTTCTTTATTCGCGGCGAGAAACAACTTTACGCGATTGGGAAGTGATTTGCGAATCCTCACCGGACAGCTTGTGCTGTCCCGCGACAAAGTGATTGAAACGACAGTATATTAGGTATATTAAGTATCGTGCTCATTACCATTCCTCCAAGAAAGCATCCTATGTTTCGGTTCCTGGTTTATCGGCTTCCCATTTTTGGCTGGTTTGCGGCCGTGTTCTTAGCTTTTTATTCTGCCGAGGTTTATTCGCAAGAAAAAGCTCCACCTCCGCAGTGGATCTGGGTTGGTGACGGTGAGTCACAACCACAAATCATGGTCCGTCGCGAGTTTTCCATCGCAGGGGATGTACAGAAAGCCACTTTGATGGCAACTGCGGACAACCTGTGCGACGTATTTTTGAATGGAACGAAGGTTACAGCTTCGAATGATTGGTCTCAAATTGCAACAAGCGATGTAAGCAAACAATTGAAACAGGGTAAAAACGTCGTTGCAATCTCAGCCAAGAACGAAGGCGGACCTGCGGGCTTGATCGCAGTTCTTCAGATAACGATGAAAGGCGGTGATTCTCAGAAGATCGCTACCAACAAAGCTTGGAAGGGGAGCAACAACGCAAACGGCGCATGGCGAAATATTGATTTCGACGATCAAAGCTGGACGAATGCAAACGAAGTTGGAAAGTTAGGAGACGCGAAACTTCCTTGGACCTCGAGCGTGAACCAGGAAAGTTTCGATGTGGCCTCAAGCATGAACGACAGCGGCGATTTTATGCCGCGCGTCGCCGAAAACGCTCAGGTTCCAGCAGGATTCAAGATCGAGAAGATCTTTCAAGTACCGAGTTCCATGGGCTCCTGGGTATCTTTGACTTCCGATGACCGTGGCCGCTTGATCGCTTCGGACCAAGAAAACAAAGGACTATTTCTAATCACGCCTGGTTCAGCGACCACACCAACCAAAGTTGAGCGGCTGCCGGTAGAACTCAGCGGTGCACAAGGGATGCTTTGGGCATTCGATTCTCTCTACGTCATCGTCAATGGTGGCAAGCAATCCGGGTTGCATCGATTGCGAGACACCAATAACGACGGGCTCGTAGATTCCGATGAGTTCTGCATGCACGTCAACGGCGGCGGCGAGCACGGACCGCATGCTGTTGTGCTCAGCCCAGATGGCAAATCGTTGTACGTCGCAGCCGGTAATCACACGAAGCTTCCGGACGCGATATCGGGAAGCCATATTCCTCGCAATTGGAGCGAAGATCATCTGTTACCACGTCGTTGGGATGCGAACGGTCACGCAGCGGGTATTTTGGCACCTGGCGGATGGATCTGCAATGTCGATCCGAGCGGCAAAAAATGGGACGTGTTTAGCATTGGCTACCGCAATCAATACGACATTGCATTCAATCCCGAAGGAGACCTTTTTACTTATGATGCGGATATGGAGTGGGACTTTGGATCGCCTTGGTATCGCCCGACGCGAGTATGCCATGCCACAAGTGGCAGCGAATTCGGATGGCGCAGCGGAACTGGAAAATGGCCCACGTACTACGAAGATTCCCTACCACCTGTAGTCGATATTGGACCAGGCTCCCCGACGGGAGTTGTGTTTGGGACGGGCGCTAAGTTTCCCGCCAAGTATCAAAATGCGATGTTCATTTTGGATTGGACGTACAGCACGATTTATTCGATTGACCTTGCGCCAGACGGTTCAAGCTACCGTGGTACGAAAGCAGACTTTGTAACTGGCTCGCCGCTTCCAGTCACCGATGCGGTGGTCGGTGCCGACGGCGCATTGTATTTTGCGGCGGGTGGGCGTGGAACTCAGTCCTCTCTCTATCGTGTAAGCTATGTTGGCAATGAGCCGACAACGCCGGTGACAATTGCGAATCAAGCCGGCATTCAGCTTCGACAATTACGACGTAAACTGGAAAGCTTCCATGGTCGTTCCGAGGTCGACATGGACTTCATTCTCAAGCATCTGGCGCATGAGGACCGGTTTATTCGATACGCCGCTCGCGTTGCATTGGAAAACCAACCTATTGATGTTTGGCGATCCAGGGCTTTGGCGATCAAGCAACCCAAGGGGATCATCAACGCAGCCATGGCCATCGCCAGGCAAGGCAAACCCGATGACTTGGATCGCGTTCTTGATTCGTTGATGACACTCGATTTCAAGTCGCTCAGTTCGAGCGATTCCTTGGCTTGGTTCCGAGCGTTTGAACTTGCATTCACGCGACTTGGCCAGCCGTCCGACGACCGTCGCCTTCGGCTTGCAAGTCATTTTGATTCGTTCTACCCAGCCGCGTCCTATGAAGCGAACGCCGAATTGGTGCAGTTGTTGGTTTACCTGCAATCGCCAACCGTCGTTTCCAAGACGCTGGATCTGATGAGCAAGCTTGGACCTGACCCGATTCCAGATTGGGGATATCTCGTTTCGCGAAATGCCGGCTACGGTGGGACGATTGACAAGATGATGGGGGACATGCCCCCCGTTCGAGCGATCCATTTTGCGTTTGTGCTTAGGAATGCAAAGACGGGCTGGACGATGGAGCAACGCAAAAAGTACTTCGAGTTCTTTATTCGCGCCGCCAAGCACCCCGGCGGAAATAGTTTCGCGAAGTTCTTGATGCAATTTCGCGACGATGCCATTGCAACCTGTTCACCCGGCGAGCAAATCGTACTTGAACCGATCACCAACGTTTCGCTAGTTTCCGCTCCGATCCAGTCAACGCCACCCAAGGGCCCTGGACGCAAATGGTCGACCGAAGAAGCTCTCAGCATTGCAGCAGCAGGTTTAAAGAATCGAGACTTCCAACAAGGCCGCAATCTCTATCATGCGACCTCCTGTTCCAAATGCCATCGACTCGCTGGAGAAGGCGGGGCGATTGGCCCGGACTTGTCGACAGCAGCCAAGAAGTTCTCGATGCAAGACATGCTTGACGCGATCATTGAACCTAGCAAAGCCATCTCGGATCAATATGGATCTCAACAAGTCCTGACCGACGATGGCCGAGTGCTTGTTGGGCGAACGGTCGAAATCGGCGATGAGTACTACGTGTACATTGCAGACGCCGAGGCCAAGCCGATCGTTTTGAAGAAGAGCCAAGTCGAAGAGATAAAGCCATCCAAAGTCTCGCAAATGCCGAGCAGTTTGATCGACACTCTCAATGAGAACGAGCTTTTGGATCTGCTGGCCTACCTCACGGCCAGCGGCGATCCAAAAGCCAAGGTTTTCAAATAGCCCTATGCGTTGTCGAGCAACTCGACAGCCTTAAACTTTTCCCCTTCGAGCATCGAAAGGCTTGCACCGCCGCCGGTGCTCACGTGGGTGACAGAGTCGGCAAAACCAAGTTGTTCAATGGCAGCGGCGCTGTCGCCGCCGCCGATGATGCTGATGCCGTCGCTGTTCGCGACTGCTTGAGCGACCGCGACCGTCCCGTGATCAAATGGGGGCATTTCGAATACACCCATCGGACCGTTCCAAACGATTGTCTTTGCTTTTTCAACGATGGCCGAGAATATTTTGGCAGTTTCCGGGCCGATATCGAGCCCTTCCCAGCCATCCGGTATCTTGCCAGCCGCTACGACTTGCTTGTTGCAGTTCCCACTGAAAGCGTCGCCACAATGGGTATCAACGGGCAGCACCAATTTATTGCCCCCTTTGGCGATCAATTCTTTGGCCAGTTCGACTTTGTCTTTCTCGACAAGGCTCTTGCCGGTTGAGCCACCTTGTGCGAGGGAGAAGGTGTAAGCCATTGCTCCGCCGATCAAAACCTGATCGCAGATGCCGAGCAAGTTGCTGATAACATTGATCTTGTCACTAACCTTAGCGCCACCCAGGATAGCTACGAATGGGCGCTGTGGGTTTGCAATCGTATCGCTTAGGTATTGGATTTCCTTTGCGACCAAGAAGCCTACGACTTTGGGCTTGTTTCCCATGGCCAGCGGGACTGCAACCATAGAAGCTTCTTCTCGGTGGCAAGTTCCGAAAGCGTCGTTGCAATAAATGTCGGCCCACGAAGCCAATTTGCCGGAGTAAACTGCTTCCCCGTTCTTTTCACCGGGGTTAAAGCGGACATTTTCCAGAACAACAACGTCACCATTTTTGAGCGAGGTGATTTTTGCTTCGGCGTCGGGTCCAACCGTGTCCGAAGCGAAGGAAACAGGTGTTCCGAGTAGTTGTGCCAATCGTTCTGCGGTCGGTTTGAGAGTGAACTCAGGTTCAGGGCCCTTGCCTTTTGGGCGTCCAAGGTGGCTCATGAGAACTAACTTGCCGCCTCTAGACAGGACGGATTCGATGGACGGGAGCGCCATTCGTATCCGCCGATCGTCGGTTATTGAACCCGAGTCGTCTTGCGGGACATTAAAGTCAACCCGCATCAGTACCACTTTGCCCTGACAATCAACATCCGAAATGCTTTTCTTGGCCATCTTTGCTGTGCACTCTATTCAAGGAATCGAAACTAAACCGTTGAGTAAGTTTTTAACGGAAATTCCAATCCTGAACAGTGCTTGGCTAAATCTCGCTCGCCTTGTCAACGTTTGCTTAACTGCCGCTTTCGCGGAGAGTCTGTGAATTGGTAACCCGAGCCCGTAAGTGAGGAATTGTGGTCGGCTCCTCGATTAACGGCTCGTTGCTTTAATGGTAAGACGGACTTCCTAGTCCGTCGAATTCCCCATTGACGGACTTGGAAGTCCATCTTACCGCCCTCACCCAATAACGACTTCACTAAAGCAACAAGCCGTTACGCGTCGGGTTACCATCGCGTGGCACGCGAGTCCCGCTCGTGAATCCATGGGCGAGACGCCTCATCTTTACCCACACCTTTTGATCTTGCTCCCCTCGCCCTGTACTCGGGGAGAGGGGTTTACACCGTATTTTGATTGGTTTTTTGATCGTGAATTAAATGTCTAGCTGCGTTTCCGAAGGGTAAACAAATAACTGAACCGGAGGCTACTGTTTCAGGGCACTACCCCTAACCCCCCGACCCCCTCTCCGCGAAAGGAGACTGCTGATTTAATCCCCATTAATCCCAACCCGAAGCGTTAGCGAGGGACGGTCTGCCCCCCGCTAACGCTTCGGGTTGTGCTATAGCCTTTCCCTGCAGCAAATCCACTCAATCAGCAGTCTCGAAAACGGGGCGAGGGGGAGAAAACGCGCTGGGATCAAGCAAATCCATTGGGATTTCGAGCTTGGCTTGCTGCGAATTGTGGGTAACGATGAGGCAAGCCGCCCATGCCACTCTCGAATATCCAGTATTGCCGTCTATTAAATCAACAACCCGGTGAGCGAGGAATTGCAGTTGCCGCCTCGCTTACGGGCTCGGGTTGTCAAACTGCCGCCAAAAAGTGGTCCATCCGAGAAATCACAGCCTACGAGTGAGAAATCAGTCCGACTATTTTCCGTGAAAGTTGTAGTCTTTGTGCTTCACGTCGAAATCGGCGTCGGTTAGTCCCACGTTGAACTTGAGGCTCTGATAAGTGTATTCTTCGATCACTTCGGGCTCAGCTCCGGCCGTTTTTGGCCAACTGTACGCAGCGTAGCGAACTGGGATCTTCCATTCATCGTCCATGAAGATCTGAGCGATATGGAATTCATAATGGTTTTGCTGGATCGGATGCGTGACTTGAAGGATTGAACAGGATCTGCCTCCAACTTTAGCACCCGGAACGAGTTCGACATTGCAGCTACCGTGACGCTTGTCTTTTTCGCCGCGTTCGATCAGCTTGACAACCAAGTTTTCGATGCCGATGTCTGTCAACGGATAGCGTTGACCAGCCATGGCTAGATAACCAGTGGGTTCAAGGGAATGCGTACCGAGCATTCTCTTCATACCGCCTTCGTGGGCAAACAACTTGCCCTGATTCTGGTTTTCGACGAAGAGAACTTCGCGACCTTTCACGGCCGTAGGTTTTAGGAAGGCGAGATAGACACTGAATGGAACTACCACCTGGTTGTTTTGGATCTTTCGATTACGAACTTTTACGAACATAAATTCATGTTCGCCCAGGTCATCTCCGATTTTTTCTCGTTTAACTAAGACCCCTGTATAATCCTTCAAGTCATTCCGAATAAGTGCAAGGCTTTGATGTGCCAATTGAATAGCCGGATCGAGCGGGTGAGCCACCGCAGGCGGAATCGAAGGATCATTTTTCGAAACACGGAAAACGGGCTCAGTTAAACCTGAAGTCGGCGGTTGTTGAGCGACGGCGACACCGGTCGTAACAGCAGACAGAGACAGCGAAACCAATGCCGCTCGAAACCAAGTGCGTCCAAATCGCCTCATCGAAAATCGTCTCCGTTGCTTCCCTAGATTACCCATCCGTGTGACCGCAGTTGCTCGCAGTCAGAATTCTTAATGTTGTGAGTATCGATCGACGGGTTGAGCTTCAATGAAAAAATGTAGTGATGTCGTCACAGACCTACCCTGCTAGCTTTCTCGACTTCAAGTTGATTGGTTCGTGCAAATCTCTCGACCGCGACTTTCCGATCAATTCAAGGAAGAGATCTTCAAACTTATCGATCATGAGGCGTACATGAAAGCGTTTTACTGCATATTCGCTCGCCGTACGAACGGTGACAAAGCGATGCTCGGTGTTTTGGATTGCGTCCGTCATCAAGCGAGCCAAGGTTGCAGGGTCATTCCCGTCGCAAGTCCAGCCTAATGATTGCCCGTCGTCAGGTGACCTTAAGACTTCCTTGAGCCCTCCGACTTCGCTTGCGATAACGGGAGTTCCGATCATTTGAGCTTGGATTACAACCAACGAAAGGCCTTCGCTTTGAGATGGGTGGACGAAAGCGTCGGCAGCACAAATCCAACGCTCAGGTTCGTTCTGAAAACCAAGCAATCGCACATGTTTTTCCAATGAATACTTGCGAATCAACTGCTCTAGTTCCGGTCGAGCTTTGCCCTCGCCGCAAACAACAATACAAAACTCGGGCATATGCCATCTCAAGTGATGCGCTGCTTCGATCAATCGATGATAGCCTTTGCAGGGGATGAGGCTGCCTACAGCACAATACAGCGGTGTTTTATGGTGAATTCCCAGAATGTCGCACGCCCAAAAACGCTCTAGCCAACGCTCAAGCTTAGGGGGTTCGAGTCCTCCGTGGATGACCGAGGTTTTTTGTTCTGCAACTCCTCCGTCCAAACAGACCTCGCGAACGGCATTCGAAACGCAAACCAACTTGTCGAGCATCCAATTGTACGGAATGGACGAGCGAATGGGAAAAGCAGTGTGCTTAACTCGAACTCGTTTGATCCCCAGTTTTCCAAGCATTGCAAGCGACCCCCAAGTGGATGCATGCGAATCGTTTGCATGCAAAACCTGAACGCCAAAGCTAGTGCATGCCTTTCTGAGTCGCAGCAACGACTTCGGTCTTGGTGCTCGGCTCGATAATGGGCAACACGGAAAGCTGCTTTGTTGGACTCTGCCGTGCAGAGAACTGCTTTCATCGCAAACCCACAATACTTGGTGCCCACGACTGACCAATCCGTTTCCTAATGACCATAGAAATTGCTCGCCACCACCCCAACTAACGGGAGATGACATTAGCGCCAGCTTCATTTTCGTTGGCAGCATCCGAGGAATTCCTGAAAAAACGATTAGTATCTAGATTGAGTACGGTCGATCGTAGGCGTTTTCAATCTCTAGCGTCCAGATCAAAATGCGGTGATTTATGGCTGGGGTGCAGGTCGGGGTTTTTGTTACTGGCCAACCCGTCCGTTCAAGCGGCTCAATCTAGCTGGCACGTTTGGTTATGTCTCGCGCGACCGCAAAAATCGTATTCTCCTCGACGATGGATTTCGCCGTCCACTCTAGCATGATGTAATGCCCAGCCGAATGCCGGTATCGGTTGCAAAAATGCACGACCGGTTTTCCCGCCAGCAAATCCGCCATGACTTGCACCGTGGGGTTTTTGTCGTCGGGGTGAACGAAATCCAAGAATGGTTGGCTAACCAGTTGTTCTACGGAATAACCTAGCACTCGCGGGAAATTGCAATTCACCCGACGAAAATAGCCATCAATGGTTGCGATACAAAACAAATCAAGCGATAAATCAAAGAAACGACAAAGGTCGCTTTCCGATTGCTCTAGCGCCGATTCAAGATAGCCGCTGATTTCATTTGCTATGAAACTGGCATTGTGTGGACGATCCTTAGGATTGGGGGCAAGACATCGCTTGGCAAGCTGAATGAGTCGATCGTCACTTGCACATGCATCCAGGCCCCGATGGGCATCGTCCAACTTTGCACCGGTTGCGTCGGCATACGTCCGTCGAAGATCCCGATTGCGATAGGGAGGGCGCCCCGTTAGGATTTCGCAAAGCATAGCGCCAAGCCCAAACACGTCCGATCGAGGACAAACAGCTAGGCCTCGCGCTTGCTCTGGAGCCATGTACGCGGGCGTGCCATGTATTCCGGATGAAGGAGCGGAGTAAGCATTGAGTGGCTCGGCAATCAAGTTCTCAGCATTGGTTTCCGATCCCATTGCATCGCTCCTCTGCAATACTCGAGACAACCCCCAGTCCATCACGTATACTTCCCCGAATTCGCCTACCATAATATTGGCTGGTTTTAAATCCAGATGCAAAACACCTTGCGAATGAGCGTAAGCAATCGCACGACAAACATGTTCGAAAATCTTAAACAATCGAGATCGGTCTGTTTGGTTACTGGGGGGGGAACCAAGGATTTTTCCCAGCGACTGACCTGTCACTAATTTCATCGCAAAATAGGGGCGTTCATCCTCGGCATGACCGTGTTCGTAAATGGGAACGATACACGGGTGCTGAAGTCGGCAGGTAACCAGAGCTTCGTTTACAAATCGCTGAAGTAGACCCGAGTTTTCAGCGTATCGAGCCAGCAAGAGTTTGATGGCAACGTCGCGGCGAAGCAGCTCATCGTGTGCATGCAGTATGATCCCCATACCACCGCGAGCGATCTCACGTTGAATGTGATATCTCCCAAGAGAGACGGGCAATGGTGGTTCGGGTAAGTCAAATGCCCCTCCAACGCCGCCTGGGTTGGAGCCCTGTCGCTGATCCATCGATGCAACGGTAGCCGGCAAAAACTGGGAATCAAGCGGCTCGATGCGTTTACGTGGCATGACGGAAGCTTGGGCTGCAGGCGGCGATAACAAGGTTATCAGAATATCACATTGCTGTTAAAAAACAATTACAATCGTCCTTCCGTCGTCTTTCTCAGACAGACTCTGTGTTTCCGGTCTTCGCATTGTTGATATCGTCCGACGCACCAGCGAAATAACTGCCACTTTCGGTTCGAACAAGTGTTCTTGCAGGACCGCCAGTTACTCATGGCTAACGAGCTTTCACGGCAGATGGCTAACGAGCTTTCGCGGCAGAGAGGGGGTTGGTGAGGATATACATGCGGCCATCCTCGGCTCCTCCCAGAAAATCGGGAATGCCATTCCCGTCAAAATCAACCACCGTCGGACTTACGTCGTGCCCCTCGATGTTTCTGCTGGCAAGTGTTCCGGCGTTTTTCATGATCCATTTTCCCTCGTGTGAAGCAAACTGCTTCAGGAAATCGGCGTTCGAGGAGTTGAGCAGAAAATCGAACTTACCATCTTGATCCCAGTCGACAACGCTCAGCTTTCGCCGACCACTCTGGCCAGCTTTACCCGAATTCAAACGAATAGGTTCGCCTTGTTCGTCCACAAACGCGCGCCGAGGTGCCAGCAGCGTTAGCTCTCCGTTTTTTTTCGATCGTTCAAAGAAGGCGAGATAGCCCTCATGGTCGAGCATTGCTAAATCGAGCAAGCCGTCCGCGTTGAAATCATATACAACCGGCGTCGTCCGCCATTGAGTCAAAAGCTCATTGCCAGCAGGTCGTTGCCAACCCCAGACAAGTGCCGCTTGCGTTTCTTTCCAAGCGACTTCGATTGGACGCGGACCCGAGAGCTTCGGGGATGATCGAGTGCCAATATTCTGCAACCAAACAACGCGACCTAGAATCGAGTTGAGAACGATGTCCGGCAAACCATCTGCGTCCCAGTCCGCAATATTGAACGTCGTGTAACCCCACTTGGCTTCTGCCGGCCCTTGGATACTACCGTTCTCGCCTGCCATGATTCGGAACTCGCGACCATCGGCCAACAGCCTTGCTGGCTTATTCCACATTGGTTTTACGATGCCTGGGCCGCTGAGGTTTTCAAAGAACTCAATGAAACCTGCTGTGTTGCCGCTCAAGATATCGATGTCGCCATCTCCATCCCAATCAAAACCGTATGGAGTCGCCAAAGCTCCGCATTTCAACGCATCGGCTTCTTGTTGAAAATACTTCGGAACCGCAAACAAGGGTAATCCGTTTCTCATTTGATCCAGGTTTTCAACGAATGCGACCCGACCGTCTTCGTCTCCAACGATCAAGTCCTGATCTCCATCGCGGTCCCAATCAAACGCGACAGGGACAATCATCTGGACGGTCATTTGAAGCCGCTCGCCACGGTCGTCTTGCAGCGATCGACCAGCGGCATACTTGGGTTCCGTTCGCGTTCCGACGTTCTCGAAGTAAGTAAATTTGTCGAGAAACTCGCCACACAACAAGTCCAGGTCGCCGTCTTTGTCCAGGTCAACAAAGTTGGGAGACGGGCAACCAAAAACTTCCAATCGCTCGCCTCCCGCGTTAACAAAAAATGGCATTTCATAGTTGGGATTCACCGTTGAGCCCGTGTTGCGAAACACGTAGATCCAACCTCGCAAAGGACCGTTTACCCAATGCCCCGTCGCATCCCAAGCGTCATCCCAACCGTAGTAACTCCAATCCTCAATTCCCACGATCAAGTCCAAACGCTCATCTCCGTCGTAGTCCGCATATCGCCATTGATTGTGCCGTACTTTGGGGCCTTTGGTTTGTTCCCCCAGCGGTTTATGAAACTTGGCCTCGATGGGCAACAGCCGTTTTTCGGCTGTTCCGGTCTTAGTAAAATTCGCGTACTCCGTGCCCGGTGACAAGACACGCATCGATTCGCCATCGTAGCTCGGCATGACATAGTGAGTCGTCTTGCTCAGAAATCGAGCGGGTTTGAAGACGGGCATCTTATTGGGCGACGTGAGACCGCTCGCATTCTCAAACAACCAAACGCCGTTCGAAGGTTTGTCTGGGCACGAGACGATCAAATCAAAATCGCCGTCTCCGTCCGCATCGCAAGGAATTGGCCAAGCCCACAGACCCACTCCAAGATCGACAACAAGTCCTGGATGGTTGTATTGCAACGGCTCAAGTGACTGGGCGCCTAGATTGCTCGTGAACCATCCTAGGTTGCCGATCAACCACAACGTCGACCAAATGATACGGCTCATAATGCGCCTTGAATTCGTTGCGATGTGCGAAGTAAGGGCAATGATTTCATTCTGTTCTCTCAATCTCAGGAAATACTACTTTATCGTAGATGTCAGCCATTGCGATTGCCGCTCCGATACTCGCTAGCTGGATAGATTGGTCGACACCCACAATTTCCCTCAACAGCCAGAGGCCGTCTTCGGCACGTTCATGCTGCTCCGCGCGTGGTTGGTCCTGCCATAGCACAAGGTACTCTTTCAAGGATGGTATCTTGCGGTAGTGTCCAAATTTTGTGCCTCGATCAAAATCGGCCGTTGACGGTGAAAGTACTTCAACCACCAAAACTGGATTCGAAATCACATCCGTCGATTTCCCCTCAACAGGCGGACAAACCACGGAGACGTCGGGATATGCTTGGTACCCTGCGGCTTCGATATCGACTCGCATGTCGCTACCATGTGCTTGGCAAAGGTCCCCTTTTAGAATCTGACGTACTTCGCCCAGAATGTTTGCCCCAATTAAGCTATGGATACGCGTGCCGCCAGCTTGCGAGAAGACTTCACCCCCCCAGTACTCGTGCCGCTCGGTTTGCTCACGTTCCCATACTTCATACTCTTCCAGTGTCATTTTCTTCGTTAATCGAATTGAGGAACTCATGCTCGACTCCTTGGACGTGAACTTGGGTCTCTGCCTGCCTATCCATATCTCCATTGTACATCAGAAGGGCGCATTGAGTCCCAACGGGACGGTCTTACCATCCCCCATCCTACTGAAGGCTGTTCGAACCCTGACTTTCACCCGAAACGGAGATTTAGCAGCGACCCTCACTTAACATAATGGCTTCGATTGCAGATCTCGGTTCCGACAAAGCGACGAATGGCTCAGACACATTCGCGGCAGCAATTCGATTAGCGACTGGGCTTGCATCGGGATTTGCGATTATCCCAAAGGATTTTTTGGCTAAGGAGCTGGTAGGTTATGATGAGACGGACACTTCGTTCACGCGAAACGTGAGTCGATTGCTAATAGCGCTGGGCGATTCTCCGCACATTGCGGAAGGCTTAAGAGCAGCTGCATCAGACCCAAAGTACGCGGGTTTGCGTTCGACAATCGATGAAGCTAAGGCTGAATCCGTTCGGGAACTTCTTCGTCGGAGTGCGAACCCGACCAAGGTCAGCGAAGTGAAAAGTCAGATTGCCGAGAAAACGTTCGACACAACGCTACGATGAAATTTGGGAACCTCTGCGGGCTGGGAAACTCTGCGGGCCACGCTGCGAAAGATTTTCAAGCGGTGTCACTAATGCGATCGGCAGCTTGCAAAGTACCTTATTTGTAAATTTGAGCCTGAGGCGCTAGCCGATTTCTTGCGGCATGAATCGGCTAGCGCCTCAGGCTCAACT
>CAMBSL010000030.1 GCA_945870455.1 Pirellula staleyi DSM 6068 | reverse complement strand
TTTTATGTAGCCCTAACGCGAGCGCGACAAGCCTTGTATCTCTACACATCGCCCTCATCGACACCCAAGAAGCGATGGGGTTCGGTATTGCATTCCATCTTTGCGACACAGGGTCAGAGCGAGCAGCCAGGCATCACCGTGGCGAGCTTCGGCAACCCTAATTGGTACGAGCGACTTGAGGCGACCCGGCAAACCGATCCAATCAACGCACCACCATTACGAGCGATTCAAGAGCCAAGAGTTAGAACGATACGACTCAATCTCGCAGCGGATTCCGTTCGACGACTGGCTTGGCTGCTCCCAAGTGCTCCCGGTCGACCGACGAGGGTCGATTTAGCAACTCAATGGGCGGGAAGCAATTCGTCTGGCGCAGTCGTTGGGAAACTGGTACACCGTTGGTTCGAAGAGATACGTGGTTGGATCGAAGACTTCAAACCGAGCAAGAAGCGCCTCAAAGAGATCGCGGGCTCGACGCTAACGCAAGAAGAAATGGCGCACGTCAAGATCAACGAATGGGTAGATCGGTTCGTGCAGTATTGCGAGAAGCCTTCGGTGTTGCTTGCGCTCAGTGCAGATCGCTACCGAGCTTGGCATCAGCCGAGGATGTTGCATTTGGAGGTGACGAACGAGCGGCGATTACTGCAGATTATTGATGGTCAAATGCTGAGTGGTGTGATAGATCGTTGTGTGCTGGGCTTCGATGGCGACCGAGTGGTTCGAGCGGAAATTTTGGATTTCAAAACCGATCGTAGACCTGAGTCGATAGACATCGACGAATGGACCAAAGAACGAGCTGAGGTTCACGGTACTCAGTTGCGATACTACCGCCGAGTGCTTTGTGAGCAGTTTGGACTACATCCCAACGACGTTCAACTCAACTTGTTGCTGTTGAGCGAAGACCTGCAAGTTTCGATCAGCTAGTACTTTTCAAAATCGCCTCAAACGCCTCACAGCAGATTTGCTTGTCATACAATCGTTCAGCCAGTGCGCGGCCTCGTTCACCCATTGCTTTTAATTCGCTGCGTTCCATCCTAAGAGAATTTCGAAGTGCCTCAGCGATCGCATTGCGGTCACCCGGTACTACATTCCAGCCAATCCGCTCTTTTTCGACCAATCGCCAAACTGCGTTTCCTTCCGGAACAATTGCCAGCACGGGAGTACCACTCGCAAGAATGCCATAAAGCTTGCTAGGTGCTAAACAACCGGTGATGGCTGCGTCCATTGAAACGATATGGAGATCCGCCGCGGACAAGCTTGCGGCAAGAGTTTCACGAGGTTGGTAATCAAAAAACCTTACATGGTCATATCCGGCGCACTGAACCTCCAGTTCGTGGCGTTTAGCCCCGTTGCCGACCAACGCCAATGTTATACGACGCTCTGAGACATGATCTGTAACCAATCTCATCGCATCAACCAACACATCAAGTCGTTGCGTCAACCCCATATTCCCTGAGTGCATCACCACGAAGTTGTCATCCAGATGCTGTTCCGCACGAAATGGATTATTAGACTTGATCGGAGTAACGGTCGAGCAGTTCATCCAGTTTGGGACAATTTGTAGCTTCTTTTTGGGAATGCCCCAATCCACGAGTCGATGACGCATATCCTCGTCCAGAACCACAATGCAATCCGCACGCAAGTATTCCGCTTTCAATCGATTGCGAAGGAATCGAATCGGAACGTTGTTCTTGGCAACGCCTACCGCAACAGCGACGTCTGGATAGATATCTTGAAGATAGTAGATGAGCCTGGCTTTTCGTCGTCGAGCCATCGGGCCCACAACGAGCGGCAAAAGGAACGGATCTGTTTCGCAGACGATAATCTCACATTTGCCTTTTGTTTTGCTGTTTCGCTCGGCTGAGGAACTTTCATAAATCGGTTCGATACAATCCTTTCCAGGCGTTTTTCCCCACCGCCTCACGGCCAGCGTAAACGAAACTAGATTCCGAACTCGAGCAAATCGTTGGCTTTTTGGAAGCCGGCTATGAAGCAATCGATGTATCGCGACGCCATTTCGAGTTTGGACCCCCGAACGAACGAATGATTCGTTTTCGATTTCCCAATTTGGCTGTCCTGCAATGGCGGATACCTCCCACCTCGGCGCCAGAAACTCGCACAACTCGGTCAGTAATTGGCCCGTAGCTTCGCTGTCCGGCCAATAGCATCGATTAATAAAACAGACGCGTGACAAGGTGTTAGGTGTTAGGTATGAGTTGCAAGGAGTACTGCCATTCTCGGCCGTCACGTGTTAAGGTTCGCTACTATTCGGCCCCAGTCGACTCTTGCCAATCGCTTCGATCGACTCAATCACATCCTCGTTGTCCGGCATTTTCTGCTTCAAATACTCTAAGCACTCGATCGCTTCCTCGATCTGTTTCAATTTCAGATGTAGCGTTGCGCGGTCCTGCCAAACCACGAAGATTTCTGGTGATGAGCGGTTGATCTCCCGAAGCAATTCAATCAGTGGTTCAATAGGCGAGGATTGAATCTCGCAACGCCTTAATGCAAACTTCGACGCAACGACGCCGTATGCGGGCGAAACGTGAGTCAACTTCCCAAATGACTTTAAAGCAGTCGCTGTTCTGCTGTTAGAAAAGTCATCAATAACGCTCATCAATTGCTTCAGTCCAGCATCCTCACCGTTCACAATTTCTTTACGGAATCCGACCAACCAATGGTCATCGCTCGTATTGGCCGTTTTCTCCAACAGCGTCAATAGCTCCGGTGACTCAGGGTACAACTGCACAGCCATCGCGAACAGCATACTATTGCGACTGTCGTTGGGGGCGCTTGTTGGCTTGGGGAAAAGAACATTGGAGACGATCGATCGAAGGCAAACCGCCGCCAATTTTTTCCTCAACGTTAGTTGCTCGAATGTCGCACCATTTTGAAGTCGTTTGATCAAAAAACTCTGCGCTTCTTTGATGCTGCCTGCCATCACGAGACAATCAAAGCCCGCAGCAATTGTTTCGGGTAAATACGAATCCGATTCAGGGGAGTTCCAAAAATTTTGAGATGCTTTCCAGGCGACTTCTTGTCCAAAAACAGGGTCTACTGCGATTTTGGCTTCTGCAGCCCAAGCGATGTCACGAAGAACAGAAGGCGGCTCGGCTCGAAAGCACTCGTCCGCTTCCGTCAGCAATAACAACCTGTCCTCGGCATCTAAATCAACAGAAACACGCAGCGATTTTTCAACTAGAATTTGACCAAGCGACCGTTTAGCAATCGCATGCACGGATGCGTCCGCTACGAGGGATCTAACGCTTTGTTCGATGGCGGCCAAGTCCGCAAAAGGCATGTCGAGATCATCATCCAATTGTTGCCTAGCTATCCATAGATTTGCCCGAGCAGCGAAAGCCCCATTCATCTTGAGAACTTTGCGCATCGCATCGAGCGCATTTCGCATTTCCGCTTGGGATTTTCCCGTCATCATCCCGATTTGATGACTCTGGGGTTCCGTGGAGAGTATTTCATAAGCCAAATTCAAATAGTATTCTGCTTTGGAAATTGAAATGATTGCTGACTGAAAACGAAAGCAATCATTCTCTGGATTCCAAAAAATCAATCGTCGTAGGCAAAGGGAGGTTTCTACAAGTAGCCGCTCATGTCTCAAATTTTCCTGTACCGTCCGAAGAGAATTACGAACGGGCAGGTCGTTGAGCGAAATGTCGAGAGTTGCAAAATTTTGGTCTCGCATCTGTTCATAATGCTCTTGTATTCGCGGTTCAACAACGAGCGTGCTGTATCCGATAAGAAGCATAGACACGACAGCCAAAACTATAGAGGGAATGCTCCATCGAAGATAATCGCTTTTGGAGGGTCGCAAATCATTCGGCATTATTCCATCATCATTCATTTGAAATACAGAGGAACTTAACTCGTGTGCAATCTAGCTTTTCCTAAGCCGCAACGGAGAAATGCCAACGCACCCAACAGGGAGGCGGAAATCAGTTCTCTTCCATGAGGTTAATATGCGTAGCCAAAGAAATCATAATCGAATTGATAGATTGAATTGACAAGCGAACGAAGTCTCCTTTCATCGAATGCCATTTGAGTCTGTTTGCTGGTGTTCGATTTCTCAGTCAGATCTATCTCGATCCCTGCAAACGGGAACGACGTCCCAGCAACATTCTCAAGGTGGAATACTTTATCGACAAGCTGTCCTTGATTGTCACCTAAGACATAGCGGGTCTGGCAATGAAAACAAGGGTCCACGGCTTCAATCTTCTCGACCGGTAGAGATGCGTAATGTTCTGCAAATTCCAATATCGAAGGAAAGCAACGTAAATGCCTACGTGCTTTCTGAGATCCTGAAACATCTTGGGTTCCACCAGTAAAGACGAAATTGAACGCAGAAATGAATCGATCATACGGATCGCGGCAAAGTGCAAAGGAAGCCTTGTTCATGAACATTTGCTCATCCGCAGCAAGATACCATGCGGCAGTCCTGTGTCCAATGTAACGACCATAGATTTGCTTTGATATATTCGTCCCCGCGTTTTTCGGGATGTGAATGAACAAGGGTCGGGCCGGATCCCGAATACAGCCCGGTATTGGAACGTCGAAAATATTCTCTGCCGCGCGTTTTATAAAAGTTGGACCGTGCGTGCCAAGAATATGAGTCATCCTACCCTTATAATCATTCGGAAGGAAAAAAGAGGCCGCCTTCTTGAATAAGAATCGTTTTTTACTAATCTCAATTTTCTTCCGCACAAGCATCGGTGAAATGCAAAGTGTTTTTTCTAAAATCCTTGCCATTCCATTTCCAAAAGCTTCGGTTGGAACACGCTCATTTAGAATTCGCCGACTCGCATCTCCAAAATCCAATCGCGAAAAGCTTGGATCGGCAACCTGAACTAGTCGCCGGGCAAGATCAGATGTTTGCAATGGTGGAAACACGAAACCATTTTCGCCGTGGTCAACTAGTTCTTCTGCTGCACCCACATTGTTACTGGATATAATTGGCAGACCACATGCCATCGCTTCATTGATTACAAGTCCCCAAGGCTCAGAAATGGCCGGATGAACGAAGCAACCCGCGTGGGCAGCAAATCTTGGTAATTCTTCAATTTGCCGAAATCCTGGGAAGAAGACCGTCGAGTCCTTTTGCAACGATGACATACCTTCCCATGGGGCAGATTCAGAGACATTTAGCTTACTAGAGCGGCAATGGTCCATCAGTGATCTCTTCAGCTTACCATCACCTAGCAAACAAAGATCCCAGGCTCTTACCGACTCTTTATAAGTTGTTTGATTATGGGTAACATATTCTCGATACGCATCAACTAATCTTCTCAAATTCTTTCGTGGTATAAATCGATTTGATGCCAGAAAATACAAGTTCACATCTTGGATTACACGATCATTTGCAGACTGCGACGCGAAGTAGTCGTTATCAACAATATCGTAACCGAATTCGATAAATTCCTTTGGCATACCAAGAATCGTAAGATAATCACGATGCGATGCCCCACCGACGAGGGCGGCGTCAAACTGACAAACTATGGATGACTTCCACGTTTCTTTCCACCAAACTCTCAGACCGTCCGCCTCGCGAGTCTCACTCATTAAAATAGCGATAGCACCGTTTTTCTTACACCATTTCAGGCTTTCCCGTGCATCGGCCGATCTCCAACCGGCAATCGCTACGGCGTCTGGCTTAAGTCGATTCAGCGTTTCACGTACGCCGCGACATAATTCGCGTTCCGAAATGGATTCATATGCTTTGCCCGGAAAAATTGTCGCAACGGATGGGCTGCCGTTTGGATCGAATTGGTGGTGATCTAATTTATCCCAAGCGTAGGTAAGGTCGCTGCTTGCAATCTCCAATCCGAAAACGTTCCACCCAAGAGCCCGACAGGCAACTGCTGCGGATCGTAACCTAGCAATATGATAGGGACCAAAACGTGCGAAATGGATCGCTAAATGTTTCATCATAAGCAAACCCTTTTAACGGTTTTCCAGTTTTGGGACGTTCCGTTTAGACTCAAATCAAAAGTAAACAATTTAATCACAGGCCAAGAGTTTCGCGTCGAACGACTTCCAGTGCTGGCAGTGATTTTTTGTGTACCATTTCTCTAAGTTTCAAGAACATTTTTCGATAACCAATGATTTGCTCCGTTGGAATTGGCGAATCACTTAGCGTCAGTAGCTGAAATTGGAATGTGACGGGTTCGATTGGGTTCTTGAGTGACCGAATTTGTCTTGACATTACCGATATCAAGTTTTTTGAAATTCGCGACCGAGCGTCGTTTTTCTCCATTGCGGTTTCGGAATCATAAGGTGCGCCATTCCCATCGAACAACGAGAAATGCAACACGGCGTGTTCGCCACTCATGTTTTGCAGTCGAGATTCATAAAATGCCCATTGGATCGGTGCGTCGTCCGCTGACGTCTTCACGCGAATTCGTTGTTGCTCTTTCCAACCGGTCGTTTGGTAGCACATCCAAAGTGGATGCCAACCGCGAAACGGAAAGTCGAGTGATACAACGTGGTCCGCATTCTCCCTCGAATATTGCCATATTCGAGAGTATTGCCCCAAATTATTATTGGAAACGCGAGTCATTGTGGTGAATCCAATTTGCTCGCTTCCTAGCAATTGATTAGGGACGTCCCCCTCTTTTGGAAAAATGTTCGCTAATTGTGACGAGAAAAAAGGCGGATTTGAGGATCGAGGCGAGAACTCCAATAAACCGGCGATACAAAAAGGAAAAAAAAGCAACAAAACGAAAGGCACCGCGAAAAGGCTTTTGAAAACAGTCATACTTGAGTGTTGATTGTCTGAACGACCTTTCGCGTTGAGGTCAAAGTTCGAAAAAAGACAAACGAAATAGTTCAGCAACTGAACGGAACTCCAGTGTGCAAATGCAGCTAGAGAGAAAGTTATGAAACCCAGAATTGTATGGATAGTCCCGGACGTTAAATCAACGTTCAAGAACTCGAGACCGAAAACAATCGAGTAGATTCGCAACAGATTCCCTAAAATCGCCCAAAGCGGTACTGTGACAATGGTGATCAAACTTACCAAAAGTCCAGCTCGACCAATTAGCAGCAGGATTCCCGCGACAGCCATTAATGCATATTGGCTATCGACTCCACTGCAGGCTTCCTCGACGAAAAGTGGTTTCGCGGCAACCTCAATGATGTTACCTTTTGGGAAATGCAGAATTCCCGCTAAGTCCATCAAACGGCTAGAAATGTCTGCCGATAGACCTTGTAGGACCTGAACAAGTGTTCGATCCATTTCGAGAGGCAGTGGAATAGTCACGGCGAGAAGGCCACAAATGCCACAAATCCTCAAGGGAGTTAGATTTCCGAACCTACCAAACGCCCAACTGACACACAACAATACGCTTGCTGCATGCGCCATCCATGGGCTGTATAGGACTAGGGCAATCAAGCACAATAGGGTTGCCATTCCAGAAAGAATCCAAGATAGCCTGACGCGAACAAGCGAAAGTAACGCTTTTGATTGTCCTTCCCGGTAAAAGAAACTGCACGAGGCACAGATTGCGAGCGGGAAGAACTGCATATGCTCGCGCGACCAGAGATAAATTGCCTGGGAAAAAAGCAATGGTGCAAGAGCAATCATTGGCAAGACAATTGCATACCAATCCCAGCGATTCAACCTTATCAAGTTGGACTTCGTCCAAGTTTGCAAGTGGCAAGAAAGATGTAATGGTTCATCGCGAAATGTTTGACCTAACGTCGGTTGCACTCCGCACAGGGATTGGTTTGGCAGGCACACCTGCCACGGCCGTTCCTTGTTCAACATTTCGGATGACAACAGCACCCGCCAGGGTTCGACTACCCATTTTGATCGTTACTCCTGGTCCAATAAAACTTTGGGCTCCAACCCAGCAACTTTCTTCAATCACGATTGGTTTCGTAATCAGCGAGAACATCTCACTTGAAAAATCATGCGATCCGGTACATAAAAACGACCGTTGAGAGAGGCAGCAATTGGAAGCGATTGTGACTCTATCCAGGGACAGAATCATTACGTCATCCCCAATCCAGACATCGTCACCTAGTTCAAGCCTCCAGGGCATAGTGATATGAACGCGGGATCGAATTACAACTCTAGCACCGATTTTTGCTCCAAATGCCCTCAGGATCCATGCCTTCCAACGCGACGGAAGCGGAATAGAGTGCATAAATACAGCAGCCCTAACAAAAATCCAGCATCCTTCGCAAACTTTGGATACGCCTCGATCGAAGCCTAGATTGCTGAAACGTCGCAGGTTAATGTAATTTGCCAAAGTGCTTCTTCGCGCAGCTAGCGATGCATTAAACGAAAGGTAGTCAAAAACAATTTTATCAATAAAGAATTGATTTGATGACCATAAAAGGCAACTCGTAACAAACCTTGTTTTTTCTCACGCATCGAGGTGAACACAACTTGGTCGGCAGTCACCTCGAACGATCCATTGATAGACCGACAAAAGCTGTTCCGCAACTTTTGGCCAAGTAAAACTATCGGCAACGAGTCGCTTTCCTTTTCGTCCCATTTCGGCCGATTCGCTGTCCGTTTGGTCAAAGAATTTCAGAAGCCCTTCCACGATTGAATCTACGGTTGTGTCGACCTGGATTGCGCATCCATTTTGGAAGCCAATATCTAGATTGCAATGTGGAGTCATCATGACAGGAAGTCCTGACTCCCAGGCTTCTAGAACGGCAATTGGTAAGCCTTCACTTTTAGAGGGTAAAATGAAAAGCCGAGCTTCATCCAGAACTTTCTGCTTTTCTGCACCGAACAAAGAACCATTCATGGAAACAGATCCTTCGAGTGACATTGACCGAACCAGGGTTTCCAGTTCTCGTTCGTGCCCTCCGTCATCCCATCCGATAATCCTTAGATGCCAAACCTTCAGGATCTCTTCCGGCATCTTACTCCAAGCTTTGATAAGATTGACCAGACCTTTCTTGGGGTGCAGGCGTCCAATAAATATAACTTCATACTTTTTCAGAAGCGGTAAACATGAAATTCGATTTTCAACTCCATTTGGTAGTATGCAAACAGGGTTTCTCAGTCCAAGTTTCCTTATATCATCTAGTTCATTTTCATTGAGTGCATGAATGCATGTAGCTGTTTCGAGCATTTTGCGTTCGAAAAGCCGAAGTACTAATCTTTTTTTCCATGAACTATTTTGGAGAGCCCACCCTTCTAACATCCCGTGGGGAGAAACAATCGACGGTTTTTTGAATTTCGTCTGAAGCCGACGAGTCAGAAATGAAGGATAGTGCCATAGACCGTGCAAGTGAACCAAATCGATCGCCGGACCCTTCTCGTCTGCGAAATGGGCGAGCTCAGTCGATCTTCGGTAAAACCTGGGAAAACAACCTGGGAAAACGTTTGCGTCAATACCCTGCCATTCGTGTCGATCAGAACTCCACCGCGAGTCCTCAACTCCGGCGGCAATAACTTCAATACCCGAACTTTGACAGTACTTGGCGAGAGACTTTTGGACACCGAAAATACCGCCCGCGGCATTCGAAAGGGATGAGCAAAGCGTCAAGACGCGAAGACTAGAAGAAGACATGTTCGACTGTTCGACTGCCATTTTCACAAAAAATTAAAAATAGTCTTTTGACTATTCAATAGGCTACAACTCAGTTGCGCAATGCGACTTTACCAACCATCACCGAGTACCTACGCGCGTAAAATCTACGTGCCTGTAAGGAGGACCAGTAGAAACGGTTTCGGATCTTCTCGCGACAACCCTCAAAAGAACCAGAGGTATAACGATGTAGACTACACATGGAACGAATGCCGCTTCAACTCCTTGTGCTATAAACCAATGTAGGCCAGCTGAAAGTCCCACATAGACCAGACAATGCCGCGGATCGCCAAATGCGATACATTTAACGTAGAGATTCTCAAACGATCTCGCAATCCACCAAAAGAAAACGGGTGTTAGGAGGCCAAATTGCAAAAAAACATTCGCAATTCCGCCTGCTGCTGCGCCTCCGGATAAAGAATTGCCTATGACTTCAAATACACGGTTTCCTTGCATCGGTGATTCGAACCACCCAACGGTCATATCCGGCTTATCGGGCCATATTTGGCGAGGAATCCAGCAAACTGCCAAGTTCAGGTACGAGGTACCGTACTGATACAGTCCGCTTCTGTACGACGACGTAACCAGATAGCAGTGATAAATAAATTCATTGTCGTTAACATTTTTAGCCTTATCTAAAAGTGTATCCGCCACATTCAATGAGAATATCTTGCTCCATTGTTGATCCGAGGAGACGCTGTAGTCTCGAATCGTGACAAAAAGCAACATTAAAAAGCCCGTTGCGGCGAGTCCCGACAGCAGTATGAACCTAGAGGGTGATTTCCGCAACGCAAGAGAAGGAGTGAACAACAAAACAATTGCCATGGGAAACATTGGACCGCGTCGTACTGTAATGATGAATGGTACGAGGCAAGCAAAAGCGAGGACTCCTGTGAGTATCAATTTAATTCTACCTTCACTACCAGGCGTTTTTAGGGACGCCCAAAGCATCAATGCAATAGATGGATACGTGGCATGAAACGTCATGTACCAGTACGCAGATGTATTTTTCCAGTCTCGCTCGGACTGTGACGTGAAACTATAAGTGCCGGCGAACCCAATTATTGCCACCGCGATGGAGATGTACCAGAGCATGTTCCAATCGTACTCGAATGCTGTTCCTTCAACCTTCAAGCATTTGACACTTGGCTGCGCAATCACAATGGCAATGTAGGTGAATAATATGATAGCGAGCGACAATAACAGATCGGTGCTTGCGAGATAACCTCCCATCTGAGACTGGGCGTTAAAGTTAAGAAATATATAGAAATAGCTGCCTAGACAGACCGAGGTGAACTTGAATGAAAGCATTTTCCTCGGAGTCAAAAGAGAAGAAATGACAACGCCCGCAAACAGTAGCAAAATTGAGATATTAGCGAGGAATATAAGGAAGTTACTATCGATCATACGAACTGTTATCCTGACATGCTGTCATCTTGAATAAAGTGCCTTTTTGAAAGCTGTGAACCAGTTTTTTACCGTATTCCTCTATTGTTAGCTCACTAACACGTTTTTGCGAGTTCATCCCCATTTGGAGTCGGCTCGTTGGATCTTCTTTCAACAAGGTTATGTACTGGATAAAGGTCTCAATATCGTTTGGAGTTGCAACGAACCCGTTTTCGCCATGTTCGACGATTGTACCGCTGTTGGGCGTGGTAATGATAGGCAGCCCTTCAGCCATAGCTTCTAAAACTACTCCCGCAGATCCCTCACAGGTACTTGGAAAGAAAAAAACGTCGAATTCATCCAAATGACGCCGGATCTGGGAACGGGCCACGGCCCCTGTAAAATTAACGTAAGGTCGGTACTCGTCAATCCGTTGTTGATTTAGATAATTTCGACCAACCATGGTAAACCGAACTCCTTCACCCTTCATTTTCTTAGCAATCTCCATGAAGATTGGAGCATTCTTCCTTAAATTAATTTGGCCAACAAAGCCAATTGTAAATTGATCTTTCTGTTTTCCATAGTCCCTGTTACTGAATATGGATTCGAACTCACCGGGATAGGGTATCAAATCGATTAGGTCAGCATCTACACCGCAAGCAACTAGACCTTCTACTACATATTGAGAAGGAGCTACGATCCGATCTAGGTTCTCCCATGTTTTTTGCTCATTCTCCTGTACCAGATCGAACGCTTTATTTGACATGGGATTCTCCCATCCCGGCCATCTTTCTTGTTGATACTGTGCTTGCTGCCTTTCGATAGCCGCAGGAGCAATCATTTGCTCACCTACAACGACAACCCCCTCATCCCGGGCATTCTTACACAATCTAGGATGAATATTTCGCACGTAACCATACATTCCATTTGCGTTAAGGATTCCTTTTTTTTCAATCCATTTGGCGGTCTCGAAAGACATCCATTCAAAATATTCTTCCTCCATTCGAAACTGACGTTTTGCGATAGCTCCTCGAAGCATAAGCCAAGGATTTGCCCGCACCATTTCACTTGGAATGACTTGGCAGTACCGTTCGAGCATTTTTTGCCCGAGCTTTGGCGAAATCATTCTCACCCCCCGCCCTACGAAGGCCTCCCAAGAGCCAGGCGGCGAATACCACGACGTGAACATGCTGTGCAAGCATCGCTCTCGATGAAGCGCTTGAGCAACGTCATAGTGTCGTCTAGATCCATCCATTATGTGAGCGACCCGGACCTCGTTCATGTTCAATTACTCTGCCATTCAGCAAACACAAAAACAATCCAAGCTATAAACTTTGTCCACAACCGAAGGAAATACTTGTATTAAGCAGAGCGCTTTCCCATTGCCTGGAAACGCTTGCGAAACCATAGCGATCCTCGGTCCATCTTTTTAGTCGATTGCAATCTATCTTTTCGCTTCGGATCATGGATATCATCCTTAATAGCCCAACCTCAAATGCACTCCAATCTGTACCTTCCGTGATGATAACATCTTCGTTGTCAAAACCAAGTTCTGCGGTTCCTCCTGCAGAAGTCGCAACGACGGGAATGCCCCTAGACATCGCCTCAACCAAAACTAGGGGGAGTCCTTCAAAAAGCGATGGTAAGACCACCAAGTCAACGTTTTCGAGAACCTGTGAAAGCTGCGCATGATTATACTCTCCATGTAATGCAATTCGGTCTGTCAGGCCGAGATGCTTAACCTTTTGGACTAAAATATCTTTATAGCCAGAGCCGCAATCACCACCATAAAGGTGTAGTTTACTAGGCCCCACAACACTACCATTCTGGTGTTCACGCCAAAAATCGATAAGCTGAGCTGGTCTTTTGTGAACGACGAGACGACCAAGAAAGGCCACATTCAAATTTCGCGTTGGAGATTTGCGAACACGGATAACCTCAGTATCACTCGCTTCTCTCGAAGTCAGAAACGGAATTGTTTTGACGGGAATCTCAGGCAAGAGATTCCTGAGCTTGCGAGTTACTTCGTTAGAGTTTCCAATTATCGCGGTCATACTTGCGGCTATTCCGTGAACAAGAGAATCTCGCACTGGGCAGTCCACAATTTCATGATAAATGCAATGACCTCCCGAAACACAGTATCTTTTCGCTACAAGATGCATTCTCCCTTCACCAATGCAGTAGACAACATCGAATGACTTACTCATCAAAAGCGGCCACCCCCAAATTGATAACGCTTTGCCAATAAAGGAAAGCCTACCAAAGCCAAACGGGGGAACAAGTATTCGAACCCCTTTTGACTTAAGTGCATTGAGAGACAAAGCGTCCCAATTGGTTGCTGCGGCGGCGATTGTTACATCCGCACCTTTGCTCTTTAGAATCTCACAAAGAATTGTCACGTGTGTTTGCGGCCCACCCACAGCCAATCCACCGCTGATGAGTATCTTCCTCTTCGTCGGCAGCTTCACCGTAGTATCATCCTCAAAAGCCATTTTGGGACAAGTCGAGAAGCTAAAACGAGAATAACTGCGCAGACAATCGCAATTGTAGACCCATTGTAACAGCTTAATAGATTCTTTATCCGAAGTTCTGAGTAGATTCCACGCCTTTCTTTACAAAGCCCGGAACGCTGAAGCAACATAGCGCGAGGAATACTTCGCAGATTAACACTGTAAAAAAGCAAATTTTCAAACTGGCCTCCTTGATGGCGTAGATGCCCCTCCGTTTGGATTCTTGCCATATCGACAGCTGTCGCGCGAGATTGGCAATCCCCAACGTGGCGATCTGAATCATCGACCTCCAAGCAACAGAGATTTTGGAAATGCACCCGCTTTCCACGCATGATTTCAAATAATATCGCCGTGTGTGGATAAATAGACTTTAAAAAGCGAGGTTGAAAGTGCTTTCGATACGCAGTTCGCCTGAAAATAAAGTTACCAATAAACGTAGGATGAAACTTACCAAGTTGCATCAAGGACTCGCGAACGTCTCGGAAAATAACTTGTTCACTAGACGCCGTTCTACTCCACTCACTATTGCAATCTGCATTTTTCAGATTGAGTATCACGAGTGTATCTGCTTCTAATTCGGAGCATGCGTTCAGCAAATCAACCACCCCACGAGGCGCAAATATGTCATCATCCCCAAGCAGAAAAACAAATTCGCCAGATGCAATTCGGACGGCAGCATCCATATTGATAGAGAATCCTTGATTCTCCGGAAAACGATGGAGAGCGATTTGCAGTTTTGGATTTTCATCTACAATTCGACCAACAACAGTTGGTGTATCATCCGTTGAACCATTGTCGCTAATGCAGATTTCAACGTGATCTCCCAGCCGATCCGTCTCAATTTGACCCGCTAAAATCAAGAGAGTTTTCTGTAAAAACGTGCTTCTGTTCCAAGTTGGAATACAGATACTCAGTTTCGCGGACTTCGAAGTTTTTGACTCTATTTTTCTTCTCAGTTATTTGAAACGTCAAATAAACCACTTTGTTTTGCCGCCCTTAGCGACGCGGAAACGTCGTTTTCGCGGAACACAATGCAGGGGTGTAGATTTTTTATTTTAATGTCATCGGCAGCCATGTCTTTTCAGGCCGATGGTTCCAACTTGACTTCAATTCTTGATGTTTTCGGTATACTCCATCTTTCAACAAGCTGAAAGAAAACGTAAGCGAAAACAACACTTACAACGACTCCAGCTAAAGTCATCCATAACGTCTCAAACTTGTAGTTTGGATCACCCGGTGAAATGAGCGAGTGGAATAGCCGCAGCAGCGGGGCATGCACAGCGTAAAGCGAGTAACTAAACACGCCTATTGCTGCAAAAAACCTCCCTATTCGCATCCGAAAAATCTCCTCACCCCTAGGTTTCAAGCTCGCCTTTAACAAACTAACAAAAACGATCGCCCAGAAGAGTTCGGCTAATAAGTAGTGATTCATAAGCGACAGGCAAACGCCAATAGGAATCGCCACAATGCTCGCCGAGAACCAAACTTTGTCGCCTACACTTCTGCATCTCCCAGCTTCTACTTCTGCAAGATAGAAGCCCAATGTCCAAGTAAACCAATAAGGTAGAAAAGCTGGCCCGCGATCAAAGCGATATGCAAACAGGCTCTCAAATTTGAACATCATTTCACATATCGTGTAGAGCAAGGATATAAAAAACGTCATTGCCAACACACGAACCGGGCCCATTCTAGAGGACAGTCCGTATAGCAGCGGATACATGGCGTAAAGATGGATCTCCATAGCCAGCGTCCAAAACACGCCGTTACTGCCAAACGAAGGAGCCACATAGCCCTGCAGTGTCAATAAACTAATTAAGAAAGTGAATGCGGAATTGTCCTGGTTTGGAACTTTGTGCCCGGACATTGCTTGAAGCCAGTAGTCTATTAATGCTGTCAATAGCAATGCACAAACATACGTAGGGAAAATTCGCCAGAACCGACGACTTGCGAACGTGACCAAATTCAATTCACTTGGATTACTACTGGCGAGATTGCGTGCACCACGTCTATGAATACAGAATCCTGAAAGAACGAAAAAGAGTGTAACTCCTAGGCCGCCAAAGCTAAAGGGTGCGGTCAAATATCCTATCCAGGCATTCAGATTGGGCGCTAGGCCATGTTCTCTGTAGGTGGCGTTAATGCCGACCCAGAAAGACGAGCGAGAGTGATACACAAGCACCGCCAACGCCGCCAAGCCTCGAAGCCCATCAATCGCATACAACCTGCTCATAGAGTCTGCTTGTCACGTCGCCTTTTGATCGCGACGACTTTTTAACCTATCATGGGGCATTAAAATTTAACGCGTACGAGATGCTCAGTTGTCTAGAGTGGCTTCATGTAAAGAATGCCAATCGTTGATGATAATTGGTGAATAAAACTAGGCAGCCTTATGCTCGTGAATGGTGCCGGATCCCGTCCGCCCCATAATTCGCCTTTCACAACAAGACCAGCCTCTCTGCCAATGCGATGCAGGTCGATTTTGGACAGTGGTGTTATATGGGCCGGATAGCTACTGTCCTGAAAATACCTGTGCTGACCCCTCAGGGCAAAAGCAATTACACTCCAAAGGTTGTGAATATTGGGAGTTGTAATAAAAACATAACCACCCGGTGTTACAATTCTTGCCATCTCTCGGAGGAAGTGCCTTGGGTTCTCTATATGCTCGATCACCTCCAAAGAGAATGCAAAGTCAACGGTGTTGTCCTCAATGGGCCACACGAGGTTCAAGTCGCACTGGATGGCAGAGATTCGAGTCGGCAAATCATCTCGTTTGTGCGCGTTGTAATCGAGGAGCGTAACAGATGTGAACGTTTCCGTCAGCATTCGAGCAAGCGTTCCTTCGCCTCCCCCGACGTCCATAGCAAGTCGACTTGGAAAGGTCTCGGGGACAAGCCTGATCGCGCTCATTGCCATTCTCTTTGTATGATCTGGCGAGACACCTATTTCTTGTTTCCCAATCAGCATACTCGATTGTAACATATATATTCTTTCTAAACTTTTGGCTCTTCCGCAGAATCTGTGGTTAAAAAAGCTTGATATTGGAAAAAATGGGAGTCTTTCTCGCGAGTCATTTTACACTCTCAAGATGGTCGCAGTTTCCTCAGCCAACCGGAGACTTGAGCCCGCTGATTCGGTTCGGCGATAAACGTCCAAGTGAATCCGAATAGGAGTACACCAGAGACAGCCGCGGTGGCAATCAGCTCCGTTATGCCGCTAAATACATTCGACAAGATAACCAAACGGACAGCGAACATTACGCCGCAAAAAAGCACTAAGGTAGGTGCCAGAACTGTGCATACGTGCGAGTAAAAACTAATCCCAAGTCGCGTCAGACCTCGATAAACCATATACCAATAGTTCGTCAACCCCTGTGCTATAAGGGTGGACATGGCAATTCCAACCAGGCCGAAATAGTACCCCAGAGCAAGCGCGAAGCCTATCTTGAGCACAGCCGCAGCGCAAAAGGAAAGTGCAAATGCCTCGTCCTCGGTCGCCCGCGATCCCGCACTCACAATCTGACACTGTGTTTCCAGGAAAAACAATGCGAACAGTATCCAGAGTATTGTTGCCCCAACGAAATTGCCCGCGCCAAGCCAAACATCAAACAGCCGGTGATCCAACATAATGGTGAATGCACTACCGGAAGCCATCAGACCTAACCCTAGCCTAAGATTGCGCAATACGATCCTCCGGGCATCTTCCTGTTTGCCTGCCTGCCATAATTGGCTCACAAAGACCGCAGAGGCTGTGCCGGCTGTGACTGACATGAGCGTCATATTGTAAAAGATTAGGTGTGCTGCTCGGTAGACTGGAATCTCATCCGTACCAAGGATTTTCGCGATGAATATCGGGTCCGAATTGAGTACCAGGACCCAACTTAGACCAGTCACCCAAGATCGAAGCGATATCGTTACCATGCTTCGAAGAAGCGAGCTGTCCCAGCTTCCACTAAATTGAAAAACTTGCGGACGACGTTTTTTTGCGATCCCAACAATGAGAACCCGTTGCAAGACAGCACCCAACGAAACCACCACGGCGAGGCTTACAATTCCTCCTCCGAAAATGACACAACTGATCTGAGCAATGATAGTAATCGAGGACGCGAGCGAATTGATCAGTGCGTCCCAGCCCACATATCCGATTCCTTGCATCAAAGAAGTCCAGATCAGCGAGAGTATAGTGATTGCCTGACTCAAGCACAAAACTCCCCACGCAAATAGCAGAGTCGACAGGCTCACATCCTTGACCTCAATTTGTGAAAGGTAAAGCGAGCCTCCAATAAAGGAAATGAGGAATGTGGAAACGGCTATGGCTTGGTAGACTCGCTTACCGGTCGTTACCAAGTTTGCGATTAACCGGGTCGACTCATCATTTAGGGGTACGTTGGGTGCGCCGCCACTCATTCCTTTGGCAAACGCGATTCTTCGAGTTAGCGTTGCCGCAAAACCGAAGTCAAGAACTCCGAGTATCGAACTCGTTTGAGCCAACAGAATCCAAGCCCCTAGTTCCTCATGCCCAAGATTGCTAAACAGCAAGGGCATGAGAGCAAGGCCCAAGAATATCGTAACTAACCGATTAAACCAGCTCGAAGCGATTGCAAAAAGTGTTTGTCTGGTTGTAGTCAATAGATTTTCCGGGCTCCTTCCAAACCAAATCAAAGCTCGGCAATAGCCTCACACTTGCAATTGGGAACAAGGGCGAGTCGATTTCAGTCTGCTGGCCGCTGAACTGCTTCCACGAGGTTATTGCAAATTATCAGTGGCCGCTTTTCAATTTTAAGACACGACTCAAGTGCTCTCCATTTCAATAGGTTTTGCGAATGGTTCCATTTCCGAAATTGGACATCCGAACGCTACCTTTGGGTAGGCATTGGCAAAAGTGTCTACCATAATTTGAAGAAGAGAGGGAGCACTCATGTCTTGTGACAGCCAATCCATTGCTCCCTGGATGTCTTCACTGAGCCGACAGGTTCGAGCTGGAATTCGATAAGAATCGGCTACTCTTTCAAAGTCAGGGGCGCTGTATCCCCAGAACGTCGATTGATACCTTCCTTCGAAATAGCTCTCTTGAAACTGCCGAACCATACCGTGGCATTGATTGTTTATTACGATCATTTTGATTGGCAGATGATATCTTCGAACCGTCTCAAGTTCCTGAATATTCGTTTGAAATCCGCCGTCGCCTGCAATCATAACACACGGGCGGTCAGGTACTGCAACGCTCACGCCAATCGCGGCCGGGAGTGCAAATCCCATGGATCCCATTCCACCCGATGTTAGGAAGCGTTGATCCGCACCAAGTCTTAACGATTGGGCCGCCCACATTTGATGTTGGCCGACGTCAACTACGTATGCGGAAGCGGATGGGGTTGCCGCAGAGAGAGCGTGCATAAAACGGTTCGGATTGATGCCCTCGATCCCAGGAAGTTCACCATCGTCTGGCCATTGCTTCCTAGATTCGCCGATTTCAAATTGCCAGTCTTCCTTTTCCGCTTGCCTAAAAACTTGTGCAACCGCGAAATCCAAGAAGGTGCTCAGTTCGCTCACAAGTGTCCGGCAGCCTTCCACTCGATTATTCATTTCTCCTGCTTCGCAGTCGACGTGGAAGAACGATTTTCCCTTGCTAAATGCCTTCGTGTCTGAACCAGTCTGTCGTACGTCCAAGCGACTCCCAAGCACAAGAATGCAATCTGACTTATGCAATGCGATGTTAGCCCATCGATTCCCGTAGGTGCCAATCATGCCGACTCGGAGTGGATGAAGAAACGGAAGAACGTCGACTGCCATCAACGAATGTACAACCGGAACACCAAGTTTTTCGATCAAGCGCAATAGCATTTCCGCACATCGTCCAGACCGGACTCCGCCTCCAATCAGGATCAACGGAAACTTTGCTTGATTAAGCGCTTTGAGGGTTTCCTCTAGAAAGGGTCCCATTTCGTCCGAACCAACCTTGCCCACTTTGGTAGGGCTAACAGGTTTGGGTTCAATCTGTGTTCGCTGAACATCCATTGGGATGTCCAGCAACACGGGACCGGGTCTACCGCTTGTCGCTGTCTCGAAGGCATGTTCGAAGCTTTCTTGTAACAATTCTGGGTTTTGTACCATCGTTGCGTGTTTTGTGACCGGGGCCGCCATCGACACGATGTCCGTTTCTTGAAATCCTAACTGGCGGATTGCTTTGTTTCCTTTTTGTTCATGTCTATTGACCTGACCGGTAATGAAAACCGCAGGCGTAGAATCGAAAAAGCAACTACCCACGCCCGTCAATAAGTTGGTTGCACCAGGTCCACTGGTCGCCATTGCAACACCAGGAACTCCGGTCATTCGACCATATCCCTCGGCAGCAAAAGCGGCAGCTTGCTCATGATGTGTGCTTACGATCCTTGTCTTTCCGTAAAGATGAATTGAGTCGAGCAGGTGCGTAATCATCCCACCGGACATCTCAAAAACTGCGGTAACGTTCTTCTCGTGCAGGGCTAGGGCGATATAGTCAGTTGCTTTCATTGCGAGACCTCTTTCTTGACCCAATCAATAGTAGTTTTGATACCCTCCAACAGTGAAGTTTCGGGTTTCCAGCCTGAAGCGACCAATTTGCCAATATTCGCTTCAAGGTGCTTAGGCGCATCCGGATTCTGTGCAATTTCTCCGAACCCAAGCGGTAAAGAGCTGTCGATTTGATCACGAATGCACTCAATGATTTGTCTCAGTTCTACCGCGTTGCCCGAACCCAAGTTAAAGATACCTTCTAAATTAGAATTCACAGCCGAATGAATGACTGCTCTGGCCGCATCATCCACGTATAGGTAATCCCAGTTCTGTCTCGCGGAAGTCAGCGACGGCTTTTCACCAGCCAGTAAAGTGGCAATCAAACTTGGGATCATTGCACCTGAGTGATCTCCGGGACCGAAGCAGGAGAAAAGCCTCAGCCAAACAAATCGTATTTTGTTCAATTTGCACAACTGAATTCCGATGGTCGAACTTGCAAGTTTCGCAGCTCCATACAAAGTGTTAGGAGCACATGCAGCGTGTTCATCCATTGCGCTTTCTTTGGGGCCATACTCGGCTTGACTACCAAGTGCGACGATGGTACCAACTCCAAAGTTCTTGGCGAGCTGAACCAACTCGATGGATGTTTGGAGATTGCACAATTGCAAGGTCTCATTTCGATTTCCAGATGCGACACCAGTCCATCCCAAATGTAGAATGGTGTCCGGCCGGAAGGCCTGTAACGCTCCGGAAAGGACTGACTCGTCGTGCATGTCGCCGCAAAACACTTCGACATCTGATAAAAGATGGACTAAATTGCGACAAGAGGCACTGTTGCGAACAAGCACTGCGGTTGGGATCCTGGATTCAACCAACATCCGTACTACATGGCTACCGACAAAACCATTTGCACCGGTTACAAAGCATTTCACGTTGCTGCCGTCTTACTTTTCACGAAGTCAACAATCGATTCATTGATGTAATGAATCATAGCAGACGAAAGCCCTGGATAGGTTCCGATGAATAGGGTGCTATTCATTATCTCATCGGCACCACTCAAATCCCCGATCACGCGAATGGAATTTGGCGTATCCAACGTTGCTTGAACAAAAGCGGGTTGCCTCAATAGGTTTCCACCAAACAACATTCGATTCCCTATTTTGCACTCGTCGAGATGTCTCGCCAAATCCGTTCGAGTGAATGGGGCTCCAGCACGCACGGACATCTTGAAGCCGAACCAGGAACAGTCTGTACGGCAACCCGTGGAATCCCAGTCGAAACTGCCGTCCGCATTCCATTTCGTTGCATGGGTTGGCAGGGAAAACTCAATGAACTCTTCCAACGATGCAAGTCCACTTCGCAACGCCTGCCAATTGTCTTTTCTCGCCTGAATGAAGGCAGGTAGTTTTTTAAGTTGCACGCTTCCGATGGCAGCCTGCATATCAAGCGGCTTTAAGTTATAGCCGAGATGACTATAGATATACTTGTGGTCGTAGCCTTCAGGCAACTCGCCTAGTTGCCAGCCAAATCGCTTGTTGCACGTATTGTCCTTGCCAGATGGGCACCAACAGTCACGTCCCCAATCCCGAAAGCTTTCTACCAGGACCTTTAAAGCAGCCTGCTTGACGATGTTGACGGCTCCACCCTCGCCCATCGTCAAATGGTGTGGCGGGTAAAAACTTTGAGTCGACAGGTCACTCCAACTTCCCGTATATTTAGTCAAACTACCGTCGGGATTAAGCGGTGACTTTGAATAGTCAGCGATCAATGGAGAGTTTGCAGGGAGCGTGTACGAACATCCCAATGCATCGCAATTGTCTTCTATCAACCAAAGATCGTGCTCTTTGCAGAACGGAAGCACCACGGAAAGATCGAACGGGTTACCTAGCGCGTGCGCCATCATAACTGCTTTTGTTTTGCCCGGCACATAGGCATTTTCGAGTTGTTCGCATCTAGCATTCCCCGTGATCGGATCCGCGTCAATGAACACGGCTGTTAATCCATTTTGCAGAATAGGTGCAACCGTTGTTGGGAAACCTGCGGCGACGGTGATCACTTCGTCACCCGGGCGCAGTCTCTTGTCTTTGGGAAGCTTGGGGCTTGTCAAAGCCGATATTGCGATAAGATTAGCGCTCGACCCTGAGTTCACCAAAAGCGATTTCCGAACTCCCAAGAACTCGGCAAGTTGATTTTCAAATTTGTCACCTTCGGGACCGAGCGTAAGCCAGAAGTCGAGCGTACTTGACACAGCCGCTTCGACTTCATCCTCGGTAAAGACTCTCCCTGCGTACGGAACAACCGTTTCGCCCGGGATAAACTTCGGTTGAATTTCCTCGTAACCGGGCCGATTACTTCCATGGACTCGTCTTGAGAACTCACGAGTAAGTCTGAGAATCTCGGCCTTCAATTGATCGTTATTAAGTGCATTCATAGATGATACAAGCTATTGTGATTGGTTCATGGTAGAGGCCCATGGATTGCCAATTTCCGATGCGTTCGACTCAAACGTTGAGATATGTTGCGAAACCATACTGGTCGGGTCGGCTCCGTCGGTGACTGCCTGATACCATTCTGCAGTTCTAAGAATGGTCTCATCGTAGTCCCAAGTCGGTCGCCAGCCCAGCAAATGAAATGCCTTGTCGATTGCCAAATTTAATTTGGACGCTTCATGGTGCGCATTGGGATCTGAACGATCTATCCATTCGCCACCGGTATGGCTCAATATCGACTGGACTACTTCCGAAACGGTTCGATTGCTCAAAATACTGGGCCCAAAATTAAACGCGGAGCAGTATTGCTCCCGGTAGGAACCAGAATCAAGATCTTGAGCAAGCGTTGCGCCGAGCCAAAGGTACCCTGACAATGGCTCGAGCACGTGTTGCCATGGTCTTGTTGCATGCTTGTTTCTGACTGGAATCGATTCTCCTTTTGCGAGTGCTCGAAACACATCAGGAACGATTCGGTCTTTGGCCCAATCACCGCCACCTATGACATTGCCCGCTCGTGCAGTTGCAATTCTTTGCCTGGAGTTTACAGAAAAAAAGGAATTGCGGTACGCTGCAGACACCAATTCTGCACACCCTTTAGATGCACTATAGGGATCATAGCCTCCCATGGCGTCTTCCTCTCTGTATGCGTGCAACCATTCGCGATTCTCGTAGCACTTATCTGTCGTCACTAGTACGACTGAGCAAGAATGATCGAGCAACCTAATGGACTCGAGCAAATTTGCCGTTCCCATTACGTTGGTCTCAAACGTATCAAACGGAATGTCGAACGAAAGCCGGACTAGAGGTTGTGCTGCCAAATGAAATATTATATCGGGTTGAGTCTCGTCAATCGTTTCCTTGAGCAACTCCCTGTCGCAAATATCGGCTCGCGTGTCAGTTGCAAGTTTCTCGGCCATTGAAAGCTGATCAAAAAGTTTCTCGTGCGATTGTGGATTGAGTGCAAAGCCATGTACCTGAGCTCCAAGTTGCAGAAGCCACTGACTAAGCCAACTCCCTTTGAAACCAGTGTGGCCCGTAACAAGTACAGAACGATTTTGATAAATGTCAGCAAACATTTGTACTATTTGATTACCAAGATTTCCAAGGAGCTTTTCCACTCGACCACAATGCTTCGAGATCAGTCTTATCCCTCAAGGTATCCATTGGACGCCAAAATCCTCCGTGTCGATATGCAACAAGTTGTCCATCGTTAGCCAATTTATCGAGCGGTTGTCGTTCCCAAATTGTATGGTCACCATCCTTGATGTAATCAATGGCCTTGGGTTCTAGAACGAAGTATCCGCCATTGATCCATGAACCGTCCCCCTCTGGCTTCTCTTGGAACGACGAGACGATTTTCGCATCGTTTTCATCGAAGCCCAGAGCTCCATAACGACCAGGCGGTTGAACCGCCGTTAATGTTGCAATCTTGCCTTGCTTGCGATGGAAATCAACTGCTGCAGTAACATCGATATCCGAAACGCCGTCTCCATAGGTAAAGCAAAAAGTCTGGTCATTGAGATAGGGTTTAACCCGAGCCAATCGTCCTCCGGTCATTGTGTCGTCTCCAGTATCGACTACCGTCACTCGCCAAGGTTCCGCATTGCGAGCGTGGACTTCCATACTGTTTCGACTCATGTCAAATGTTATATCCGACATGTGGAGGAAATAATTGGCAAAGTACTCTTTGATCACATAGCCTTTGTAGCCTGCGCAGATGATGAAATCGTTAATGCCATGGGACGAGTAAATTTTAAGGATGTGCCACAGAATCGGTCTGCCACCGATTTCGATCATCGGCTTGGGCTTTAGGTGTGTCTCCTCGGAAATCCGCGTTCCGAGACCTCCGGCAAGTATGACAGCTTGCATCGATTTATGAATGAATTGCTTGGACATGCAGTAGGCTGTGGGAAGTAGGCTGTGGGAAGTAGGCTGTGGGAAGTAGGTGTCGGTTATTGATCTATCATCGGTTGCATGCTAGCCAGCAACTTCATGTCATGATCCACCATGAGTCGAACTAGTTCATGCATGTGTGTTTTTGCCTTCCATCCAAGAACTCTCTCGGCTTTCGAAGCGTCTCCGAGAAGTGATGCGGCGTCGGCAGGTCGAACGAAGCGTTTGTCGAGTTCGACATGTTGTTGCCAATCCAGTCCCACGTGTTCAAATGCAATCCGAGCAAATTCTCGAACCGTATGACTTGTTCCGGTGGCTAGGACATAGTCATCGGGGGACGCATGTTGCAATATCAGCCACATCGCCTCTGCATATTCCTTGGCATAGCCCCAGTCACGGGCTGAATCGACGGAGCCAAGCATTAGTTTGGATTGGAGTCCGAGCTTAATTTTCGCCACAGCCAGCGTTATCTTGCGAGTGACGAAGTTCTCTGCGCGCCGCGGACTCTCGTGGTTGTAACAAATTGCATTGCAGAAGAACGAGCCGTGCGATTCCCGATAAACACGAACCATTTGTGTGGCAAAGGCCTTGGCACAACCGTAGGGCGAGTTGGGATTCTGCGGCGTATCCTCATCCTGGGGCGATATTTTGGGCGTACCAAATATTTCGCGGCTACTTGCGTGAAGTAGCTTCGGGTTGTTCGGCTGATCGCGAAGGATCTCCATGATCCGAAGGGTCCCCATGGCAGTCAACTCGCAAGTACTCTCTGGGATCTCAAAGCTAAGTCCAACGTGCGATTGGCCTGCTAAGTGATAAAACTCGTCGGGCTTTGTATGAGCAACGATCCTACGTATTGAAGTGGTATCCGATAGATCCGCGTAATGCAGAAATAATCTCTTGCCGTAAATTTCGGTATTGTTGTATTGGGAAAGCAATCGTGGACGTTCAAGCGAGCTGCTTCTGCGAACGATCCCATGAACGACGTAGCCTTCATTCAAGAGGAATTCGCAAAGATAAGATCCGTCTTGCCCGGTAATGCCGGTGATAATTGCTGAACGCACGATGATGGTGTTAAAGCATTAAAAAAACAGATTGGCAATGATCAACTAGTACAGACTTCGTGCCCGTGGGTGCCAATCTATCCCGTTTTTGCCAAAACATTGTGTCAAGTCTGGATATCCCGCTGTCAACGCGTAACCGCAGGCCACAAGCCCAACGGCGCTCAGTTTTTGTGCTGTCGCCTGGCAGGTGGTGTTTTCAAGCCTCGCTTTTCTGCCACCTTGAAGTTCTAGGATAGATTGCTTTTTGCTGTCGGTAAAGCTGTTTCTCGAACGAAATACCCATCAGAGTTTTTGCAATCGGATTAATGAGAAGAACCTGAATCTTCACATCCAAATGGAACTGCTTTCCACTATTTCGCAGGTTTCTTTTTCTTGATTTTCGGCCGCGGCTTTAGGATCGGAGTCAATTCATCGACGAAGTCCTGCGCGTCGCCAAAACTGCGGTAGACGCTTGCAAACCTTACAAACGCTACTTGGTCTACTTCCTTCAAAAACTCCATGCATAGTTTTCCGATCTCTTCGCTACTCACTTCTTTTTCGAAGTTGTCGAGAATGTGCGATTCGATCTCTGCCGCGAGTTTTTCAACGTCTTCACCACTGATTTTTCGTTTCCAACATGCAGCCCTTAATCCCAATTCAATTTTGGCGCGACTGAAGTCCTGGTGAGTTCCATCTCGTTTTCTGACTTGGAGGAGCCCTTCGACGCGTTCATAGGTAGTAAATCGTCTCCGGCATTGATTGCAGAATCGCCGGCGTCGTATGGCTTTTCCGTCTTCGACGATTCGGGAGTCTCGAACTCCGTCGTTATCACTGTAACAATAGGGACATCGCATGAAAGAAGCTAACTTGAATCGAAACTGTTTGACGAAATCCGAATTAAGGCCGGATGTGGTGAAATATGGAACAGTCAATCGGGTTCATTTTCGCAGGCTAACCACAATTATTCAACCCTAACCTGCGTGATCCTTCTACAAAGTTGCTTTGAGGTCGCACCTAACGGGTTTGGGTACTAGAATTGAGGTTCGGAGACGTTGAGGTCGCTCAAGCCGACTCTTATTTTGCATTTTATTGAACCGTAGCCGCGAAACGCAATCAGCGTAATCATAGAAAGGTCGAAATGGATCAGTCCCCGCAAGTTAATACAGAACCGACAAAGGAAAAACGAGCCGCTCCTGCCTTTGTCCCGTTGATTTTAGCTGGCCTGTTTATGGTGACTGGCATTTGCGTTTTGCTATTCATAGGCAGAGAAAAAGCTCGCATTATTGGCCAAACGATCACCGAACTCGATATCCAACCACTACTCAATGCAGACAAAGCCATCACCCAAGAGGCCATGAAGGGAAAAGTAGTTGTGCTTTATTTTTGGGGGTATTGGAACCGACCGAGCGCCACGGAGTATCCGGACTTTGTCCAACTTCAAACGAAATACAACGCCGACAGCGACGTCCTGTTCGCAAGCATTGCATGTAGCGACAGGACGAATGACACCAAAGATTCTCTTGCATTCTATTCCAAGAAGTTTCTGGGCAACCTGAGCGATCCCAATGCCCTCAACTTGCCTGTTTACTATGATCCTGCGGAATACACTAGAACTCAAATTAGCCAACTTCTGACGGCTGGAGGCTTTACGTATCCGACCACCATCGTCGTCGATGGTGCGGGGCGAGTTGTAGATGTGTGGCGTTCGGCCGTGCCGCCTGCCACGCTGGAGCGGACGATCGAGAAGGCCAAAAAGCAAACTCGAAGTTAAATTCGCCAGTAAGGCGATTTGGCAGACTGAAAACTACCAACCATAACCCGATTCGTAAGTGAGGGACCTGCGAAATTTTCCCTCGCTTACGCTTCGTGTTGGGATACGGCAATCTGCCGCTCCCCTAAGTCACAGTGCATCGCGGTTCTTTTATCTGGGACACGTCCATGTCGATCTTACCAAGCGTCGCCATAACCATGGGTGATCCAACCGGAATCGGTCCGGAAATCATTGTCAAGTCAATTGCAAGCGGTCAGTTCAGTCAACACTGCCGACCACTCGTCATTGGGCGATCTTCCATTTTGCATCGTGCGTCGTTGGCTTCCGGTCTCGATCTGTCAATCGTGCCAATCGCGTCATTGGATCAATGGCGCCCCTCCGACGAAAAAGATCGGATCGGGAGATTGAAACTATGGTGCTTAGAGACAGGAGATTCCGCCTCCGATCTGGCAATCGAACCTGTCGTCGATGTGCGAGGTGGCCAAGCCGCATACGATTGTTTACTATGTGCTGCCAAGCTTGCAATGGACGGTTGCGTGGATGCGATCGTAACAGCACCACTTCACAAAGTATCGCTTCAAAATGCAGGGCATGATTGGCCTGGCCATACGGAATTGCTCGCTCATTTGTGCGGAGTCGAGGAATACGCAATGATGCTGTACTTGCCACCAGGAAGGCCTCGGCACGGAGGGCCAGCCGGGTTCGGAGTTGTGCATGTAACGCTTCACATGGCACTTCGTGAAATATTTAAACATCTAAGCATCGAAGCGATCGGCGAAAAGATTCGACTTGCAAACGACGTTTTTACTCGCATTCGAAACTCCCTCGGAATCGATCCCAAGCCTCGCATCGCTGTTGCTGCCCTCAACCCGCATGGAGGAGAAAGCGGTCGATTCGGTGTAGAAGAACAAACAATTATCGGCCCTGCGGTCGCAATCGCCCAACGGATGGGCATCCATGTCGTTGGTCCTTTGCCAGTCGATACTCTCATGCCCAAGGCGGTCGATGGAGGTTTCGACGCGGTTATTGCCATGTATCACGACCAAGGACATATTGCTGTGAAACTGCTCGATATGTTCGATGCCGTGAACGTGACACTGGGGCTACCGATCATCCGAACAAGTGTCGCTCACGGAACAGCTCACGACATTGCGTGGCAGAACAAGGCGGAGGCGTCGGGAATGGTACAAGCCGTGTTGACTGCCGCAAGAATGGCCGGGAAGAATCAAGCTTCTAAACAATGGATCGGTTTTTAGCGGTTGTAGGCTTGCAAACGATTTGCTTGCATCGCTGTTTCTTGACCGGCGCGAGAGCCGACCATGTGAATGTTTCCAAAGCCTAGCCTGGCGACTCTCACGCTCTTCGCCTAAGGAGCAGCTTGGATCGATAATCGATTCAAGGACGGAGTTGGTTGACCTGTGCTGGTGACCGATGCTACCAACTCGCCTTCAGTCGCCTGATCCAGTCGCAATTGAACGACACACGAATAGGTATCGTTGGCCCTGAAATATTGGATGGGTTCGAAGTCGATCTGCCTGTCGTTGTTGGAAAGTTTGTATTTCAAGTCTTTCGCTCGAATGGAGGTCAAGGTTGTCGTGTTTGGATACTGCAATCGAAGGGCAACTTGCTGATGCGGTTTGTTTCGTAGATTCTCCACTCGGATCTCGTAAGAGCCTACCTCGCCTTTCTTGACGGTATTGCTGGCCGGAATGATCGTAACACTCAATTCTCGTTCAAGGCCGTTGCCTGAGGGCGGGGATCCGTTACCCGATGGAACGGGGACTTTGTTCGAGCCAAACCCGCTACGGTTCGGCGCGGGTGAATTGCCTGGCAAAACATCCCCTCCGGAGCCTGAATTGCCCGGCAAAATATCCCCTCCCGAGCCAGAATTACCGATTCCAAGCGTCAACACTTGTCGGCCGCTGATGCCATCCGCCGTTTCGACTTGGACGGTCACACTGGCTTGAGCGGACGGTGAAATGGCTTTAAATCGGCCTGAAAATTCAAGACGACCATTAGACGGCATGTCAGGCAAACGCCATCGACCAACCTGTCGTTCCGGTTGATATTCCACGTCGCGACTCAATTCCAAGGCTTCGAAACTTGGATCATGTTGCATCGTAACGACAGGACTCCGCAGGGTCGTGGCACCGGTGTTTGCAAAGGACCAAACCATGGTGAAATCGCCCCCCAATGGAACCGTATTTTGTACCGAGGCACGGTCGATTAGCAATGCCAAGGCAGGTCGTTTGGGTATAGCGGGAAGCCCGCGTATGCATGCTTTCTGTGCGGCGAGAATTTGGTTTAACGATTGAGCACTTGCGTTCACGCAAAGATCTCCTTCACGCTGCACTATAAAGGATGCATCGAGCTTTCTTGGTTGTCCGGGCGGCAGAAAATCGATCACTTGACGCGACTCGTTTCCTCCACGAATGTGTTGCAACCCGGGATCGCTGGCAAGCGTGATCTCAAGGTTGTTGATTGTCTGATTGCCAGTATTTGTTACCAAGATTTCAAAGGCGGCTTCGTTGCCTACTTCGACTTGTGCAAAATTCTGTCTCGGAGCGATTTGTAGGGTTACCTGCGGTTTAAGTACATCGGTTCGAATTGCTTTTTGTTGACGCAGGTTGGGAGAGCCTGTGGCATCAAAGAGCACTTGTGCATCCATCGCTGCGGCTGCGATAAACGTCATGCTAACGTCAAATTGGCGTCTGGCTTGCAATGGTCCAATCGTCCAACGCACGCTGTTGTTGGTTGGTTGGGGATCTGGTGCGTAGCTTGCCGAGTCAAACCGCATACCGTTCGGGATAGAAACCGTCAGGACTGTATTTTCTGCAACAAGGTCACCGACATTGGCTAAGCTTGCGGAATAGCCCAAGGGTTGGCCTGGGACGGCGATCTCGGGGCCACCCACTTGAAGTAACAGGGAGGCAGCACTCCATGTTACGGTCGTTGTCCCGCGAGCGATGGGTAGCTCGGGCATGTTCAATGCACCATCCGCAGGCTTACGGATTTCGATCTCAATCATGACGGTTCCGAAGGGCGATTGATTCGCTCCAGGAAAAGAGCCATTTACGATAACGACCTGCGCAACGCCGTCTGCGTCTACTTGGACGTCCGCTTTCTCAGCTTTTGTTGGCATAAACAGCGCAAATTCAGGGTTCAGGACGCGATAACGGACGATCCAGCCCTCGGCTGCCATAAATCCTTCCGCCTTCGTCACTCGCGTGACGAGCCTTACTTCCTCGCCGCTATTTACGGTTTGGGGCGCTGGGAATTGCCAGCGCGCATCGACCCAATAGATGGTCGCCGTTTGTCGGCGTTTATCCCAAACATCGCTGTCGGGAGCGAGAGCTGTGACCTTCGATGTGCCTTCACTGGGGCTAGTCAAACTGATCCAGGTTTGGCCTTTTCGGATGGGAAGGTCGTCGGCTTTTGTGGAGGTGCCACGCGTGATGACCCCGGCTTCTTTGCTTGTTCGACCGCGTGCAAAATCCACATCTAGCTTTTCAACTTTGGGGCTGTCGTCGCGCATCCAGCTCGAGCGAGGTTGTCCCTTGGCATCGTCCCCGACCGCGACAATTTCACCCACGCTATTGGGAGAGAGCATCCATTCGATAGGCTCATTGGTGACCAAGAATTCATCTTTTCCGCAGACACCGGCGAGCAAGATGACTTCGCCACCAACAGGGGCAACGATTCGCGTTGGGGTAAGTAGCAATTGTCCGCATCGCCCACGAAGGTCTTCAACGTCCTTAGCTTCCTGCTTTTTTCCTAAACAAGTTTTGCCGGCAAGGCATCCCTTGCAGAGTTTCTTTTCAGCTCCATCTCCCCCTTGGATACAAGCGGGCGGCTCAGGTGGCGTTTGAAATGCCGGTTGCTTCGATGGATAGCCATTGTTCGGATCGTGCGGCGCAACGATCGAAGTTCCCTGATGGGTGAAAATACGGTTGCCAGTCGGGTCAATGGCTGGCAGAGACAGACTCTTACATCCACCGAAGAACCCAAGAACAATACAGCATGCCGCAAACGCGTAAAGAGGAACACACTTCTTGATACGAGCGAACGAGCGGCGATCGATTGCAAGTTCGCAATAACCGGGATTCGATATCGATTTTGAAAAGGTGTGGCACATCCAGGTATCACCTAAACTGACCGTTCCATGGAAACGTTCGCAACCGTTGCGACCGAAGTGTCATCGAGCATGACCCTTCGAGAAGGTACATCACAAATCCATGCCGAACTCAAGTTGGAAAGGACACGCAATGAGAATTTTGCATCAAGCGTTACGGATGTTCTCTCTTTATCGAATGATCCTTTACGCGACGCGATCGGATGGCTATCCCAGGTGCAACAAGAAGCATTTGTCTGCACGCCACGCTTGCCCATCAATGCGTTTGATCAGGGCTCGCAGTCGACCCGACGAATCCAATGCGGCGGCAAAGTCTACGGAATGCAGTTCACTGCTGTTGAAGTCGGATTGGTCAATTCGCTTGCCCTGTTCCAGTCTCACGAGCGTTTCGTCATTCGGAAAAGCCTGCGGCCAATGCTTGACACCCAGGCTGGAAGGCATGAGTTGGCTTGCAATGGCGGATTCATCTTCGAGTGCATCGGGTGAACACGCATTCTCGAGAAGGAACGGGCCAATGGACGTTCGTACCAAACTGGTCATAATTGCATCCGAACCGAGCGCCAAGGCAATGTCTCTGCCGATGGATCGAATGTACGTGCCGGTTCCGCAGGTAATCTTCAGTTCAAAATGAGGGTACTTGAACGCGGTTAGTTCAATCGATGCAACCGTTACCTCTCTTTTCGGAATTTCGAATTCTTTTCCTTCACGGGCCAGTTCGTGAGCTCGTTTCCCATCGATCCAAATTGCGGAGTACTTCGGCGGAGTCTGCTCAATTCTCCCCATGAATGATGGCAATTGCTGCTCAATCTGATGCGGTTGGATCATAGGAGGCGAAGGAATCGGTATAGCGGCTGACTCGCTGTCGGCAGAATCGTTGGTTACACCCAATTCAAAAGAACCCAAATATTGTTTCGGCAGGGTATGTATTGCGTCGGTTAATCGGACGGATTGTCCAATCAAAACAAGCAGGACTCCACTTGCAAGAGGGTCAAGTGTACCCGCATGTCCGACCTTGGTCGGATGAAGCAACCGCTGAACTGCATTCACACAATCACGGCTTGTTGGACCCACAGGCTTGTGCAAATTCAAAATGCCGAACATAGGAAAACCGAGTTGAGTTTGCGGATTGTGCTGACCTGGTATTGCCGCTTAAGTCTACAAGGCGGTTTTGAATCGCAATTGCCGAAAAAGATGAATGGCGTTCTGCATTGTAACTAACGAATCGAAGGTAAGCGAGCGATGGAAAATCAACGGTCCGTCCGATGGGATGTAGCTGCTGTCGCAATGTTTGCAGCATCAGCCTTATTGTGGCTCTCACTGTTAACGCACGACGCAGCGGACAATCTTGGTGAATTCAATGGAACCATGGCTGCTTTTTACAGTCCCATTCATGCTGCCTACCCATTTAATGAGGGCATTCAAAATTCTTGCGGATACATGGGCGCTTTGGCTAGCGATGTACTGTTTCAATCCACAGGCATTGGTGCCTATTTGGTAGCCAGCCTCATGATCTTGTCCGGAGTCGTGATGCTAAGGCAGCAGCCCTGGGCTTCTCCAATGAGGCGTAGCATCGGCTGGACCTTGATTTTGGTCGCAGTCTGCAGCATGCCAACTCGATTTGGCATCCAGCCCAAAATCCCTGTTCCGATCGGAGGCGGTGGCTATTTGGGTGCACTTTGCAACACTTGGATGAATGAACACCTTGCGCAAGCCGGATCTGTCATACTTGTTCTAACGGTGTTTATTGGTGGACTGCTCTTGAGCACCGAATACGCTCTCATTCGCTACCTCGGCTTTGCTGCGACTGGCAGCCTGATGGTCTTGAAGTATTTTCGCTTGCCGAGTTGGACGATGCGTCGCCAAGTCGAAATGATGTCGGGCACCTTTTCTCCTTCGCGATCTGATTTGCCAAAGAGCGTAACGCTCCGACAAAATCCAGCCTCGATTACGGCTGGTGGAAGCAACCATGCAGGCCAAACCGCCTATCCCTCTTCGGTTATCCATGCAGCCCCATTGGCAGGGGGCGCCATCGGCAGCCATGCAACGATCGATACGGGCGAAAATGGTCCAGCTATCCGAATTGGCCGACGAGCGGGAGCAAATCTGACCGCCCTCGATCTAGCATCGCAATCAAAAGCCGTCGGGCGAACGGATTTGACCTTTCCCAAAGCAACCACGACTCTAGCATCGATTGCAGGTGCACTCTTCGGATCGAAGAAAAATTCTGAGAACGAGGTGGTTGATGACGAAGATGATCTGCCGGGTGCGGGCTCTAGCAACGAAATCGCTGACCATAAAACCATCGTCAGCGGACGAAAACCCGTTTCACCCAAAGTGGAGTACCACGATGATGACGAACTCGACGAGGACGAAGAGGCAACCGTCGAGGATGAGGAGATGGAACTGCATGATGATGGAGAAGAGGAAAATGACGACGAGGTTCACAGCGTGGACGACGAAGACAAAATTGTCGTTGAGCCGCCCAAAAAACGCGGAGGTGGACGTTCACGGTCCATTCGTAGTGACGCGGCAAATATAGAAGAAGACAAGGGGCCGCGAGTCAAAAATCGCAAAGAAAAGACTGAGGTTGTGGAAGTTTCATCGCCGCAACTTCAAGAGGATTTGCACGCTCAATTGAACGACACGAAACTGCCGGAGGGGAGCGAAGAGTATGTGTTGCCAGGCCTCGATCTATTGTCGGAGTCCGATGAGATTTCCTACGACGAGCAGACCGAAGAAGTCAAGAAAAAAGCCAAAGTCCTCGAGCAAACGTTTGCCAAATTTGGGTTCAACATTCGGGTTGTAGAAATCGAAACCGGGCCCGTGATCGCGCAATACGAAATTGAGCTCGAAGCCGGCTTGCGATTGAGCAAGATCACAGGCTTGGCCGACGATCTCGCCATCGCCCTTCGTGTACCCAGCGTTCGAATTGTGGCTCCTATTCCAGGTAAAAATAGCGTTGGTATCGAAGTGCCCAACGAACATCGGCAAATTGTTCGGATGCGAGAAGTTATCGAAGAGAGCGGGCCTCAGGTTCGCAAGCAAAAAATACCATTGTTTCTTGGAAAAGATGTATCGGGTAAAGCCCTCACCGTGGATCTTGCAAGCTTACCGCACTTGCTCATCGCAGGGCGAACCGGTACCGGCAAAAGCGTTTGCTTGAACTCGATCATCTCGTCCATCCTGATGACTAGGCGACCGGACGAAGTGCGAATGTTGATGATCGACCCGAAGATGGTCGAACTGAGCTGCTATGCCAGGCTTCCTCACTTGATGCACCCAGTCGTTATCGACATGCGGAAAGCCGAAGCGATTTTGGCATGGGCGGTCGACAAGATGCAGGAACGCTACGAATTGTTGGCTCGGGCAGGAGTACGGCATTTGACCAACTACAACCAACTGGGCCGCGAGGAGTTATTGGATCGACTCAAGCCTGAGAATGATGAGGAAGCCGATCTGATTCCAGATCACTTACCGTTTATTGTGATTGTGGTCGACGAGATGGCCGACTTGATGCTTACCTCGGGCAAGGAAGTTGAAACACACATCATTCGACTTGCAGCCAAAAGCCGGGCTGTTGGAATTCACTTGATCTTGGCGACACAAAAACCAACCGTGGATGTTATCACCGGATTGATCAAAAGTAATCTTCCAGCCAGAATTAGTTTCCAAGTGGCTAGTCGCACAGACTCGCGGGTGGTCTTGGACGAAATGGGAGCAGACAAATTGCTCGGTAACGGGGACATGCTGTTCCTATGGCCGGGTACGAGTGCGTTGGTTCGTGGGCAAGGCACTTATTTGAGCGACGACGAAATCAATGCCGTGGTCGATCATTGCAGCATGGGCGAGCAGAATTTTGTGCAAGAGTTGGTTCAGCTCAAAGCCGCCAAGGACAATGAGGAGCCTGTCAAGCCAGGTACGTTCAAAAAACGCGACGATCTGTACGAGGCAGCGGTCGATATTGTCGTTCGCGAAGGTCGCGGGAGCTGCTCATTGTTGCAACGAGCGTTGGGGATTGGCTACGGTCGGGCTGCCCGTTTGATCGATTTCATGTCGGAGGACGGGATCGTGGGGCAATACAATGGTTCCCAAGCTCGGGATGTTGTGATTACCTTGGCTCAATGGGAAGAGATGCGGGCCGGGACCGACGGCGCAGAGGAGAAGCCGAGCAAGGGAAGAGGAAACAAGATTCGACGGGATGATAGTTGGGAGGAAACTCCTAAGGCGACGAAACCCAAAAAGAAAAAGCGAGTCGAGGATGCAGAGGAGGCCTTGGTTGTTGCCAAGGACTTCGAGGAACAAGCAAACGAAAACGATTGGGAAGATGTCGACTGAGTCTCGTTCGGTCAATCCAAGTCCGAATGTCGCCTTTCACTACGCAATGCTATTCGCGAAGGGCAAAACGTAGTCCCCTTTTGCTCCGCAAAATACGCGTTAAGAACGCGTTGTGACTCGGAACAAAAGGCGACTTTGGATACAATGGGTTCACTATGAATTCACTTCTCAATAAAATAACTTTCGCATTTTTTATTTCGGTGCTCCTTACGGTTAGCACATTGGGCGGTACTGAATTCGACTCCAGAAAAGCTCAGCCGAACATCGTCCTCATCTTGGCGGATGATCTCGGCTACGGTGATTTGGCTTGTTACGGATCGAAAACGATTCGCACTCCCAACCTCGATTCGCTGGCGAAATCGGGGACTCGCTTTACTGATTTCTACGTTTCACAGGCGGTGTGCAGCGCTTCGCGTGCCTCGCTAATGACCGGATGCTATGCCAATCGAGTTGGAATGGAGGGAGCTCTCAATCACACGAGTCCCCAAGGGATTCATCCCGACGAGCTCTTGCTGCCCGAGATGCTCAAGCAAAACGATTATTCAACGGCTATCTTTGGCAAATGGCATTTGGGACTTTCGCCTACTTTTAGTCCGCTGCGCAATGGATTTGACGAGTATCTTGGCATCCCATACTCGAACGACAATTCGAAATTCCATCCTTCGCTCGCTAGCGAAATGCCGCCATTACCTCTGTATGATGGCGACATGATTATGGAAACCGACCCCGATCAATCCCAATTCACCAAGCGATTCACGGAGCGAGCGGTCACCTTTATGGATAGGAATCGCGATCGACCATTCTTTCTTTACCTGCCACTCGTCATGCCTCACGTTCCGATATTTGCATCCGAACCATTCAAGGGACGTTCGCAACACGGACTCTATGCCGATGTTGTGGAAGAG
>CAMBSL010000029.1 GCA_945870455.1 Pirellula staleyi DSM 6068 | reverse complement strand
GTTCGGCCATTCTCGAGATGCTCCGACTGCAACCGCAACCATTCCGGCGAAAGAACGATGGAGTTCGCCGTCAACAATGCTTCATTTCCCAAGAAAACTTGGGAACTGTCCACAACGCCGACAACCCCTTGGCCATTGATATAAACGATGCCCGTTGCCTCGGGATGCGCAGCGTTTCCGGAGTCGTTCAACTCAGCAATCGCAAATTCACGAATGGCCGTTGCAATAGGAGTCGAAAGTGATTTTTCGAGGGCGGCAGCGTAGGCAAGCCCTAGATCGTCACCCATCCAATCCGAAACGATCATCCGTCCGTACGTAAGCGTCCCAGTTTTGTCCAACCAAATGATACCGGGCGTTGCAAGTCGCTCCAGGCAATTGCCATCGCGAATCCAGATTTGCTTTCTAGCGGCCCTTCCCAAAGCAACCGTCAACACCAACGGAGCGGCCAATGCCAATGCACAAGGGCAAGAAATGGTCAACAGTGCCATGGTATGCCGGGTCGCTATTGCAGGACCGGCAATCGTTGCCCAAACTCCCCAAGAGCCTAAAGCCAACAGCAGGACGACCAAGACGAACCACTTACTCACACGATCTGCAGCCATGATCCAAGGGGTTCGATGGGTTGTCGCGTTTCGAACAACCTCCATGAGTCGACCTACCCGACTGGCTTCACCCACAGCAGTAATAGAAACAAATAAACGCGCGCTCAGATTGGTCGTACCTCCCACGACTGCATCCCCCGCCTTGACCGAAACGGGAGTGCTTTCTCCATTGAGCAACGACATGTCGATCGAGCTAATGATGGTCGAACCAGCCCGGGAATGAGTGGCGGATTCCGCAAGTACAATCCCGTCGGCTGGGATAGTTCCCCCGGGTTGAACAAGCACACGATCGCCCATTTGCAATCGATACGCTGGAACGATCTTGTTGGTGCCATCCGCCTCGATGCGAGTCGCTACCACCGAATTCAGTCGCAACAGCTGACTTACCCAAAGACTGGTTCGGTACCGTGCTCGAAATTGGATGTATCGACCAATTCGCAACAATAGAATCAAGGAAGCCAACGAGTCAAAATAGACATGGCCGATTCCACTTGCGGCCCCAGCCACCGAGCCACCGATTCCAATCAACAACGAAAACGCAACCGGAACATCAATATGCGGCGTTCTCGTTCGAATGGCCTGCCAAGCAGTCGCAATGAAAATACGTCCCGGCAATGCGACTGCCACCGCAGCCAGGACCGTTCCGACCCAACGCAAAAAGTTCGCGTGCGAACGCGACATACCAGTTGATTCGCCCGCGTAAAGTGCTACGCCTATCCACATAGCATTCGCTGCAAAAAAAGCTGCCAATGCAATACCCGCCCAATGTTCACGCTGCTGTTTGAGGAACAATTGCTCATCGTTATGATTCGCAATCCATGGGGATAAAACATAGCCGAGTTTTGCAAACTTACTCGACACATTTGCGGGATGGGTCGAGCTGGGATCGTAGATCAGTTCGACCGTATGGTCGCTCATTCTTACCAGCGCACTTTGTAGCCCCGGAATGTTCGGCTGCATCCGTTCAATGAGCCAGGAACATGCAGCGCAATGCAATCCATCGATCGACAACCGAACCGAGCATAACCCATCCGACATCGGATGAACCTCAACGCCAGCCGCAGAAAGGTCGTCTAAGACGGACTCCTGCGCAGTTCCGCCCCCCCTTGGTGCGAGCTGAGTGTTCGATCGCATAGCGTAAAAATCTTCGAGCCCTAACTCATGGATCAGGGCATACGCACCCATGCAGCCATGACAACAGAACACGTGCTCGCGCTGATCTATGGTATGGGTTGGCAATCCACAATGCGAGCATGGTCGCACGGTTCGCTGTTTCGTTGATTGGGGCTCAAGGGTTTCGAGCATAAGAGATTTCCTCGTAGTCTCGAAGACCCATTGGCGATAACTGCTTCGCAGTGATAGGATCGCTTTCTTGCTCATTCTTGCCGATACAACACGGCAACTCTGCCTGCAACGATTTTCGAATCATGTCGAAAGTCGCCATCGAGGCGGTGGTCGTGGACGTGACAGGTCTTGCCATCGAACTGAGGTCAATGTTGCTTCGGCCCATCAACGTGTACGCACCAAAACCGATAATGCAAATCGCCGCAATGGGTTGACTCAAAGCTTTCAATCGCGGGCTCATGGATGTCCAACTCCAAGCCGCGACCGAAAGCAAGGGTAGTGTACCCAACCAGAAAGCGAACATGATCGCAATGGTCATTGCGGATGTTGGCGCAGCGGCGGCTGCCAATACAAAAAAATACAACCATCCACACGGCAAAAGCGTACTGGTCAATCCCCACGAGAAAGCGGCGGTGGGGATGTTCCATCCTGCATAGTGCTTGCGCATTGAGATGACTTGTTTTGTCCAAACTTGCGTCCAAGTTGAATGGCGAACCGCTTCGTTTTGCATAGTTACGCTAGCTACCAACCGCATGGTCCCCATTCCAATCATCAAGATCCCAACAAACCAACCGACGGTCTGTGCAACCGATGCGTTACCGATGAGTCGAGTGAGAGTCGAGTTAAGCAAAGCGACGCATCCGCCCAGCGTTAGATAGGTCGTCAATCGCCCCAAATGATACGACGCAAGCCGCGTTGCACGTTCGGTTCGGGTTGATTGGCGATTCGTCGGGCCCATTGCAAGCATGGCAAATGGACTGCACATTCCAACGCAGTGCAACGATCCCACGACGGATGAAAACAAAGTTGCTGCCAAAAGTTCGAAAACGATCATTCCAATACTCGATGGTCGCGTGGAGCGACCGCAGTTGGCTCATTCCATTCAACAGCTTGCTCATACGAACAGCGTTGCCCATCTGGGCTCGTCAATTCCAATTCGAAACTCCAAAGACCTGGCTTTGCAACATCCACTTTTGCCTGATACCGTCCAGGCTCAATTTCCGACAGAGTCGCTGCCACTTGTTGAGCCACTCGAGTGTAATGAAACAATCGGACAGAGCCGATGCAACCCGAGACAGGCTCGTTGTCCCTATCGGTTATGGCAATCTCAAGTGCATCCAAGCGGTTGCCAACGCGTTGAATTGCGATGTGCCATTGCCTGCTCTGCCAAGCATCTTTCAACGCCTGTCGCTCATCCCAAGCGACCGCTCGCTCTCCATAGCCAGGTATGGAGCGAAACGAAGGATCCCCAGCAGCCATCGTGATCGCAATGGCTGCAATCGCCAAGTCAATTGCGAAGAAACCGAGGATCATCAAGATCCAGAAAGTTCTTGAGTTCCGTTCCGTTCTTTTGGTGTTTCGCTCTAATTGCGTTGGGTTTGCCATCATCGCGGCCCCAGCAATCGAATGGGTATGTCGCGTGTTTGTCCGCTCGTATCGGCAATCTCCAAGTGCGTATCTTTAAAACCATCGCCAGACGTTGTTTGGATCGGAAACTGAACGTCCAAAGGAGCCAATGTGGATTCACCGGGCGATAGTGTAATCAGCCCCTCGTTGCTCCAGCGTGCGACAGCTTCGGTATTCGTACTTCGAATTGAGTATTCTTGTTCCGACTGGCTTCGATTCACGAGCCGCACGCGAAAATTATTTTGCACGTGTTGATCACGAGCAACCGAGAACGGCGCGCCAGGCATTCTTAGTATCCTCGCGTCAAACGCAAACTTACTGGAGAGAATGACCAAAAACAGAACAGTTGCTACCGAGATGATTGTCGGATAGATGACGGTTCGGGCTCGAATCAAACGTGTCGGTAGACCTGCGAGGCCATCTTGACTTGTATAGCGGATCAGCCCTGCTGGCTTGCCGATCTTGCCCATGATATCGTCGCACGCATCGACGCATTGGGCACAATGAATGCACTCGAGCTGGAGTCCATCGCGAATATCAATTCCGGTCGGACAAACAGCCGTGCAGCGACCGCATTCGATACAGTCACCTCTCGGTTCCAAACTTAGGTGATCAAGCGTGTAGGGTGTTGAGACCGGTTCGGCTTGCGATTCGATTCGCTTACCCCGTTTGCGTGGTTCCCCACGCTTTGAATCGTAGGCCACAATGAACGATTTGCGGTCGAGCATGACCGATTGGAATCGCCCATAAGGGCAAGCGATCATGCAGAACTGCTCACGGAAATAGAGGAAGTTGAAAAGGAGTCCAATCGTCGCCCCGCCCATAACCAAAAAGGCCACCGGATGCTGCGTCGGGGACATTCTCATCCAAGCGGCCAGCCGATCGGTGCCGACAAAGTAGCTCAGAAAAGTGTGCGCAAGAAACAAGCAGCAAATCAAATAAACAAAGAATTTGGCGACCATCCATAGGCCACTCGGGGCACGCCGAGACTTGCCACCTCGGCCGAGGGTATTGTTGAAAAAACGATCAATGGGTCGAAACAGGAATTCTAAGTACACCGTTTGTGGGCAACCCCATCCACACCAAACTCGGCCAGCCAGAGCCGTCACCAACATGATCGAGAAAAACGCCATCAACATCAAACATGCCAATAGCGGTGTGTCCGTTGGATAAAACGTATGTCCAAAGAACGTGAACTCACGCTTGGCAATATCCATCAGAACATATGGTTTACCTGCGATTCTCAAGTGGGGCAATGTTACGAAAAATGCAATCAGCCCATATGCCAAAAAGCGTCTTCGATGCCAGTAGAATCCTTGAGAAAGAGATGGGCGAATCCAATTACGGCTGCCATCTCGCCTGAGCGTTGGCAGGACTTGTTCCTCAGCGGCCAGCACGGAGCTGTGTTCATGGTCGTCTGCCCCGCTGCCACACCCACCATTTCCTGTGCAACCCGCGCAAGCATTTTTACAAGGCAGCTTGGGCGTCTCGTGATTTCGGGGGATAATGGGTAGTGCAGGAGACATGTCAGGTTACCTATTTACTCGCTTGGCCAAGCAGGAATTGGGCTACCGTCCGGGGCTTTTGGGTTAGCGGGCTTGGAGTTTCGCAAGCTTGCAACATAGACTGAGACCAGGATGATGTCATTCTTGTGAGAGAAACGGGTTGCCCAAGCGGGCATCGCTCCACCCGCCACTCCTTCGTTGATGACTTTAATGATGTCAGGCAACTGTTTAATGTGCTTGAAACTCTCATCGCATAGATTGGGGCCAACGTTTCCGCCACCATCTGCAGCGTGGCATGAGACGCAATTGGCTTTGAAAATCGACTGGCCAACGCCGACCCATTTAGGTTCCTTCAGGAACTTGGTCATCGTTTCTTGATCACCCGCCAAATCACCGATTTCAGCATATTGTTTCCTGGTGTTTTCGGTGGCGCTCGTTTGATACTGTTCGTCGACAGATCGACCAGCAGCGCCAGAATGGAAGTACATCATGTAGAATGGTGTGAAGAGAATCGAGATCCAAAAGCACCATTTCCACCAACCTGGGAGCGGATTGTCGTATTCTTGGATGCCGTCGTAATTATGTAGAACTGGCACGTCATTGGGTTGGAACTCCTTACTCATTCTCCAGCTTCTTTCTGTACGAATTGACTGACCTTGTCCGTTGTGGCTGACTGGGTGACCGTTGTAACTGACTGGGTGACCGATATGGCTGACTGGGTGACCGATATGGCTGACTGGGTGACTCGAACGTTTTGAACGGCGGGAACTAAATCGTCGATGGGAATACTCCCAAAGCGACTTGAGGCGTCGCTCGTCAGCCTCCATGTTTGCCAACATATTGCGAAAAAGCAAAGGCTAAAAATGACCAAGGCAATCTCTTCAAAGTTGGAATAGTCCAGTTTGCAAATAACGTCTTTTAACATGGGTTTTTTCTCTTTTGACCTCAATCTGGGCGTGGAGTTTAGCCTCAATCTGAGCGTGGAGTTTGGCCTCAATCTGGGCGCGGAGTTTGGCCTCAATTTTGGCGTGGAGTATAGGTCACTGCTACGGGGTTTGGCTGTGCGACAGGCGGTTCAGGTTCTACGGTCTTGGGGGGAGGTGTTTCAACGCGAAATAAATCCTTGCCCAAGCGTTGCAGGTACGCTATCAACGCGATTGCAGTCGAGTCCTTAATCAAATGTCCACTAAACGCCACCGGGCCACCTTGTGCAATTATTTCTGCGGCGATTGCAGCCGCTTGCAACTGCGCCATCGAATCGGCTTGCGTCAGTTCTTGGTCGTACGGTGCACCCAGAAAATGAGCGGCTTCTACACGCTTTTGAATCTCACCAAAGTGCAGTTTTTCTTCCAGCAAATGGACGTAGCTCGGCATGACCGAACCGGGTGAGAACTTGCTTGGGTTCTCAAAGTGTGTCCAGTGCCAAAAGCTGCTTTGCTTGCCGCCTTCTCGGGCCAAATCTGGCCCTATACGACGCGATCCCCATTGGAATGGGTGGTCATATATCGACTCCCCGGCCTTGCTGTATTCACCGTATCGCTGAGTCTCAGCGATCATCGGACGAATCATCTGCGAGTGACAGTTGTAGCATCCTTCACTGACATAGATGTCTCGCCCGGCCAATTCAAGCGGCGTGTACGGTTTGACACTCGCGATCGTTGGGATATTGCTTCGAATCAGGAACGTCGGAATGATCTCGAACAAACTTGCGATGATGACAGCCAGCGTTGTTAGCAACGTAAAACGAATCGGAAATCGTTCCCAGCGTCGGTGCCAATCCATGGCTGAAAATTGCGATAGTGTTGCAGCAGCATCTAAAACAGGCATTCCTTCCAGCTTGCTCGGTGGGATCGCCACATCGCGATAATTTTGGGAAAGCTTGGGAGCGGAATAGACGGGTACCTCGTACCGACTGGGACGGTTGAGCCAGGTCATGGTCGCATTCAAGCAAAGCATGACGATTCCAATAATGTAGAGCGCCCCTCCCAAGATTCTCGCCCACCAAAATGGAACAATCGATTGCACCGTTTCGATAAAGTCTGGATATTGCAAACGCCCGAGATCGTCCATCGCGCGCCACATCAATCCTTGGGTGATGCCTGCAGCATAGATCGGGACAATGTAGAGGAGGATTCCAATGGTTCCGATCCAAAAATGCCAATCCGCCATCGATTTGCTCCAAAGTTGGGTCTGATACAATCGAGGCAACAGCCAATACGCCATTCCAAATATCATGAATCCGTTCCACCCCAATGCACCTGAATGGACGTGTGCGATCGTCCAATCCGTATAATGCGACAAAGCGTTCACGCTTTTGATCGACAACAAAGGTCCTTCGAAAGTCGCCATCCCGTAAAAAGTAATGCCGACCACAAAAAACTTGAGCACCGGATCCGACGTCACTTTGCTCCAAGCACCCCGCAAAGTTAGCAAGCCGTTGATCATTCCACCCCAAGATGGCATCCACAACATCAGGCTGAAAAGCATGCCTAACGTACTCGCCCACTCGGGAAGCGCGGTGTAATGCAAGTGGTGTGGCCCAGCCCAAATGTAGATGAAAACCAACGACCAAAAGTGAATGATGCTGAGCTTATAGCTGAAAACCGGACGCTCTGCAGCCTTGGGAAGAAAGTAATACATGAGCCCAAGGAAGGGAGTCGTTAGAAAAAATGCCACAGCATTGTGACCGTACCACCACTGCATAAGAGCATCTTGAACGCCCGCATAGATGGAATAGCTTTTGAACCAGCCAACGGGAACGACGAGATTGTTGAAAACATGCAAGACAGTCACTGTAACAATGGTCGCAATATAGAACCATAACGCGACATACATATGACGTTCGCGCCGGTGCCAAAGCGTCATCAAGAAATTTCCGCCAAAGAACACAAGCCAAACCACTGCAATCGCCAAATCGATCGGCCATTCTAGCTCTGCATACTCTTTGCTTTGCGTGATGCCGAGCGGCAAGGTGATGGCTGCGGCTACAATGATGACTTGCCAACCCCAAAAATGAAGCCGTCCCAACAGATCGCTCCACATGCGGCACTTGCATAGACGTTGCGTACTATAGTAGATCGCCGCGAAAATAGCGTTTCCAGCAAATGCAAAGATGGCGGCATTCGTGTGGAGAGGTCGCAGGCGACCAAAGCTAAGCATCGAACTGATGCGGATATCCAACAAGGAAGCCATCGAAGGCATAACGAGCAAAAAGGCAACCAGCAAACCAACAACTGTGGCGATGAGCCCCCAAACGATGGTCGCCGTCAGAAACATTCGAACGATTCCGTCGTCGTAACTAAAAGTCTCCATTGTGGAAGAATGGTCAGGCAGTGTCGCGCTTTTTAACTGGCTATCTCCGTTTTGGCTTAACTGGCTATCTCCGTGTTGGCCCACATTGACCAAACTGGCACTGGATACATCACTCATCTTGGTGCTGTCTAATTGTAGTAAGAGTTGACGGGAAATCGTTGCAAGCCCGGCGTCATGTTAGTTTACCTTGCATATCCATACGCAATAGACATGCCAAACGCAATGAAGCTGATGTGTTTTGGTCGACCCAGAATCGAGACGGTTGCCAACGTCGCGAACTGCGTGCCAAGTCGGCAAATCCAAAAACAGAACGAAATTGTCGCATGCATCGAAATCGGCGTCCAGGGAACATCTGCACGGTGTGCGGCATGTGCTAAAACAAAACTTATGTGCCAAAATAACACACTTTGCGTATCAAGTGAAATGAGTCCGTGCTAATATTTGGATCGCGACGACTCATTTTGCGAAGGTGCCTTGTGGTTTGAGGTGGATTTTCTGCCTGTAGTTTCGCATTGGGCGGTTCGGCATCAGGTTTGCAGAAGGGCAATCAAGTGCCCTCTACTTTCTATTTTAGGGTTCGGACGGCCCCAAGCCTTTACGCTAAGAAGTTTCCAGATATGGTCGCCACGCAACCTGTCGAGCCAATAGACTTGCTCATTGTCGATGACGAGCCAGACTTTCTCGAGCCTGCATGTCGTTTTTTTCAACGACAGGGCTATCGCGTCGTCGCGGCCGCTAATGCCGAACAAGCTCTAGCGGTTCAAGCCAAGCAGCATTTTCATCTTGCCATCATCGACCAAAACATGCCTGGTATGAATGGGCTGGATTTGCTGTTGCGACTGCGAGATGAAGACGAGGACATCAAAGTCATCATGTTGACCGGTGGTGGCAACATTTTGTCTGCCGTTGAAGCGATGAAGCGAGGCGCAATCGACTACCTTTCAAAGCCCTTTGGTTTAAATGACCTTGACCTTCTGATTCGGCGTGCTTCGCGCTCACAATCTCTGGAACGCGAAAACAAACATCTCAAACGACAGCTAGCGCAAACCCAATCGAACAAGCCTCTTGTCGGCAGATCCGCTGGGATCGTGGAAGTGAAGCGACTCATCGAACGTATCGCCGCCAGCGACAAACCGGTTTTAGTCCTTGGTGAAAGCGGAACCGGCAAGGAATTGGTTGCGCGCGCCATCCATGCTCAGAGCCCACTTGCGGATAGACCGTTGGTCGTTATCAATTGCGCCGCACTGCCGGAGGCACTGCTCGAAAGCGAGCTTTTTGGGCATGAGAAAGGCGCCTTCACCGGTGCCGTCGATTCCAAGCCTGGGCTATTCGAAGTAGCGGACGGTGGAACCGTATTCATCGATGAGTTCGGCGAATTGGCTGGCGGACTCCAAGCCAAACTGCTTCGCGTTTTAGAAGACGGTTCCATGCGAAGGATTGGATCAATTAAAGAACGCAAGGTCAAAGTTCGACTAATTGCAGCCACCAATCGCGATTTGGTAAAAGAAGTCGCAGCAGGTCGATTTCGCGAGGACCTATATTATCGTGTCAACGTTCTTTCCATTTTGATTCCACCGTTGCGCGAGCGAGTCGATGACATACCTCTTCTGGTGGAACACGTGCTTGGCGACCATTGGAAACTTGGTCCAGGTGTTCAAGAACTTTTTCAATCCAGTACTTGGCCGGGGAATATTCGGCAACTGGTCAATGCGCTGGAACGAGCTAAGATTTTGGCAGACGATTCCATCATCGATCTTCACAATTTGCCTCCAGAACTTCGCAACGGAGTTCGCAAGCCAAGCGTTGAACAGGAGGCTTTGCATCTTGCGGGAATAGGGGATGCTATTCCAATGGAATCCATCTCCAAAATGCACATTACGGAAGTACTGCGTCGCAATCACGGCAACAAAGCCAAAGCCGCCAGAGAGCTTGGAATCGCCCGCAGAAGCCTCTATCGGATGCTCGAAAAATTTGGCAACATCTCCTAGTTGCCTGGCAAAAGGCCTAGCATCGCTTTCCCCATGGCTTCGCCGATGAGATAATAGGTTTCGGCATTTGTGTTCCAGTGATACGCTTGTCCGGATGGTGACTGATCTTGTGGTCGCCAAAAGGCTCGCGTGCCAACGAAAGCAACGTTGCCTTGGAACTCAGCATGCTCGGCGACTGCGGCCTGAGCTTTCATCAGCGATAAAGCCCGTGGATGTTTTTCTTCGAATCCGCTCATGCCCGTCTCAGCGATGATAAAGGGGAGTTTTTCGACGCCCAGGTCTTTCCGGATGTCGCGAACGAAATGTATCATGTTGCTTTCGTACTCCGCATTGTGCTTATCGTTGATGCGATCGTTCCAACCTTGGTGCCAGCCAAATCCGGCGAGCACATAGCCGCGTCCCTCCGAGCCTGGCACCAAATCCTTGAGATTCGCCAACGCCGCTTTCGTGAGAGCGAGAGTCTCACGGTAGTATTTGCCGACGATCGCAGGATTTTGCGCCACCGCAGCATCCATCTTTTCGCCGAGCGAATAAGGAACCACGCCTGCGCTGGGCGGACGGAAATCAACTGCCAGGCTCTTGCCACCCCAAGCGCACTTGATGAGCAAAACGGGTTCGTCCAATGCGTCTCCGATCACGTTGCCAAACCCCAACTCGGGACCGATCAACTCCGGCCTCGCACCGAACCCAACCGTCAATGAGCCTTTTCGGTCAAGGTACGAAATCCAAACGTCGTCGCGGACGATCCATCTTCCCTCCTTGTCCGCAAGATGTTTGAAACGTGACGACGTGGCCGGATCTTTTAACAAGAACTCAAGACTCCCCTTCCCATCATTGCGTTTAGGATCGGCAGCAATAAAGCCGTGCCCCTCCATGTTCGACTGTCCTGCCAAGATAAAAACCTTGACCGGTTTCGCTGCGTCGTTTGCTCGCACCACCATGGGAATAAGCAACAGGATAGCCAGGGCGAAAAGGCTGTTTCTTGAAGGAAAGTTCATGGGAGTTGATTTGTCGGAATGGGGTTTTGAAGAAACGCGATCAGGTCTGCGACATCCTTTTGCGAAAGAACGGCTTCCATGCCTTCGGGCATGAATGACAAGTTTGAATTGCGAAGTTTTTCGATCTCTAGTCGCGAAATCGTTCGCGTCGCCCCGTTGGCTTGTTTGACAGTGATGCTGTTGGCTGTTTCTCCAGTCAGAAGCCCAGAAAGTACTTCATCGCTCTCCAATAAAACGTTGTAGGCTTGATAGCCAGGCTGAATATCCGCGTTCGGATCTAAGATGTTGATCAGGAGTTTCTCGCTGGAGTGATTCACGACGGTCGCAAGGTTGGGACCAACTTCATATCCGGCTGTCTCCCGGCGGTGGCAACTGGAGCAAGCGCGAAGATATACCAGGTTGCCACTCGCAATGTCCCCTTTTCTTTCGAGTGCACCCCGATAACGATCCACGATTTGCTTGCGCGTCGACATCCTTGCATCTTGCAATAAAAGCTTCGAACGTTCGGCAATTGAGCCGTTGGGATACCGGATCAGTCGGTCCTTCTGCGATAAATCAAGACTACCGAAATTGATTTGCCCGTTTTCGATTCGATTGAGCAAATCATTCGTCCAGGCTGCTCTGGACAACCAAACGTCAACCGCGAGGATGCGAAGTTCGGGTGAAAACTCTGGCCAAACCGTTGTCAGAACATCAGGAATGCTTTCGTGACCGCATTGAGCGAACGTTTGCAAAATGCGATGTTGGGAATCCGGAGCGATCTGTGGAGTAAGCCATTGAGATAGGATCTTGACTCCCAATTCTCGATGTTTGTTGGTGCGGCATAAGAGTTGGGCCGAGGCAATTCTTGTCGCTAACTCCAATCGTTCGTTTTTGGAAGCCTCAACCATCGCCGCCATAATCTCGTCCACTTGCTTCCTTTCCGCCGAGAACCCGTTTTGTTCGGTTACGGATGAAAGTTCGTCAATATCGGTGCCGATTTGCTGGAGCGTATGCAGTAGTTCATCGAGTTTAACCACGCGATCTGGGTCTTCGTTGGACAAAGCGTCGGCCAACAAAAGGCGGATCACGGTGTAATCCTTGCGCCCGACAGATTGGCGAACGATCGGCTCGCGGAATGCAGACATAACGACCGCTTTGGATTTGGCCATTCCAGCCGCAAATTCTTTGGCATGCGTCAATGCAGAACTCATGATCGCGGATTGGATGAATGGTTCCTCATAGTAGCGTTGAGCGAGTTCGACCAATGCGGATCCTGCACGTTCATCGGGCCATTCGCCGAGCGTCAGGGCAAGTTGCAAGCAGACTTTGTCATCAGGATCACGCGTTAGCTTGCCCGCGGCTAATACAACTTCATCATCCCGATGACGTTCCGCCAACAATAGGGCATTTTCGCGGACTCGCGGATGCGTGTCCTGTAGACCCGCTACGATCATCGCCGTTGACAGTCCGCCAAGGCCATCCAGTGTTGCCAAGGCTTGAAGCCGCGTTTGTGGCCGCTGGCAAGTCCGAACAAGTTCTTCGAGCAATTGGATGGCCGAGCTGTCTTTTGCCCATACCAACAACTGTTGGGCTTTGTCGCGTTGCCAATCGTTTGATGTATCCAAGGCTGCGACGAGCGACTCCGTCTTGCTCGACGTTAGGTTCCATGGCGAGCTGGTTTTTGCATCGCTGCGGACGACGCGATAGATTCTGCCTCGATCGTCACCTAGCCGGTAATGGGGCAACAGTTCTTGTTTGCCTTCGGGCGGCAACCATTGTGGATGCTCAATCATGTAGCGATACATATCGGCGACCCAAAGTGCTCCGTCTGGACCTGTACGCACCATGACAGGACGGCACCAACGGTCTTCACTTGCAAAGAAATCAAAGCGTCCTTCGCCGGTAGGTCGAGTCGAAGTGAAGCTGACTCCACTGTCGATAACCACGTTGTGCTGAACGAGATTGTGAAACGGCTCGCAAGTAAAGGCATGCAGTTTGCCATCTTCTCCAAACAAGCGCTGATCACCGTAGACCATACCGCCGCATGCGGAAGTAAAGTGGCCAGCTTCTTGAAAACTGTGGAAGCGTTTTTCGGGTCGACTGGCCGGAAAAACCTCGGGACTGTTCGGTGGCAAGACAAATTGGATCGGGCTCGGTGCAGGCACAAAGGGATTGCGTGCCAAATAGCGATCCGCAATCACATAGTTCCATAGCGGCTTTGCGTTCTGAGTTCCAAACCAATGTCCCCAAGCGTCTCGGTTGCGTCCGAATTGCGAAGGCCCAGACTCGACGACCAACGCACCCGTATCTGGCTCAATTCGAAAATCACGACTCCCTATTTCATAAGACTGACCATTGCGACGGGAAGAAACTTTCGTGCCAAGTCCATGATTGGCATGGTGCCCTCCGTTTGCACAGTAGACCCAGTTGTCGAGCCCCCAACGCAGGCCGTTCATCCTCAGTTGTTGATTCCCCTCGTTAAATCCTTCGAACAAGACTTCACTGGTATCGGCCTTGCCATCGCCGTCTGTGTCACGAAGAAACAGGATTTGTGGAGCCGCAGTGATGAGAACTCCATCTCGCCAAGTCAGAATGCCATTGGGGAAATTAAGTCCATCCGCAAAGAGCGTGCTTTGTTCATATCGCCCGTCTCCATCGCGGTCTTCTAAGATTCGGACTCTACCGCCAGGTTTTCCTTGACCATCCATTCCAAGTGGGTAGTCGGACATTTCGACCACCCACAAGCGGCCTGACGCATCCCAATCGAAAGCCACCGGATCGATTACCTGTGGCTCGGACGCGGCCAACTCGACGCGAAAGCCAGGCGGGACATGAATTTTACCAAGCGATTTTTCGGGAGAGAGCGGCTTGCTAGCAGGATTAGTCTGTTGAATCGGCGGAGCTTTTGGAGTTCCCGTCTTTTGACCGGACGCTGTGTGCAGAAGTTTGGCTTCATCGTTGGACAATTCGCGATCGAACAAAGCAAAATAAGCGAGTTGCCCTTGCAAGGGTGCAAATTGATCACTTCTAGCCCCCAAGAAGAACTCGCGACTTCCACCCGTTGTGTCTTCGATTCCTGCATCCAATTCAGGCGTGGGTTCACCGTTGAGAAACACACGAACATGACTCTTGTTTCGAATGGCGACGAAGTGATTCCAAGTTTGCGGAGGAATTGTGGTGCGTCCGGATACCGTTTGGTTTCGAGCGTTCCCATTGAATAAAATGAGCTTGGCCGTCAATGCCGATTGATAGGTTCCGCCGATACCGATGTGATCGCCGGGGGCTTTCTCATCCGTGTCGGGCCCTCGTGAGAAAAGATACGCCGTGACGGGTCTCGCCTCATTGGGCAATTGATTGAGAAACCAAAGCGAGACGCTATAGGTGCTACCAAGCTGTTCAGACGAAAATGCGATACGTCCTGAGCGGAAAGCCGCGTACGAGTCCGCTTGAAAGGTAACGGCTCCCGAATTTGTCATGCCAACTGGAGAAGCTGCCAAGGATTCAAGAACGACCGGTTTGAGGTCGGCAATCGCTTGGAGGTAGTTGTTCGGAAATACGGGAGTTTTCGATTTTGCACTCGCGTCCTCATTGTGTCGCTTGCGTTGAGCTGTGTCGCGTTCTCGTTGCTGTTCGATGCCCGAGACTTTCCACAGCGAGGTTATCTCCGTCGACGAAAGAGCATGATCGAAGACAGCAATTTCATCGAGCTTTCCTTGCAAGCCGCTCCCAAAACCTATTTTTCTTGTGATATCGATTGGTGAGATGCGAGTTTGGGCGACGGGCTCAGTCACGCCGTCCAAATAGAGCTTGGAAAATCCTCCGTCCCGAACCAAGGTTACAAAGTGCCATAAGTCGGCAGGCCATTTATCTGCAGAGGTTATTCCATTGAGATCAAGTTGGAATAAATGGTCCTTCGATTGTCTCGCAACCAATTTCTCGGAGGCTGGTCCGAGAAACAAAGTTCCACCTCGATCGCTTGCTCCACTGCGTTCCCCTAGCCAGAACCAAAAGGCAACCGAATAAGAATTGCCAACCGTCTCTAATTCGCACATCAATTCGCCACCGGCCATATGAACAGCGCGATTGATTTGATTGACGCCAGAAAACGAAGATGGGGTTAGTTCCTCATGCGAGCCGATCCCAGTTCCGCTTCCAACACCAGGTAGATACCATGCGAATCCAGGACTGAGCCTCGCTGGCTTACCGCTTGAGACTGCATTGCGTGCAGAAAAACCGTCGGCATCGTTTAGTCGCCAATAGGAACTTGGCTTGGCTTGCAGAATGGCTAATGCATAAGGACCATGTTCCTCGTTCATGGTTCGCTGCTTTTTTCCGGTAGCTTCTTCGAGCGCATCGACAAGAGCGCTCACAATTTGTGGTTCAGCGGCGACTTCAAGTCCGGCGGTTCGAGCGGGCCAAGTCGTGTAGCCACCCAATGCATGCTGTTCGGGTGGAGGGATGTATCCTTCGGCTCCATTCGCAAGTTCGATATTGAAACTCGAAGGCGATGGGGAGCGGCCTTTTAGCTTCAGGCCCGTCAGTGCGTAGACTTCGTTTGGCAGCGTTGCAATCGTCAAGTCGCCAATTTGAATGGCTTGAAGTTTGAGTTTGGTCGATTGACGTTCGTGCAGAATGAGAGCCTCGTTTGCATAAACCTCTTGAACATTTTTTGCGAGCCCGTTCTCAATGTGAGAGGCGATGGGTCTGGCCCAGGCGAGACGGTCTTCATCGGGGACTCGGTATTTCAACGCAAGGTTCTTTTCGACCATGGCGAGGGGGGCGAAGTCATGGTATTGCATGGCATCGAGGGCTTGTTCAGCATAACGCGCAACCGATTCGGCATACGCATCGATTGTCAACGACTTTGCAGGGGAACCGTAGTCCATCCACATCAGATCACCGCTTGTGCCTTGAGACATAACGCAAACGAATGGGCCGTTTCCCTCTCCCGGTTCGTTAAGCAATCTCGCAATGTGTTTACAAAACAATCCGTAATAGTCCGACGAGATGGCCTGCGCGCCAAAATAGTGTTGCGAGTAATTCGCTAAGACTGCGATCGGACGTCCATCGACGCTTTGTAGCGAGACAATGGAAAGTTCAGGATCGACGGGCCCAGATGGACCGATCACGTCTTTGCTTTGATAGCCGGGATGCATATGAGCTAGGCCGGTCGCTTGGCCAAACGGATCGACTACCTTGTTTTCGGGTTTGCGGATCCACCGCCGGTTGTGTGTGTGTTCCCAATCATCGATGGATCCCCATCCGATGCGAGCTGGTTCAAGCTTGGCATGAGCGGCCACGATGGCTTCCGCAATTTCGCCAGGCAACCACTCGGCATACCCCGTGTCGAGTCGTGTTCCCAAACAGGCCATGGCAGAGGGTGCCGAATGGGTGTGAGTTGCAGAAACCATCATCTTGTCGACGGGGATTCCACACTGCTTGCTCGCTCGCTGCTTGGCGTCGTCTATCAACGCTTGTGTCATCATGCAAGTGTCGACCACGGTCAGCGCAATAGTGGTAGAGCCATCATCGAGAACAATACTGCGGACGAACAAGCGATCATGGATCTTGGAGGCCTGTGCTTCGAGAAACCCGCCCGCAACAATCGACCGTTCGCTGGTCGGCGTAATATCTACGGTGACGGCGCCGGCTCGAAACTTTTTGAGAAAAGTGGTTTCGAATTCGGTAGCGAAGGTGTTTTGCGAGAAGCAAAAGGCTGTCGCTGCGATGAAAACGTTGAGTAAGTAGCACCCGTTCGCCCGATTCTGATTCGCCCGATTCTGATTCGCCCGATTCTGACGACGATTAAGATGCATTCGATGTTGGTTCAGCAAGAAGTGTCTTTCCATTTTCGCGTCCTCGGCCTGCTTGAACTCAATCGGCCTGCTTGAACTCAATCGGCCTGCTTGAACCAATCGTGTCCCCGTACGCGTGGTGAACGGAATCGCAAGGCCTCCAACGCGATTCTACGGATGTCTTAGTAAAGCTTGAACTAAAACTAGTGCAATACCTAATTCTTGCTAAATCCGAGCGGCGTGGTCGATTCGCGTGAAAGTGGGTTCTTTATGTAGTTGCGAAAGCAATCCTTACAAAGATCAAACTGTTTGCGTTGGTAAACATCGTCATCGAAGACAGAACTACAAAGGTCGTCAGCAGAGTCCAACATATCTTGGATTTCGTCGAGATGGTCTGGGTCGTCAACAAGCTCGTGCTCAGGGCCATCCAGAGCAGCTTCGATTTCGATCGTCACCGTGTAGCGAAGATCAGTGCTCGTGTCGATTTCTCGCTTGCATCGATCACAGGAATAGTGGATCACGATTCTTGGCTCCCTTTTGGTTGCGTAACAGCATTCGAAGAGGAAAAAAGCATTCGAAGAGGCAGGAAACGCCTGGGGCGATATCAGCCGTATCCTCGCTCAGATCTAATCCTACAACGGAAAGCGAGTTCTCCGCAAGCAAATACTTTTTTTCCTTGGAAAGCTATTCCCGCTTTGCGGTGCAGGGACACCCCAATCGTAGGGTTCATAACCATTATTCGGAATAGTCGAAACGAAGTTATTAATGGTTTGGTTCAACTGGGGAAAATACGTTGCAGCTTTTCCACTGCTCGAATGAGTTGGTTCCAATGCTGAAACGCTTCGAACGTATCAATCTGCAAACAATCACCGCGATCAAAGCCAACTTCGCTGAGTTGAATCGTTTCGGCGAGTGCGATCATGTTATTTGGGCCATTGCCTTGCACAAACACTTCGTCGGCCGAATCCAATGGAATCACTTGCTCCATGGCGGTATGAACCGCCCAAAGTGCTGCTCGTTCGGCGTCAGCGCTATCGATGATGGCTCGGAGTGTGCCGCTTTGTACGTAGAATTTAGCCATGGTAAAATCTTCCTTGATTGAGAATGGTTGGAACGGGATATACTGCATACATTTTTTGAAATATGCCCACCAGTTGCCTGTTCCTTGAGGGATGAAACAAGCAACTGGTTGGGCCGCATTCAGGAGAGTCAAGCATGGATGTTGTGGCTCGTCAGCTTGACAAACGAAGTATCGCCGGGCCTCGGGACACGTTAGGTCACGCAGGCCACAATTTTGCGACTTTGCACTAAATCACTGCCGATGGGCCATCGAAAGAAGCCTAATCTATGGCGAGCTAGGTTGTGGGTATGTTATCATTTTCTGTTCCCCCCACGTTTTAACTCGTTGCACGAATCTAGCCTGATCCATGGCGTCACTGTATGTCGTTCGAGGTGCCGGTGTTGGCACCCATTACTTGGTCCGAAAAACCAATCAGAAAATTGGTCGGGACAATCACTGCGAAATTCATCTTGATGACTCGGAGACTTCCCGCGTTCATGCCGAGGTCGAATATCTCGACGGAAAGTTCTTTTTGCGCGACCTGGACAGTAGCAACGGAACGTTTGTGAATGGAAAGCGTATCGATCAGCACCTGCTTGCCGTCGGTGATCGGGTCCAAATTGGCAGGCAGCTGATGCTGTTTCGGATAGCGTTTCGCCCCTTCGGTCCAGAGGACGACGATGTCGATATTGTTCACAACCAAAACAACGAATCGTCTCAAATTGTTGGGCGAGTCGATATCGAACAACAGTTGCTGGAGGAAACGAACGACTGGACAGCAAAAGTACAATCTAAACAAGCTTCTTCGCAAGCAAAAAGCCATTGGGAAATCATGTATCGAACGGCCCTTGCCGTCAGCCGTACGCTCGACATCGATCAATTGTTGCACCAAATTTTGGATTTGATCTTCCAGTGGGTCCGGTGCGATCGCGGTTGCATCATGTTAACCGATTTGGAAAGCGGGGAGCTTCGTCCCAGTTGTCGACGCAATCGTGTCGCCAACCAGCCTTCCGCCCGGATGAGTATCAGCAAAACGATTTTGGAATATGTATGCAAAAAAGAAGAAGGGGTACTCACGAGCGACGCCTGTGATGACGACCGATGGAACAGCAGCGCAAGTATCTCGGCAGGTGGCATTCGCGAAGCCATTTGTGTTCCTATGAAAGGCCGATATGGTAACGTCGGCGTCATCTATATCGATACGAGCATCTCAGCCGGCAAACATGCACTGACCTCCGAACGCATCTTTAACGAAGAACACCTCAAGATGCTCGTCGCCATCGGCCACCAAGCGGCACTCGCTATCGAAGACACAAACTACTATCAAAGCATGGTTCAGGCAGAACGTTTGGCTGCAATGGGGCAGACCATCGCAACCCTCTCGCATCATATCAAGAACATTGTGCAGGGGCTGCGCGGTGGGGGCTATCTCATCGATCAGGGCATAAAAACCAACGATTTGGCTGTCGTTAAAAACGGATGGCGTATCTGCGAACGCAATCAAGAACGTATTGAAACGTTCGTGATGGATATGTTGACCATGAGTAAAGACCGAAAACCCAATCGTGCAGCGGTCGATTTACGGACGATCATCGACGAAGTGGTTGAAATTTCGGCCACCCACGCCAAAGACAGATCGGTGTCTCTGAACTGGCAACGACCTGCAACGTTTCTAGAACTAATGTTGGATGGAGAAGCGATCCATCGCGCGATCCTCAATCTGATCGGAAATGCCATCGATGCATGTACCGACAAATCCGACGGAATCGTTGAAATTGGTTTGACCACCACCTCGGATCAGATACGCGTCGAAGTGCGGGACAATGGAATCGGGATTGCAGAAAACGATTTGAATCGGATCTTCTCAATGTTCGAGTCCAACAAAGGAAACCGAGGCACAGGCCTGGGATTGCCTGTCAGTTTGAAGATCGCCAAAGAGCATGGCGGGACGATCGAATTGCGCTCCGAGGTAGGCTCAGGAACCATCTTCGAACTAGTGCTACCAATCAAGCCCAATCTTTCGAATGGGCACGAGGATCGCGTGCGAACTATTCCTGGGTGAGGACAATTAGTTGCCGCTTTTGGTAGGCCAGGCTGGCAGCCTGACCTACGGCCCCAGCCTCAAAATCCAGCAAGGCATCTAACCTACTTCAGCCCACGTCGTGCCAGCAACGCGTCGACGGTCGGCACTTGACCGCGAAAGTCTTTGTATTGTTGCATGACTTCACGCGTTCCGCCCATGGACAGGATTTTCTGCCGAAAAGCCTGCCCATTCGCAGCGGTTAATCCGCCAAGTGTTCGCATGTGGGCAAAGGCATCTGCGGCCAACACCTCGCTCCATAAATAGGCGTAGTAGCTCGATGAGTACCCACCTGACCAGATGTGCGCAAAAAAGGAAGTGCGATAACGAGGCGGAACGGGCGCGAAGTCGACACCGTACTTTTTGAGCATCTCGCGCTCGAATGCCTCAACATCGTTTGGCCCTTCCGACGCAGAAATGGAATGCCATCCCAAATCCAGTAGAGCTGCGGATACGTATTCGAGCGTCTCGTAACCCTTGTTAAATTTGTTGGCGGCAATGCTCTTGTCCAGTAGATCTTTGGGAATTGTCTCGCCCGTTTTGTGATGACGCGCGTAGTTGGAAAGGACTTCGGGATGGATAGCCCAGTCTTCGTGAAAGGTGGACGGAAACTCCACAAAATCGCGAGGAACCGATGTTCCTGAAAGGGTTGGGTACTCAACCGATGAAAACAATCCATGAACGCCGTGGCCAAGCTCATGAAACATGGTTGTCACATGGTCTAAACTCAACAAAGTTGGCTCGCCCGCCGCCGGCGTGGGAATGCTCATGACATTGACAACCACCGGCAATTGGTTCAGCAACCGGGACTGAGAGACATAAGCGTCCATCCACGCCCCGCCACGCTTCGAATCGCGTTGATAATAGTCGGCATAGAATAGCCCGATCTGCTTACCCTCCAAACTAAGCACATCAAAAACGCGGACCGTCGGATGGTACACCGGCAAATCCTTGCGTTCCTTGAATCGGATGCCGTAGAGTTTTCCAAAAGTATAGAAAACACCGTTGTTGAGAACGCTCTCAAGCTCAAAGTAGGGCTTCACCAAGTTCTCGTCGATTTTGTATTTCTCGGCTCTTACTTTCTCGGAATAGTATTCCCAGTCCCATGCCTTGGGTTCTCCCTCGAAACCATCCTGCTTCATGAATCGCTGAATATCGACGGATTCGGATTTTGCCTTGGCAAGTACTCCAGGCACGAGATCCTGCAACATCTTGAAGGCAGCTACGGGATTCGAAGCCATTTGGTTTTCGAGCGTGTACGCAGCGTGACTGTTAAACCCGAGTAACTTCGCCCGTTCGGCTCGCAGTTTAGCCATGCTCAATACGAGCGGTCGATTGTCGAGCCCCCCATTTTCCCCTAGACCTCGATTGGCCGATGCGAGAAAAACACGCATGCGAACATCGCGGTTGTTCAACGAAAGCAGCACCGGTTGCCTGGTAGTGTTGGTAATTGCCAAAAGATACTTGCCTTCCAGACCTTTTGCCTGTGCAGCTTCCTTGGCTGCGGCGATATCGGCAATCGACATGCCGTCGAGCTGAGCGACGTCATCGACAACGACCGCGCGTTCCTTCGTGATCGCAAGCAGATTGTTTTGGAATTGAGTTGTGAGCGAAGAAAGCTCTTCGTTGATCGCTCGGACTCGCATTTGTTGATCGGCGTTTAGACGTGCTCCCGCGCGAACGAAGCTTTCGTAGTATTCCTTGAGTAGTCGTTGCTGCTCCTCTGTCCAAGACTGTTTCTCTTTTTGTGCCCAGAGCAACTCGACGCGCGCAAATAGCTTTTTATTGAGAAAAATATCGTCGGAATGCGACGCCAATTTCGGGGCAATCTTTTCTTCTATGCCTTGAATGATTTCATCTGTGTGTGCAGACGACATATTGAAAAAAACGGCTTGCACACGCTTTAGTATTTCGCCTGACTTTTCGAGTGCCACCAACGTGTTCTCAAACGTAGGTGCATCGGCTTGTTCAGAAATGACGCGCGATTGGTCGAGTTGCTCCTTCATGCCAGCTTCAAACGCGGGCAGGTAATGTTCGTTTTTGATGTTGCCAAAATCGGGCGCGAAAAGTGCCAGTTTGCTTGGCGAAAGAAAAGGGTTTTCCATGTGCATTCGAATCAATCGCGAGTGTGTTGAAGCTCGTTGGCTTGGCTGGTCAGTGAGCTGCCCATACCCAATGTTGGATACACTCCAAGCAAATCCAAAGATCAGTAGTTTTGGGAGCCTATTTGAGGAAGACATTCGAGGACTTTCCCTATGAACGCGGAACGGAACTTTTCCATATAAAAACAGTCGTAACCGTCATAGAGCAGTATAACGGGCTTTGGGGAATCGCGGATGAGCGTGAAAAATTGATAGGACTCGACCGACGCCATCAGTCCATGCTGGCGTTCGCCGTGAGCAACTCTCTGAGATACGCGATTCCATCCACTTCATTTTCAAAGTGACCATCCAATTGAGCTTCGTAGCATGCGTCCAGTTTTTCACCGAACCAGCGGGCGGGTGAATAGCCAAGCTCCATCAGATGGCGACCCTGTATGAGCCGATCCGGTTTCGTATGGGAAACGTCGATCGATTCAGCTAGCTGCAACATCTGTTTCAATTGCGTCGAAAGTCCTCGCGGCAGCGGCGGCCGCCCCCCCATGTCGGCTTCTACCAACCGACCAAGTTGGACAATCGAAGCCTTTCCCAACCGAACCGCTAGTCGACGAACGCTTCTTGGCGAGACCTCCGATCGAATGTGCACCAGATGTTCAGCTACCAGCGGCAACACTACCTCCACAATCGCAATCGGACATCCGATCCGCTTTAGAAACGACTCCGCAATCGGTACGCCAACCTCCGAATGTCGCGGAGAACGCCATCGACCGTCGACACACTTGGTGGTCGCAGGTTTTCCAAGATCATGACACAACGCTGCAAATAGCAGAACCATGCGTTCATGCTGGGGTAGCTTCTCCCGTTCGGCGATTTCCGCAGCGACGTCGCAAACAAGCAGGGTGTGCGTCCAGACGTCTCCTTCGGGATGCCATTGAGCATCTTGCAAAACACCCTGCAACGCCAGCAATTCTGGATAATGGACGATCCAACCGCAATCGTTCAGCACACGCAAGCCTTGGCTTGGACGTCTTCCTTTGATTGCCCATTTCGACCATTCATTCCATACCCGTTCAAGTGCTAACGAAGAATACTCTTGACTCAACGATCTGCACATGTCTGCGGTTTCCGGCGTCAAATTCGCGTCGAACCGAGCCGCAAATTGCATGCCCCGGAGGACTCGCAATGGGTCCTCGACAAAATGGTCGCTGGTGGCTCGAAGTATCCTGTTTTGTAGATCCGCAACTCCGCCGTGCGGATCGAGCAGCGATTGGTTATGGGCGTTGCGATAAATGGCGTTGATGGTGAAGTCGCGTCGCAAGGCAGCCTCGGCGACCGTCATCGTGTGGTCCACCTCGACTTGGAATCCTCGATGGCCACGACCGATCTTGCTTTCGCGGCGGGGCAACGTGAAGTCGATATCTTCCGATCGAGAAGTGTGCAGTTTGATCACGCCAAACGAAACCCCGACTTCGTTGACCCTTCCAAAACGAGATAGAAGTTTGGTCAACGAACCCGCGTCGATATGAAAGACTTCGATGTCGAAGTCGTTGTTGGGCTGATTCAGGATCTGGTCGCGGACGCAACCACCTACCTGGTAAGCGATCCCGCCGGCTTGCGCAATCGCTTGGATAATTTTTTCAAGATCTCGCATGCACTACTTTGGCAATTCCGATCTTTCAAGAACCCCATCCTTGTTCTTGTCCAAAAGCTGAAACATCGGCAGGAGTTGCTTTGGTATTTCGTCCTTCAAAATCTTGTCGTCTTTGTCGCTATCCAAAGCATTGAAAATCTGAGCAGGAGTTGGACGCGGTGGCGGAGCCTTCTTAACCTCAGGAGCTCGCCCAAGTTTCGGATCGATAGGAACTGAGATGTGAAAGTACCCAATCATCATTTCTTCGTAAGTTTGGTCACCCCAGGAGACCCAGGCATTCGGATCTGGATTATTCAAGTTGTTCGTCGAATTGTCGAAGGCGGCCTCGCAAAATATGCGAGTTCCCTTGGGCAGCTTCTTCGGTTCGCTCAAACGATACTCGGTTTGCCAATTGAAGTCGTAGCTCGGAACATCCATCAACACTTCCCGGGTCTTGTCCGGGTAGACGGCGGTGTATCGGAACGATTTTCCTCGCACATGCATGTGCGGACTCATCGAAAGCAAATCGCAGTCCAGCAATTCCTCTGGCTGCATCGCCTCTGTTTTGTAGTTGCCGTCCTTGGGCGGAATTCGAAATGCGGTTTGAACTGCGCTGGTCGTTTGCACTTCGTGAGTGATGGTTTTGGCATCTGCAAACCAGAATCCGACCTTGCTCAAGTCCGTTTGGGCTGTTCCGTTTGGAGTATAGTGAATTTGGAAGACCAATTTGCTGTTCGCAGGGAGTCGCTTGGCCAACCCTGGAGGCATCATCTGAGCACGAGTTCCTGGGACATAGCCAACAAGAAATCCGCGTTCTCCCTCGACCCCGCCACGCCGTCGATTTCCGTTTTCCCCTGTCGCTTTCTCTCTCGCAAAAACCAAGATATGGTGAACGATTGCGCGATTGCCCGGAACAATTTCCATTCCGTTGACCCAAGTGTCTTGGGTGAATTTTGGGTCCGCCACAAAGTACTGGTAACGGACGTCGCCACGTGCAGGCACATCGAAAGGCTTGTCGGACATGGGTACAACCAAGTCGGGTTCGCGAGGCAATAGCCAACCCTCCACAAACTTGAGCGGGGACGGCTCTTGGTTTGCATCGCCGCGAGGAGCACCGGTTCGTACCCATTGCTTAATCGTGGCTATGTCCTCCGGTGGCAAGCGGCGATCATTAATAAACGTGCCGTGTTCAGGACTGGCATGCCATGGTGGCATGCGTTTCTCATCAATGACTTCTGCAATCATGTCAGACCAAGCCGCCGCGTCTTCGTAGTTGCTCAAATCCATCGGTCCGATTTCACCAGCTCGATGGCAACTGACGCATCGAGCTTGCAGAATACGACTCACTTGGTCCGCATAGGTCACCAACACATCCGTGTCTGGTTTGGCAATTTCGCGAGGCCCCCTCCCGATCAAACAACCGGAAGCCGACGAAGTGGTCGCCGCAACATCTTGATTATTCAAAATGGAATCCAAAGCTGCAACCAACTCGGCCTTTGTGGCCTTTTCTTTCGTATAGCCAATACCGTATTGGTCATCGATTCTGCCTCGGTATCGAATCCGACTCTCGCTATCGACCACACAGACTTCGGGTGTCCGAGTGACTCCCAATCGATCGGCTAGATCCTGGGCAGGGTCTTTCAGAAATGCGAAATCGAATCCAAATTTACGAGCGTGAGCAGCCATCTCGGCTAAGCTATCTTGCACATTCGAGTCAACCGCCACAAAGGCAACGCCTAGCTTGCCATACTGCTTTTCAAGTTCGGCAAGCTTGGTCGAATACAGTTTGGCCAATGGGCATTGCGTACCAACGAACGCAAATACAATCGCTTTCTTGGACCGGAACTCTTCCAGCGACCACTCCTTGCCTTGATAGTCAGTCAATTGGAAACTAGCAAGCTTTTCGCCGATCGAAGGAGAATTGCCAGTCACGCTGTCCGTCAGGTTGTCCGTGGCAAGCGTATTGGCATCCAATGGGCTGAGAACTGCCAAGTGAGCCAATAGAATGGTTGCGAGCCCAAGGTGGAGGCGAATGTTCGTTTTCATGGCTCTGGAGATAGACAAAGGGTTGAGTTGCTCGCAAAACATCTGCGTTGCACAAGAAATCCGAAGGAATCCGGAGTCCGTCAGGTATTAAACTAATAGTATCGCAACTGTCTACCCCCTTCGCCGTTTTTTAACCGAACTGGCTACTTGGTCTCGTCGAAATACTCTTCTAGCACCTCACAGAGCTGGCTGCCATAAAGTTGCCAATTCCTTGACGACGGGTAGTTTTGAAGTCCTTCGATCCAATTGCAGTTGAGTTCGTGAACAGTAGCAGTAATTCCATATCGCACTAGCCAACCTTCACCCAAAGTTCCCGCATTCTTAAAGATAGCATTGGTCGAGCCTTCGCGAAACCAAGTTTTTTCGCGAAGAAGTTCCTCAAACCGTGCCATTCGTGCCAAGTAGCTTTGGTGGTCCATCCCGTCTGGTCTCGAGACGTGTAACTTGCCGCTCTCGTCATTGTGAAGTTCGAGCGCCAAGTGCGGTTTGCGTCCTTCCGCAATGGCTCGCTCAAGCCACTTTTCGAGGGCATAGTTTTCTGGACAAAGCTCCTCATTGGCCGGCTGATCCCAATTTCGGTTTAAATCTTTTCCGAGCATGTTAAAGCGTGTTCGACCTGCTGCAACGCCATCCTTGTTCGCAAGCGGCAATATTGCGACGCTAAATCTGTCTAGGAATCGCAGACTATCCGCGTCACCCGACAGGAGCCGTCTTACAAGTCCTTCGATGACCCAATTCCCACCCGGTTCCCATGGATGAGCTCGTCCTCGCAAAAACACGCGATGAGGTGCAGTCGGTTTACCAATGCTAATGATTTCAAGCGAACGACCCTGAACTGTCTTTCCGATCGCTTCGAATCGAACGAATGGGTGCGTGCGAATCTCATTTTGAAATTGCTCTAAGTCTGACAATCTGTACGGAGGCAAACGCGCCACGAAAAGCGATCCGGAAGCAGGCAACTCCAAATTGAGTTCGACGCGATCGCCTGGGGCGAGCAGTTTCGCTTTTACCACTTGCCAATTTTTACTGTCAGTCGAAATGTACGCAATTGATTTTTCTGAGACTGGCACACCTGACTTACCGTTCCAGACGTTGCGAAAGTTGTTGAGAACTAAACTGACTTTCGCATTCGGTTTTCCTTCGACTCGAAAATGCCAATGACCCGCAGCCCGATTCGGCGAGTCCCGTTCATGATCGTACAGCAGATAAACTTGCACACTGCCCGTATCGTCTAACTCCCAATACAGTGGCGAAGCATTTTCTATGCTCGTATCAATAAAAGAAATGTTGGACGAAGCCGCTGGAGTGGCGAGGACAGGTGTGCCTGCCTGTGCAAGCGCCTGCAATCCACAAGCAAGCGCAAAGCTTACCAATGCAATCGGATTTATTCGGAAGTTCATGCCAATACTCTTGTTATCTAGTTTAGTGGGTCTGTTATCTAGTGTAGTGGGGCATCGCGACGAAAAATTTATGTTCACAGACCCTATCGAAAATCTCGCGAACGAACATTCACGGGTCCGATTACCGATTGCAAGTCTTCGATTCGACCAACCAAAACATGAATGACCCCTTCACGGTTTTCCAAGATGCCGTGTACAAACCAAGCGTTTGATTGCTTGCACAGTAAATAATAATACGTCCAAGTGTCTGGTCGTATTACCAAGTTAATAGAACCTGTTTCGTCTTCCATTGTAACGAACGTGATCCCCTTGGCGGTACCCGGCCGTTGCCGCAACAAAATCAAGCCTGCAACCCGAACAAATCGGCCATTCCGCTCCGACGGCAGATCGCATGCACACGTCACTCGCTGTTGCGTCAACTGCTCTCGGTAGAAGCCAATCGGATGTCCTTTGAGCGAAATGCCTGTCGTTTCGTAGTCGGTGGTGACTTCTTCTAACGGACTCAACCGTCGCAAACTTTCTGGGATGATCTCATCTTCGTCGATCCCACTCGCGTCGAAGAGCGGCATATCCATTTGCTTCTTTTCCTGAGCCAGCGATTGCCAATAGGCAGCTCTTCGGTCACCTGACAAAGACTCGAGTGCCCCAGCGTCCGCCAAAATCGAGAGAGCTGTTTGCGTTAGGCCAACTCGCCGAACCAAATCGGTTTGATCCACAAAAACGGCACCTGAGGCCCGCGCAACGACAATTCCTTGTGCATCTTCCATACGCAGCCCGCGGATGATTCTCAGTCCCAGTCGAATCGATCGTCGCGGATTGCTTTGACTTGGCGGAGGTTTCGTTTTCACAATCGGATTAACGGTGAGCGTGCAGTCCCATCTGCTGTCGTTCACATCTGGGGGCAGCACTTCGACGCCGTGTCGCGATGCGTCTTGTATGAGCTGAGCTGGAGCATAAAAGCCCAAGGGCTGACTGTTGAGCATCGCACAGCAGAAAACTTCTGGGTAATGATGTTTGATCCAACAAGACGCATAGACCAGCAGCGCAAAACTGGCTGCATGCGATTCGGGAAATCCGTATTCCCCGAATCCTCTCAATTGATTGAACACGCGTTCTGCGAACACTTCGTCTAATCCGTTCGCTTGCATTCCATGAATGAGTTTCAATCGAAATTGATCGATAACTCCTGGGCGGCGCCATGCGGCCATGGCGCGCCGAAGCTGGTCTGCTTCACCTGGGGTAAAGCCAGCCGCAACGACAGCCAGTCGCATCGCCTGTTCCTGAAATATCGGCACACCCATTGTCTTGCGAAGCACTTGAGCGATTCCTTCGTTTGGGTACTCGGGTTGAATACCCGATTTGCGAGCCGCCAAATAGGGATGCACCATTTGACCTTGGATCGGACCGGGGCGAACGATAGCGACTTCGATCACTAAATCGTAAAAGCACCGAGGCTGCAAACGGGGTAGCATACTCATCTGCGCGCGGCTCTCAATTTGAAAGACCCCGATCGTATCCGCTCGGCAAATCATGTCGTAAACCGACGTATCGGCAGCGGGAATGTTTGCCAAAGTAAGTTTGCGTTGATAGTGCTCGTCGATCAAATCGAAACTGCGATGGATGGCGGATAGCATGCCTAGCGCCAAGCAATCGACTTTGAGGATTCCCAGCTCATCCAAGTCGTCTTTATCCCACTGGATGATCGTGCGACCTGGCATGGCGGCATTTTCAATCGGACAGAGTTCATGCATGGGACCTTGGGTCATGACCATGCCGCCGGTATGTTGCGACAAGTGCCTTGGAAACCCGAGAAGTGAATGAACCAAATAGAGATAACGCGAGCCGATGGGCGACGCAGGGTCGATACCGGCAGAGGCGCATCGCGTTTCGAGCGACTCGTCTCCGCCTCGGCCCTCCACAATCTTCGAGAAAGAATCGATTCGGTCCTGTGAGAGTCCAATCGCTTTTCCGCACTCGCGAACCGCAGACCGCGTGCGATAGGTTGTTACCGTTGCCGTCATGCCTGCACGATCGCGGCCATACTTTTCGTAGACGTATTGAATGACCTCTTCGCGTCGTTGATGCTCAAAGTCAACATCAATGTCCGGCGCTTCGTTCCGCTCGCGACTAATAAAGCGCTCAAAAAGCAAATCGTAATTGTTCGGGTCGACACTTGTGACCCCAAGACAAAAACAAACGGCACTGTTCGCGGCCGAACCGCGCCCCTGGCAAAGAATGTTCCGAGAGCGAGCGAATCGAACAAGGTCCCAAACCGTTAAAAAGTAGGGTTCGTATTTCAAGTCTTGAATGATCGATATCTCGTGCTTGAGCATCGCAATGATCGCGTTCGGAACACCGCGTGGGTACCGTTCCTTGGCACCGGACCAAACCAGTTGCTTGAGATAGTCGATGGGCGCAACTCCCATCGGAGACGCCTCGATGGGGTATTCGTATCGGAGAGAGTCTAGCGAAAAATCGATGCGACTTGCGACGTCCATCGTGCGTTCCATTGCGTCCGGGCATTCGCGATACGCTCGCTCGATTTCCTTGATCGATTGCATGGCATAGCTGGCGTTCATTGGCCGTGACGCAGCAACCGCATCAATCGTGGTGCCAGTCGCAATCGCGGATAGACAATCCTGGAGCAACATCCGTTCCGGTAAGTGATACAGGCAATCCCCGGTCGCTAGAAGTGGAACATTCGAGTCGCGTCCAAGAGTTCGCAACCCTTCTAACGCCGCTCGATCATCCACTCCGCGGTGCAAGCTTGAAATTAAAAAACCTCGATCGCGAAACAGTTCCCGAAACTGGTTTAGCCACTGACTCCAAGGTGATGCGTCGCGGGGGTCAAACCTATGCCCAGCCGGACACCAAATCGCCGACGGCAATGGGCGGACGAATGGGGGAGTTTGCGAATCGATAGGAGCGAGTTGCAAATCGGCAATCTCGACCGGGTTTTCTGGCAAACGAGGCACAAAACCCGCCAACATTTCCGTGCAATGTTCCGCGATGTCGTGCCAAGACAAATAGCACGACCCTTTGGCTGCTCGCAATCTACCAATGGAAAGCAACTTGCACAGGCTCGCGTAGCCGCTTCGGTTTTGTGGCCATAGCACCACCGGTGGTCCATCGATTGGATGAACTTCGCTCCCAACGATGAACGGTAGCTTCAGATCACGAGCGGCGGTATGAGCTCGAACGATTCCTGCAAGTGTGTTTCGATCCGTGATAGCCAGTCCGCTATACCCAAGTCGCTGGGCTTGCTCTGCAAACTCGTGCGCATGCGAAGCTCCCTCGAGGAATGAAAAATTGCTTTTGCATTGAAGCTCAACGTATTGCAATGTTCGATCCTTGCTCACGCGTGGCATGAAATCAGGCTTTGTCGAAATGGTTTTTCGATTGGATAGTACCATCCAACCGAAATCAATCCATAGGCCAACCGAAATCAATCCATAGGTCGCAGGGCAGCAACCATTGGAGCAAAGCCAGATGGCATGGCTTGCCTATCTGGCAAAAAGCCGGTATTTTCGCTTACCTAAAAGTTTTCACTTATGTTCTTCCTTGCGATTCGCCTATATGAACGCCGACGCCAAGCCTTACAAAATCGTCATTGGGTTAGAGGTGCACGTACAGCTAAAGACGGAAACAAAGCTGTTTTGCCGATGCAGCACACGCTTTGGTGCTTCGCCGAACACCCAAGTCTGCCCTGTCTGCCTTGGGCTGCCGGGTGCGTTACCGGTGTTGAATTCCAAAGCCATCGAACTTGCCGTTCGAGCCGGGGTCGCATTGGATTGTTCCATTGCTCCCTTCACCAAATGGGATCGAAAAAACTATTTTTATCCTGATCTTCCCAAGGGTTACCAGACGAGCCAATTCGATTTGCCGATATGCGTTGGTGGATCATTGGAAATCGACGCAAAAGACGAAAAAACGGGAGAGCCGATTCGAAAAAGAATCACCCTTGTTCGTGCGCACCTCGAAGAGGATGCCGGCAAAAGCATGCACGACGAAGCATCCGGCAAAGCCGACACACGTATCGATCTCAACCGAGCTGGCACTCCACTCCTTGAAATCGTTTCGCAACCGGAGTTGTCGAGCGCCGAAGAAGCAAAAAATTACCTTACCGAGATGCGGCTGCTGATGATTTTCCTGGGTATCACCGATGGCAACATGCAAGAAGGCTCACTTCGTGCCGACGCCAACGTCAACTTGCACATCGTGCGGGATGGCAAAACGATTGCTACGCCGATCGTCGAAATCAAAAACCTGAACAGCTTTCGGGCTGTTGAACGAGCCGTCAACTATGAAGTGGCAAGGCAGTATGCAGCCTTCCAAGAAACCGGACTCGCGATGGGCCAATCCCCTAAGACGACTCGGGGCTGGAACGATTCCACCGGCGAAACGGAAATGCAGAGAGACAAAGAAGAATCGGCAGATTACCGATACTTCCCTTGTCCTGATTTGGTGCCAGTGGTACTCGACAGGGCGGACGTGGAGCGAGAGAAGTTGCTCGCGACCACAACTCCCAACTCAGTTCGAAGACTGCTAATCGATGTTCACGCGATCAAATCAAACGAAGCAGAAGTGCTTGTTCAACAAGGCCGGGGGGTTACGGACTACTTTGTGTCTCTGATGAGCCAGGGGGCGACCCCTAAACGAGCTGTATCTTGGATGCTGCAAGATGTTTTGCGGTATCTCAACGAGCATAATGCTGAAATCGAAATGTATCCCGTGACATCCCATTCGCTGGCCAAGCTGCTTGTTGCCATCGAGGCTGGCAAGCTTGATACAACGCGAGGCAAAGAAGCCTTGGCAAAAATGATCGCTCAGCCGGGACTCGATGTCGATAAAGCGATCGCTTCGTTAGGAATCGAGCAGGTCGACGCGGGCGAATTCGAAAACCTTTGCAAACAATTGCTTTTGGAAAATCCAGATGTAATCAAGAAGTATCGGGAAGGAAATGTCAAAGCAATTGTCGCATTGGTTGGCCCAGCCAAGAAGAAGAATAAGAATGTGGACCCGAGGCAAGTACAAGAAACTTGCCTGAGAATGATCGAGTCCGGTGAACTCTAGTTTTGACCTGTCTTCGGTCTCGAGCGACTCTTGCACCAACCAAAACAAAATTTGCAAATGATGGAACTAGGGTATCTTGAACGTCTGACGCTGCAGCTAACCGCTGGGGCGTCGATGTTGCCAGATTCGATTCGTGATCCGCACGCTCAATTTGTTCTATCCAAGCAGCGAAGCGATGGTGGCTGGGCCGGACGAGAAGGTGAGAGCGATTTGTACTACACGGGATTCGCTCTGCGCTCGCTTGCAATACTAGGATTACTGACTGGAAATGTGGCCGATTCCGCCAGCCGTTTTTTGATGTCGCGAACGGTTCAGCAAGAGTCGATCATCGATTTGCTGTCACTCGTCTACGGAGCGGCCTTGATTGAAGCATCGACCGAAGTAAACCCACTCAAGAGTATCGAAGTCGATTGGAAAGGTCGCCTGAGTGAATTACTTAATTCCTTGCGGCGGAACGATGGTGGATTCTCGCGAATCAACACAGCCACCATTGGCAGCACCTACCAAACCTTCCTAGTCACCATTTGCCTCGAGCTTTTAGGACACCATTTGCCAAGCGATGATCCGTGTGTGGCATTTCTCCTGGGGCAACGACGAGAGGATGGGGGCTTTTTGGAAGTGCGGGTCGCAAAACGTTCGGGAGCGAACCCGACCGCCGCAGCAATTGGCGCATTGAGAACGTTAAACGCTTTGAACGAAGACGTGGCAAAGCAAGCCGCAGAGTTTCTCGTCGACCTGCAAAGCGACGAAGGTGGATTTCAAGCAAATACCCGCATGCCTCTACCCGATGTGTTGAGCACCTTCACAAGCTGTGTCACGTTATGGGAAGCAGACTCATTGGAGCTGGTCGATACCGACCACGCGTGGAGGTATGGGTGTAGTATGGCCAGAGAAAACGGAGGCTTCGCAGGCTTTGAACTCGACCCCGCCGAGGACGTTGAGTATACGTTTTACGGACTCGGGTTGCTGAGCCTTTTGGCTCCTTGGCAATCGTCATTGTCTTAAAGCGTGCGGCAGTCTACGGTCGCACGAAGATACCTGTACCTTGGATCAGAAGTGTATCGGTATCTTTCTCGTATCGACCACGTCCCTGAACAACGACAACTTGTCCCTTTCGCAAACCGAAGAGTTCATTTGCTCCATACGCGATTGGCGAGCCGGATGGATCCTTGAATTCAATTTGAGCAAGTGGCGCTTCATCCGCTTTGCGTTTGCAGAACGGACATTCGCTGGCATCATGCCCCTTGCCATCGCCATGATCTTCGGGCGCTTCGGAAAGAACGAACATCGCTTTTCCTTTTTCAAATGGATCCAGATCGCCGGAACCAACTCGTCCAAGCAAAACAACATCCGCTTCTTCCGCTAAGACGGTTTTCGCATCCGTCAAGCTAATCGAATCCTTGGGTTCTACTTTGGCCGTGAGCTCATTTCGAAGCTGAAGCACTTTCGGATCGATGGATTTGACGCAGCTGGTGGCGAACAAACCTGTTATCAAAACTAGGCTTGCCAATGCAGAATTGCGATGGATCGATTTTGGCATGATTGGTTATTTGACCATGGCGTTCAAGGTGGACATGGCAGCTTCGATTCGATCCGCTACGTCTTCGTAGGTCTTGCCAGTGCTTTTCTGGTGAAGCGTATCGTCCATCGCGCCAAAGCAATCGAAGAGTTCGTCCACTGCCGTTTTCACGGATTTCTTGGCTTCGTCGGTGGCTGGGGCTGCTAGCCCCGTGACGGACCCGAGGACGTGCCCAATCTCATGCAATGCATCATGCGCGTCATCAGGTGCTTTTTTGGCGAAAGCGTCTTTGATCGTGCTGCGAATCGCTTCGATTTCCTTCAAGGCTCCCGCCAACGTGGTTGCATGCTTGTGCCCCCCATCGTGTTTTGAAGAGGTCGCTCCAGTTTTTTTGGCAGAGTCTTTGACGTCACAACCCGAAAAACCGAGGGTCAAAGTCGAACAAAGGGAAATAAGTAGAAGGAAACGGACCTTGCGCATGAAAACACTCCTAAGCTTGTGAGGCGTAATATTGTCTGGAAACTCTATTGAACCATGGATACGCCCCGCCGCAAAGCTCAGTTCACATCTCCAAAGGCGAACTGGAATTTAGTCTATCGATTGCGGCGAGCCGCATGCAGGAGATCGTTCGTTCCCTGGGGCGTGTCAAAACGTACCGGGAAAGGGCTCGCAACAGGGCCTGATGGTTTCTAAAGTCGAACTAAGCACATCGGTATGAGTCTTCGAGTGAAACAAACTGATAGCCGAAGGGCGATAGCCCCGGTTCTCGACGAATGTCAAGCAATTAGAAAACCGGGGCTATCGCCCGACGGCTAATTGCTATGAAAAACAGTTGCGGATGTGCTTATCACGTTTTGATCGCCAAAATGGCGTCCAAGGGTACGGAAGTTCGAAAGCCCTCGACCGCGTCAAACCCGGCTTCTTGCAACAGAGCTCCATATTCGGACAACGTTCGCTCTCGGCCTTCCGTGCAGACAATCATGTTTAAGCTCTGCATCAATGCCCATTTTGGTCCAGTTCGATCTTCCCAGAGGATCTTCTCTCCGATAAGCAACCCACCACCCGATGGCAAGGCCTCATAAATTCGCTTCAACAAGAGTCGGATCTTAGGTTCGTTCCAATCGTGCACGATACGGCCCAACGCATACAAGTCTGCATGCGGCAAATCATCCACAAAAAAATCGCCGCCCGTAATCTCCATACGGTCCGCTACGCCGGATTTCGCGACCATACTACGGGCCAGATCCAGCGCATGCGGCAAGTCAAATACAACCCCCGTCATGTTGGAATAACGCTGACAAGCTGCGATAGCCAAGTGGCCGGTTGCACCACCAAGATCTGCAAGCACTTTGAATCGGCTCAGATCAAATGCATTGACAATGTGAGGAGACGTAATCATTCCGAACCCATGCATGCCCATCAAGAACTCTTGCATGGCCGCATCGGTTTTAAAGAAATGCGAGAAAATCGGCCCGTCGAAATCAAACGTCTGCTTCCAACGATGCGTACCATCACGTACTGCGTCTTCCAAATTGCTCCACATCTTCCACATGACTCGATTGGAATAGTGAATGTAGCCAGTCATTCGACGCGGGCTATCTTGAGTCAAATAAATGTCTGATACGGGCGTGTTTTGGTATCGATCGCCGTCGCGAGCAAGCAATCCCAACGCAACGCAACTATCGAGCAGCGTCATCAATGCGATCCGATCGCAACCCAAACGCAACACCAATTCATCGAGTTGCATGGCCGACTGCAGTACATCGAAAACACCAAGTTCGACCGCAGCAAACATGGTTTTGGATCGACGAAACGCCTCGATAAGGTCCAAAACTAAGGCTGGGTCAGGAATCGAACGATCGTAGGTATTCATGTTTTGAGGTTATTCTATCGAGGAGCAAGCGATCGGCGGAGCAATTGTGTGATCGACCGAGCACCTTCGTTTCTAAGTAAACCTGCGCGGTAAATCCGCCCCGCCGTTCTTACTATCAGAAACGTCGAAGCCAGCATAATGATAGCCGCCAATGGCGGTTGCCAAAATGGGACGGTGGTTCCCGAAGCCAATCGCAAAACCATCATCATCGGACACGATGGTGGGAAGAAACTGAGGGTCGTCGCGACAACTCCGTTCGGATCCCGAATCGCGACGAACCAAACCATCATCGGTGCCATCAGAACCATCCAAACTGGCAGAAGCATCGTTTGGGCTTCCTTGAGCTCGTTAACCGAAGCGCCTACCGTCAAGAAAATCGAGCTAAAGAACAAGACACCAAGCAACTGGAACAATAGGAACCACGGCAGAACACTGGCCGGAATCTTATCGGATAGCCCTTGTGAATTGAGCAGGAATAGCCCACCCGAACCATACAAAACGAATATCACCAAGGATCCAGCCACGTTTCCAATGAGTTTGCCGCCCATGAGTTGCGAAGGCGTGACGGAACCCAAAAGCACCTCGGATATCCGAAGACTTTTTTCTTCCATGGCGCTTTCCAACATCGGTTGAGCCGCCATCAAAATCACCATGAACATCAGCATCATGACGCCGAAGGGCAAGAACATGGCTATCAGCGAATCCATCGGCGATTGGTCTTTGGATTTCCCAATGTCGGACGCTTGAATCGGCATGTTGGGAGTCAATTCAACCTTGGCGTCGATTTGCGAAAACACTTCTGGCGCGATGCTGGTCAAACCGAATTGACGGATTCGAAGTTCTCGCATTTTCTGGCTGATCAAGAAACCAAGCCAACTACGTGTCCCACTGATGAGTGCATCTTGACTATAGAATTTCGGCGCGACAGTGGG
>CAMBSL010000028.1 GCA_945870455.1 Pirellula staleyi DSM 6068 | reverse complement strand
CCCTAAGCTCCGAACTTCAAACCACCATCACACCCGGTTTCGAAGCCCTTGTTTTCAAAGCCTCTCGAGGAATCGAAGATATCTACGAATTGAGCTACATTCGAAAAGATGGCACGCGTTTCCCCGCTATCGTATCGGTGACTGCGCTTCGCGACGCTCAAGAAAACATCATCGGCTACCTGCTCATCGGAACTGACAATACAGCTCGTAAACAAGTCGAAGCGGAACGTATGCTGCTTGATCAACGTGTTCGCGACCAACAGTTTTACACTCGCTCGCTCATCGAATCCAACATCGATGCGTTGATTACAACCGACCCGCGAGGAATCATTAGCGATGTCAACAAGCAGATGGAGGAGCTCACTGGTTGTACCCGAGACGAGTTGATCGGAGCTCCCTTCAAAGACTACTTTACCAACCCAGAGTTTGCCGAAGCAGGGATCAAATTAGTTCTAGCCGAAGGCAAAGTTACAGACTACGAGCTGACGGCACGAGCCAGAGACGGAACTCAAACGATTGTCTCCTATAATGCAACGACGTTCTATGATCGCGACAGGAAACTACAAGGTGTCTTCGCCGCAGCCCGCGATGTAACCGAACGAAGTCGACTTGAAAAGCAAATGCAACTCCAAGCGGCCGAACTATCCGATTTGCATCGGCGCAAGGACGAGTTCCTCGCGATGCTTTCTCACGAACTTCGTAGTCCTCTGGCCCCCATTTCGAACGCCGTGCAAATGCTGGGCATGCAGAAAAGCAATGAGAACGAATTACAGAAGGAAGCCAGAGGCATCATTGAACGGCAAACCGACCAGTTGCAACACCTTGTCGACGATCTTCTCGAAGTGTCGCGAATCACAACCGGCATGGTGCAACTTCGTAAGGTCTCGGTCGCAGTCGGAGACATTATTCGATCGGCCGTAGAAACCGTTAGCCCACTGATTCTGCAACGTGGCCACAAAATGAACGTGACGATCCCAACGGAACCAATCTGGTTGCACGCCGACGCGGCAAGGCTTGAACAAGTTTTGGTCAACCTGCTCACCAATGCCGCAAAATACACAGACCCTAATGGAACGATTTGGCTGAGCGCTGAGCAGTCCGGAGCCGAGTGCATTTTGCGGGTGAAAGATACCGGTGTTGGAATTACGCCCGATTTGCTTCCTTGTATCTTCGATCTGTTCACCCAAGCGGAACGTTCGCTCGATCGTTCTCAAGGGGGACTAGGCATCGGGCTAGCACTGGTTCAGCAACTGACGGAAATGCATGGCGGTAAAGTCGAAGTCTTCAGTACACTAAGGCAAGGAAGTGAGTTTGTCGTTCGGCTACCTGCGGAGTCGCCCAAGAGCATGCAGGCAGTGCAAGTCGCAGCGGTTGTTCCCGACAAGCAAATTATCCCCTTGCGGATACTCATCGTGGATGACAATGTCGATACGGTATTGAGCTTTTCCATGTTGCTCAAGGAAACAGGAAATGAAGTGCGAACTGCACATGACGGTCCGACGGCAGTCAAGATCGCGATGGAATACATCCCCGATGTTGTCTTGCTCGATATCGGACTACCAGGTCTTAACGGATACGAGGTTGCGAAGCAGATTCGAAATCAGCCGAGTCTCAAGAACGTAGTCCTGGTGGCTCTAACCGGATATGGTCTGGAATCAGACCGTCAAGCTTCGATTGAGGCAGGATTCAGTTATCATCTGATTAAACCGGCAAAGCTGGATCAAGTGCGAAAGATTCTTGCAAACGTCGCAGCACAATGTAGTACAAACATACTTCGAACGGAAACGTTACAGAATCATCCGGCCATTGAATCGGATTTTGGGGGCATCGATCGATCATGACCAGCGACCCTCGCAGAATTCTCATTATCGAAGATGATCCCGACGGTCGTGCAGACTTACGTAAAATGATCTTGTGCGGATCGGATCGGCGGTACGAATTTTCGGAAGCTGAGCTGGGCGAGACCGCTCTTAAACAAGTGCAGGAGAATGCCAACACGCCCTTCGACTGCATACTGCTGGATTACCATTTGCGAGATCTAGACGCGCCGGAGATGCTGGCAGCGATTTGCGATGGCCGAGATTTACCGCCTTCTCCAATTGTCGTGCTGACTGGCTCCGACCGCGAAGTTGGAAGGGAATTGTTGCGAGAAGGAGCACAAGATTACCTACGGAAAGGTTGGATCAATCCCGAGAGCTTGACCCGCGCAATCGATAACGCCATCGATCGCTTTGCGATGCTGACCGATCAAAGAAACAACGAAGTGGCGTTGAGGGAAAGCGACGAGAAGTTTCGATCGCTTCTAGAATCGGCACCCGATGCAATGGTCATCGCCGATCCATCAGGCCAAATTGTATTAGTTAATGCTGAGACGCTGCGCATGTTTGGTTACTCACGAAGCGAGTTGATTGGCGAGAGAGTCGAAATGCTCATTCCGTCAAGTGCTCGTGAACGGCATGTACATCTCCGCATGGATTACATCGCAAAGCCTCTAACGCGAACTATGGGGAAAGGGCAACCACTGATTGCTTTGCGTAAAGATAGAAGCGAGTTTCCAGTCGAGATTGCCCTGAGTCCGATTGCACTGGAGAGTGGCATGCTGATCTCCAGTTCGATCCGAGACATTTCGGATCGCGTCACCAACGCAAAAGCGATTGCAGAAAGTGAATCGAGGCTAATGTTAGGTGTCGAAGTAGCAGGCTTGGCTCTAGCTGAGGTTGACTACACGACTGGATTGAATCATTTAACGACAGACGCAGCCAGACTGATTGGTCTGGCACAAGATGTCTTAGTTGTCCCTCGTGAAACCGTACATGCCGCGTTTCACCCCGACGATCGCGACGAGATCCTAGTCCGAATTGACGATTCGCTTTCGCCATCAGGTCGAGGCTGGTTCGCCATGGACTACCGTGTCATTTGGCCCAATGGCGAGGTGCATTGGCTGCGTGTTCGCCAGCAAGTTTACTTTGAGGGGGATGGTGACGAGCGACATCCCGTGCGCGGTGTGCTTGCATTATTTGACGTTACGGCAGAGAAAAACGCAGCAGAAATTGTGCGAGCAAGCGGCGAGTTCGTACGCGGAGTACTCGATTCATTGCCTGAACATGTCGTTGTTCTGGACAGCCTGGGCACAGTAATCGCGGTCAATCAACCGTCCGATCGTCATACAATGGAGAATGGAGCTACGCTTAGCACGGCCACTGTGGGAATCAATTATCTCGACTTGTGTCGTCAATCGATTGCAAAAGGTGGACCCGATGTCCATGGGATGATCGACGGTTTAGCGGAGGTACTCAACGGAACACGATCCGAGTTCAAAACGGAGTATCCCTGTCTAGCTCCAGGCAGTGAGGAATGGTTTTCGATGCAAGCACAAAGAATGCGGTCGGAAAACGCGGGGGTCCTCTTGTGTCATACCAACATCACCGATAGTCGAAACGCTCAGCGAAGGCTCGAGGACTCCGAAACTCGTTTTCGCCGGCTATTCGAAGCAGCCCACGACGGAATACTCATCGTGGACGCTTCGACACGTAAGATCACGCATGTCAATCCCTTTCTTACGACCTTGCTCGACTACCCGGCTGAGTATTTTCTGGATAAAGAACTTTGGGAGATCGGCTTTCTCAAGGACAAGCAAGCCAGCATACTCGCTATGGAGCAGTTGGACAAAATCGGATCGATGCGATACGAAGGACTACCGCTCGAAGATCGCCATGGCCAAAAACACCCGGTCGAAATGGTGGCGAACAAATACGAAGAAGGGTTGCATCACGTCATCCAGTGCGATATTCGAGATATCTTCGAGCGACGGAAAATGGAAAAACAGATGCTTTCTCAGGCCGCAGAGCTATCTGATTTGCATCGCCGCAAGGACGAATTCTTGGCAATGCTAAGTCATGAACTGCGAAGTCCACTTGCACCGATTGCTAACGCGGTTCAGTTGCTGGGGCTTCCTAATGGCGTTGAAAGTTCGGTTCAAAGGCAAGCACGTGGCATCATCGAACGTCAAGTCGGCCAGCTACAGCACTTGGTGGATGATTTGTTAGAGGTATCGAGAATCACAACTGGTCGAGTCCAACTCCGGAAAGCGCGGGTCGCGCTTCGCGGAATCGTTGATGGCGCAGTTGAAACCGCTCGTCCGTTGATCGATCAACGCATGCATGAACTGAGCATATCCCTACCGCAAGAGACACTTTGGCTCCACGCGGACGCGGCTAGACTGGAACAAGTGGTCGTTAATCTTCTCACCAATGCTGCAAAGTATACAGAGGAAAAAGGACATATCTGGTTGAGTGTTCAGGCGGAGGATGACGAATGCGTTCTTCGAGTTCGCGACACAGGGGTTGGGATTGCACCCGCTCTATTGCCCAAGATCTTTGATCTGTTCACTCAAGCGGAGCGGTCACTCGATCGATCCCAAGGTGGACTCGGGATTGGACTTGCTCTGGTTCAACGATTGACAGAACTGCATGGCGGTCGAGTGGAGGTACACAGCTCGGTCGGGCAAGGAAGCGAGTTTGTAGTTCGACTACCATTGATGGCCATCGAGTTAACCGATACGCCTCCCCCTCCCGCAGTTAAAGATTCGGCGGTGGTGCGGCCCTTACGAGTCTTGGTGGTCGACGACAATGTCGATACGGTTCTCAGCTTTTCCATTTTGCTGCGGGCATCTGGGCATGATGTTTTCACCGCAAATGATGGCCTATTAGCGGTGCAAGTTGCGAATGAGCAACACCCCGATGTTGTTCTTCTCGACATCGGGCTACCAGGGCTTAACGGGTACGAAGTCGCCAAACGTATTCGCAAGCAAAAGGGTGGGAACGAGATTGTTCTGATTGCGTTGACTGGATATGGCCAGGACACAGATCGCGAGTTGTCTGCCCAAGCGGGCTTTGATCACCATTTAGTCAAACCAGCCCGTCTCGATCAGGTCAAGGAGATACTGGCAGCAGCGGCTGAACAACGCAACCTTAATATGACTAAGGAAAGGTAACCATCCGATTGCGTTTGCAAGTGGCGGGCATGGTTCCGCCCCGAAAGAGGCATGCATTTGTCCCGAATGGGGCATGCATTCGCCCCGAATGGGGCAGCGACATCACAGCCCAGGGCAGAGTGTAGCGATGGAACATCGCGAAACGCCGCCCTGGGTTACAGTGGCGAACGGTTTGCAGCCCTGAAAGGCTGAAAGGGCGTCACGGCATAATCGTTTTGTCCTTTCAGGGCGACATGCGTGGTGCGAACGAACCCAGGGCGGCGCTTCGCTCTGCCCTGGGCTGAGATGCTTAAGCCCGTTGGGCTAAAAAACCAACAACCAACAACCAACAACCAAGAACCAACAACCAAGCACCAACAACCAAGAACCAACATTCAAACTTCAAACTTCAAACTTCCAACCATGTCGACCATAGAAAAATCGATTCGTGTGCTTATTGTCGACGACAATCGCGATGGAGCAGACGCACTTGGGTTGCTCGTAGAAGCATTGGGAAATCAGGTACATGTGACGTACGGTGGAATCCAAGCGCTCGATGTCGCATCCGCTTTCCAACCCGACTTGATGCTCATTGACCTAGTGATGCCTGACATTGACGGTTGCGACCTGACGTCCCAGTTGCGTCGCATGCCGGCTTTCAAACAAACCAAGATCGTAGCCATTACCGGACTTAAAAACGAGAAACACCAAGGTTTGGCCATGAAGGCCGGGTGCGATTTGGTTTTGACCAAGCCAGCTGCTTTGGATGACATCAAAGCCGTGCTGGCCAGTGTCGATCCCTCCTCGTCTACGAGTATTCGCCCTCGAAAAACTTCCAAAGAACGATCGAGCCTATCGCCGGAGAAACGACTCCCAATTGACGAGGCCCGCAAGATTCGAAGCGACCGAAAATCGAAAGCCTTAACTCAAACCGAAAGCGAAGCGGCAATCTGCGATGGAATCATCCGATTTCAAGAAGAGTATCTTGGTTGGCGATCGGACCAGGTGCAGATTCACTTCATCAAGGACATGCTGGTGGTTCGCATTCGGAGCGTTTTGACTTTGGCTGAGCGACAACTTGGCAAAACGGCCTCTCCAGAAAAGGGACGCGATCTGATCAAGCAAACGCGTAAACAGTTGCTCGAATTAGCACGCCCGATGTTGGAATCCATTGTTTATGAAGCTGTAGGTGTCAAAGTGCGAAGCATGCATCACGATATTAGTACCATTACTGGCGAGGAGGTGATTGTTTTTTCGCTCGAAGAGATTCCTCGTTTCGAGTTTGATCGGTGATCGATCATCGACCAATGCGACAGGCAGGATCCCGCTCCTCGCCAGAATTGAATCTACGATCGTTTTAACGATCGGAAGACTGCAATCACCTGTTGTGGCATACGCTTAGAGCCTGTGATGAGTGCTCTTTCACAGGCTATTCACAATTCCAAGACGTAGTGGTCCGAGAATTGCGTTAGCAAATCTACTCGTCGAGCGAACTTTGCGTCAATCATGACGTCGCGCTCGAAGTTGCTACCTTGGTTAAACGGAGAATACGAACATGATGAAGATTTCGAAAACGTGGCTCGCCGCAGCAATGGCGATCGCTTGTGCAGGTCCTTTAAGCGCTCAGAGTACATCCACAACACTGCCAAAGGACTCGGCGACTCAGAATTTGCACAAGATCGACAGTACGACTTCGGGGCATGGCATTCGTGTCAGCAAGCTTATTGGAATGAAAATTCAAAATTCGAACAAGGATAGTGTTGGGCAGATCAAGGACCTCGTAGTCGATCCCGCGTCGACACGCGTTCAGTACGTCGCCGTGACGTACGGAGGGTTTCTAGGTCTTGGAGACAAGCTGTTTGCAGTCCCCATGCATGCAATCCAAGTCAAGCAGGATCCCGACAATCGCGACCGAGTTGTGCTTGTACTCGATGTGACCAAGGAGCAAATGAAGGGCGCGGAAGGGTTCGACGAAGCCAATTGGCCCAATTTCGCAGATGAGAATTTTGCGGGTGAAATCCATCGTCGATACAACGTCAAAGATAACTGGCCATGTACCAATCACGATGGCAAGGTTGACGTACGGGTCGGCAAAGACGGAGTAAGAGTAAACGTCGATGCCCCCAAAAAATAAGATCAAGGCGTGTTTGAAGTTTCTGTGGGTTGTAGTGGCAGGCGGCCCTGGCTCAGTGCAGTGGGGAACTACGAGAACGTGGACGAGCTTGTGATATCTGCCCATCAGGTTAATCAACCAATGTTAAACTCGCCTCCACACATTTTCCTTGTTCGACACGGAGAAACAGAATGGTCGCTTTCTGGCCAACACACCGGACGGGCCGACATTTCGCTCACGCCCCATGGCGAAATAGAGGCCCGTTGGTTGGGCGAACGAATCGGCGACATTTCATTTCAACATGTCTTGGTGAGCCCGCTCCAACGGGCGAAACAGACATGTCGTTTCGCGGGACTGGCTGAACACGCCGAGGAAGAGCCAGACCTGATCGAATGGGACAATGGCGATTACGAAAGTCGCACACACGTTGAGATTGAAACGATGCGTCCCGGTTGGAACCTGTTTCGCGACGGTTGCCCAGGCGGTGAGTCGCCTCAGCAGATTTCCGACCGCGCCGATCGACTTATTTTAAAACTCCGCAAACTCGATGGCAATGTAGCCTTGTTCACGCACGGACACCTTGGACGAGTGCTCGCAGTTCGATGGATAGGGCTGTCCGTGGAGTTTGCGGAGCGTTTCTTGTTAGAAACTGCTTCGCTCAGCATCCTCAGTTACCAGCACAGCAACTTGGCTCAGCCAGCGATTTCGCTTTGGAACTCTCGATCTTTCGTGGCCAACGCGGCTCCAAATCGATCAAGCTGGGACATAGCCACAACGGCAACTGACACATCAAAGCGAAAAGCGATTGAACGCTGGGAGAATGAGGGAGGGGAACTAGATGCACGACACTCGCGAAAAGCACTCAAAATGAACTCCGACACGCTCAATGCCGAAAGCATCCATTCCACACCGCTCGGACTAACGATGCGAGCGGTCGAGTACAACGAGTACGGTGACGCCAGCGTTCTCCACGTTGCTGATCACCCGATCCCTCAACTGTTACCAGACGAGTTGTTCATCGAAGTGTTGGCTTCGAGTGTGAATCCAATCGATTATCGATTTCGGCGAGGGGACATGAAGGGCTTGATCCCGTTCGGCTTCCCGAGAATTCCTGGCTACGATGTGGCGGGTATCGTCGTTGATACCAACATCGATTGTTCGTTTGCCAAGGGTGATCGCGTCATGGCGTTTCTCGATCATGCTCGGGGTGGTGCGTTGGCTGACTACGCAGTCTGCTCGGTCGCATCGGCAGCCAAGATCCCCGATTCGATGTCGATGGAAGAAGCTGCGGCCATTCCGCTGGCAGGAACGACTGCCCTTCAGTCGCTTAGGGACCACGGCAAGATCAAAAGTGGACAATCCGTACTCATCAATGGCGCAAGCGGTGGTGTTGGGATGTTTGCTGTCCAGATAGCAAAGTCGTATGGTTGTCATGTCGACGCGATCGCGAGTGGCCAAAATCGCGAGTTCTGTCTGTCCCTTGGAGCGGACCACTTTTACGACTATGAAAAAGAAGACTTTACGAAGTCCGATGAACGTTGGGATATTGTTTTTGATGTCTCTGGGAAAGCCCACTACATGGGATCGCGAGCCGTTTTGAAGGAAGGCGGACACTTTATTTCCACTGAGCCAAGCATCAAGGGACTACTGATGACGATCCTTACGTGGCCGCTATCGAAGTCAGGTCAAATCATGCTGGCTGTCCCATCGGGCGACGATCTTCGCGAGCTTATCCGACTCTATGAAGCTGGCAAACTAAAAGTTACGATCGATAGCACGTTTCCCTTTGAGCAAGCCGCCCAAGCCCACCGCCGTGTGGAAACGGGTGTCGATCACGGAAAAGTCGTTTTGGTCAACTGACGCAATTAGGCGTGCGGCAAGTAGGGTTGTGCAAGTGGCATAGGCTTCCAGCCTGTGAGCCAGCACTCATCACAGGCTGGAAGCGCTGGAAGCCTATGCCACAATGCTACTCACCCCAACAAGCCGAAGAAGCGCTGCCTGCAAGAACAGCTTATAGGATTAATTTCAAGTCCAACTTCCAAAGTGGCCCAACAAATGCAATGTCATGCGATAGATATCGATTCCATGTTTCCCCTATAGCGAAAGAACAGAAATGAAGTCGTCAACAAAAGGCTCCAAGAGTCTGGATAATCCCGTTTGGTTCATTACCGGATGCTCCACCGGATTTGGACATCAGATCGCGAGGCATGTACTGGAACTAGGCTATCGAGTCGTCATCACGGCACGCGACACCGAAGATATTCGAGGGCTTGCCCAGTATGGTGACGCACTGATTATTGAGCTGGATGTGACGAACAGGTCGCAAGCGGAAGCAGCAGTGAAAACGGCGGAAGACCATTTCGGTGGCATCGATGTGTTGGTCAACAATGCGGGGATCGGATACTTTGCCGCAGTAGAAGAAAGCGATGAAGCGGAGGTCCGCAAAATGTTCGAAGTCAACGTCTTTGGGCTCTGCCGAATGATTCATATCGTCCTGCCTGGAATGCGAAAACGACGAAAGGGCTTTATTGTTAATTTGTCTTCTATCGCCGGTCTTCGCTCGTTCCCGGCCCTAGGCTATTACAACTCGACGAAGTTCGCTGTCGAAGGTGTATCGGAAGCGCTATGGCAGGAAGTTGAACCGCTGGGGATCCATGTAATGCTGGTCGAACCGAGCGGCTTCCGAACGGATTGGGCAGGGCGGTCCGCCAATGAAACCGAACATCCAATCCATGACTATGCGGAGACAGCACACAAAAACGTAGCTCAACTGCGCGCCCTTTCGGGTCATCAATCTGGCGACCCGATCCGAGCCGCGGAAGCGATCGTGAGTGCAGTTGAATCCCCCGATCCACCACATCGCTTGCTGCTTGGCAATGATGCCTACGAAGGCGCGATCGCAAAGCTCGATGAACTTCGTGCCGAATTTACGGTATGGGAAACTGTATCGCGTGGAGCGGATTTCCATGAAGCTTCGCCTATGGTCAAGGCATGATGCATACGCTACCTAACAAGTCCGTCCACCCGTGCCTGCGTCAGGATGTAATGAACGACAGCGTCATTGAACTCAAGGCACTATCACGCCGATTTGGAAACTTGATCGCAGTGGACTCTATTTCCCTTTGCGTGAAAGCGGGTGAAGTGTTCGGCCTGCTGGGTTCGAATGGAGCGGGCAAGACAACGGCAATCAAAATGCTTACAACGTTGTTGCCTCCATCCTCCGGGGATGCCCTGGTCGCGGGGCTATCCATCAAGACACAGTCGGTTGGTGTTCGCCGCGCGATCGGCTATGTGCCGCAGGCCGTCTCGGTCGATGGCTCATTGACTGGATACGAAAACTTGCTGATCTTCGCAAAACTTTACGATATCCCAGGCCGTGAGCGTGAAAAACGCATACGTGAGACCCTAGAGTTTATGGGTCTAAGCGGAGATGGACGCAGACTGGTCAACGAATACTCCGGCGGAATGGTGCGTCGACTCGAGATCGCCCTTTCGACACTTCACCGTCCAAAAGTTCTGTTTCTCGATGAACCCACCGTGGGACTAGACCCGATCGCCCGGGATGCGGTATGGAATTTGTTGATGGGATTGCGAGACAAATATGGAACCACTCTGTTTTTTACCACGCATTACATGGAGGAAGCGGAGTCGTATTGCGATCGGATCGCGATCATGCAAATGGGAACGATCGCTGCGATGGGGACATGCACAGAACTGGAAGCATCGTTCGGGGGAAGATCGCATTCCTTGAACGAAGTGTTCAGTCACTACGCAGGCAATTCCCAAGAAACGGTTGGATCCTTCCGCAAAAGTTCGACCGACCGAGCGACTGCAGAAAGGCTTGGCTAAACGCAAACATGGTCAACGCTGTTTTGAACAACGCAACTGGCTTTATCTATAAATCATTGGTGATTGCCGAATTCGAACTACGCAAACTGCGTCATGATTTCACAGAATTGATCACTCGAGCTCTCCAGCCTGCTCTGTGGTTGCTGATCTTTGGCCAAGTGTTCTCGAAAAGCGGTGCAATCAAGACGGGCAATTTGCCTTATCTCGATTTCATCGCGCCTGGCATTCTCGCGCAGAGCGTTCTATTCATCGCAATATTTTTCGGTATCAACGTCATCTGGGAACGGGACCTAGGAATTGTACAGAAGTTTCTTGCGAGCCCTACTCCTCGGGGTGCACTCGTACTTGGGAAAGGATTGTCCGCTGGAATCCGAAGCCTTTCGCAAGCGATCATCGTTTATTCCATTGCAGCCTTCTTGGGAGTTAAGATCAATTGGAGTCCATTCGCGATTCTCAACGTGATCGTCATCGTGATTCTCGCGGCGACTTTGTTCGCGACAATATCTCTTATCATCGCTTGCGTCGTCAAAACACGTGAGCGATTCATGGGTGTTGGGCAATTGCTTACGATGCCACTCTTTTTCGCCAGCAATGCGATCTACCCGACAGCCATGATGCCGGATTGGTTGAAAGTCCTCTCGCATTGCAATCCGCTTACCTACGTTGTCGACGCGCTTCGATCGTTTATGGTCGTCGGCAGTGCAAGCACAATCGGAATTGCCACCGACTATGCAGTATTAACCCTCAGTACAATCGTCTTGATTTCTATCGCGGCGAGATTGTATCCGCGACTCGCAATCTGATTACCTAGCGAACACTTGATCTCAGTTGATTATCGATAGCGATAGCGCCGAACTGGATAGCTGCGCAAAGGAGCTGAATACACTCGGGGTGCAGCGTACCGATAAGCGGGATAGGAGTAGCTGTTGTTGCGAATTCCATTGTTGTAGTATCCATTGTAGGAATTGCCGTACCGATTACCGTAACCGAAGTTACTGTTATTCCTATAATACGAGCTGCCGTTGCCATAGCCGCCGTAGTAACCATTTCCGTAACCGAAGTTACCGACACGTACACCTGTTCCGTAGCCACCAACTTGCACTTGCACGCCGCCAAACTGCGAGTGGCCAACGCGACTCGACATGACGATGGCAACCAACAGTGTCGACGTAATCAAGAGTTTTCTAAACATAATCAAATCCTTATAAACGGTTAACGAAACAAAACGATTTTGAGTGTGAGGCGCTAGCCGATTTTTCGTTTCGGTCGGCGGGCGCTGGGGTGTTAAAATACTGGTGATCTGGGTTTAGAGCTTGTGCAAGTTTTATTCCGAAGTTCCTAGTGAATTTCCAAAATGCTTGGAAGCTCACTTTAATCCCAAACTTTTAACCCCCAGGCTCGTGCCACAGGGTTAACTTTTTAGATCAACAGTCTACGATGAATCATTTCGCTGCGGGTCCGAATACTTCGCGGACGTGTGCCGCCACTTGACAGTCGGTCATTTTGTCCGCCGCCTCGATATGCGAGACTCTACCTTTGAGGTTCATCCCTTCAAGCCGCTTACTCAATTCTCCCTTGGCTTGGCCTGGACCCATGATAAGTATTGAGTCAGCGAAGTGTAAGTGTGCGATCACATTGTCGTAGTGTTTGATGAAGTGGATCATTGCTTTTCGCTCACGCTTGTCCTCGGCGATGAATTCGTTTTGTCCATGCGAATTGCGTTCGTTGCTGTAGGAATCCGGTGAGTTGGTCGCTTCGGCGTCCGCCAGGATGACTTCTGTCACTTCCGCGCCATCGGTAATCAAAACGACGACGGCTTTGTGATGATCGATCCAAATTCCTGCATTGATAGTCATTTCAAGTACCTTGTTTGAAAACGGATTGCGAGCTGCATTGGACTTTGCTTCGGCAGAACCGCTGTCCTATTGTCCGGTACAAAAGGCACTGAGAACGGACTCCTCGGCTCGATCGACTTGGGCTAATGCGAAGTTGATGGCGATGAACCTCGGATCTGCGTCGTGTTCGCTCTGGGACTGTGCCGCAGCAACTTCTGCCTGCCAAATCAGCATCGTATTTTTTGCCTCTGCGATCTTGAACAACGCGTCGAGCGCGGTGCTTCGACCGCCTCGAAGTGCCGAGCTAAAATGCAATAATGCGTGGTTCATTTTCAATTTTCGATGGGTATTTTCGGCCATTCAAGCGTAGGAATGGCGTTAATGTGAGCAAGAATAGGGTGTAGCGGAAACGTTTCATCAACGTTTCCTCAATGGTTCGTCCATTGGGTTTTGCGTGTCATCTGAGCCGAAACGAAAAAAGCCGACGTGCTGATGCACTTTGAGGGTGCTTCCACACGTCGGCTTACAAGTGTCAGGCCTCTCTGCCGTGGTCTTATTGGACCTAGCGAACTGCCGAGTAATCTGTCATCCGATGTTTTTGTTTATCTATCTCACGAAAGGCTGGTGTAACCTCGCCGCATGAGTTCGACGTTGTCAATGTTAGGGCAAGCCAACTCGAAGACAATGAGCAAAGCGATAAAGTTTTAATAATGGGTTTTGGGAATGCGTATTGCCCATCCCGTGATCGGACTTTCGGACTCTCGAACGAAAGGGCAATTTCCTTCTGTTCTAGGTTCATGATGTCGCCCCTAGCTTTGGGAACAGTTAAGCCAACAATGCGATTGCTCCTTGCTTTTTCGCGTCCAGAGCCTATTCTGGGGTTTGATACGAAACGGATCGGAAGACTATACGAAGAGCAATTCGGCAAGACCGGATTGCTAGTCAGCAGGTAAGCCGGCGCGGCGGTGGGCCTTAGGGCACATCAGGCCACGTCGGCTTTTTTCGTTAAATGGTCGGTAATCCCAAAGGAACGAGCGCGGCAATGGCTATGGCTGAAACACTGAGTTCGAGCACCGATGATCGCAGTTGCGTGATTCCGCGCACGTCGAACGAATCTGCTAGTTTAGAACCACCATTCCGGGATGAGTTGCTAAGCGCGGACCAACTAGAACGTCACGCTCAGCATCTGGCAGCAACGCACAAACTGGCCGCAGGACGAGTCGCGGACAAGCTCATTACTAGGTTGGCAGAAAACGAAAAGGTCCTTCAATCGACCTATGACGAAGTTGCAGCCGCTGTCGTGAAGAACCGTAGGATCGCTCCGGCAGCGGAATGGTTACTCGACAACTTTTACCTTTTAGAAGAGCAGATTCACTCGACCCGACGACTTTTGCCTCGTTCGTACAGCCAAGAGCTACCGCAACTCACCAACGGATCAGCCGCAGAATATCCTCGCGTCTATGGAATCGCTTTGGAGCTGATTTCTCACACGGATGGTCGTGTGGATGCACAAGCATTAGAAGGTTTCATCGCTGCTTACCAGTCCGTGGTGCCATTGCAACTCGGAGAGCTTTGGGCGTTGCCATTGATGATCCGTTTGGCATTGATTGAAAATCTGAGGAGAGTTGCAGCAAGAATTGCAATCGCAAGACGGGATCGAGATCTCGCTGCGGATTGGGCAGAACAGATGATTACCACGGTTGAGAAGTGTCCGTCAGATTTGATCCTGGTGCTTGCGGATATGGCTCGATCGAACCCGACACTTTCAGGCGCCTTTTTAGCAGATTTGACGCGTTATTTGCATGGACAAAATCCTAATTTTGCCCTCGTGCACGGTTGGCTGGAGCATCGACTGACCGACTCGGGCCACTCCACTGAACAGCTCGTTCTCGACGAAGGACAGCTTCAAGCGGCTGAACAAATTTCGGTGGGCAACAGTATCACCAGTTTGCGGTTTCTCAGCGTTCATGACTGGCCGAAATTTGTCGCGAAGCATAGTCTCGTCGAGCAAACACTTAATCGCGATCCATCAGGCGTGTACGAACTCATGGATTTCCAGACGCGAAATCGTTATCGACATGCCGTCGAAGCGATCGCAAAACGGTCCAATGTCTCTGAGTTCGACGTTGCCTTTCGGGCGATTCAACTCGCTGAAAACGAACCTGCCAGCAAATTGAACTCACCCAAGCGACACGTTGGCTATTATCTGATCGATCAGGGGCGACCTATTCTTGAGCGACTTGTTCAAATGCGTCTCACCGCGTCAGTCGTGATTGACAAACTGCGGCGGACGTTTCCATTATCGATCTATCTTGTTGCGGTTTTCGTCTTTGCTTGGTTAGGTATCGAGGGGCTAATCCGGCTCGGCGACTGGTCTGCTAGCTCGATCGCCCTTGGTTGCATTGTTTTCGTTCCCGTTGTTATGTGCGGGGTCCAATTTGCTGTGGGAATGGTCAACTGGCTTGCAACCGTCCTCATGCGACCGAATGCTTTGCCGCGAATGGACTTTCGTGCCGGTATTCCAGAAGAACATCGCACCCTCGTTGTCGTTCCAACGATGTTGACCCACGTTGATTCCATCGAACGCTTGCTGGAGGGTTTAGAAATCCGATTCCTAGCCAATCGCGATGCATCGCTTCAGTTTGCATTGTTGACCGATTTCCAAGATGCCGACACAGAGACATTACCAAAAGACGCGGAAATGGTCGGATATGCTAAACGCGGCATCGAGCGGCTCAATCAAATGTACAGCCTTGCAGGACGCGACACTTTCTTTTTGCTGAACCGACCTCGGAAATGGAACGAGTGTGAAGGGACTTGGATGGGTTTCGAGCGCAAGCGGGGTAAACTCGCAGACCTCAACGCGACCTTACGCGGTGCGACAGATCGATTCTCGGATACGTCCGGTAATTTGAGTGACCTCACTCATATCAACTATGTGATTACGCTCGATACGGACACCCAACTCCCCCGCGACTCAGCCCGCAAGTTGGTTGAGTCCATGGCTCATCCGCTTAATCGTCCTCAATTCGATACCAAGAGCGGCGTTGTGACGACTGGATATTCCATCCTACAACCCCGTGTTGCTATCAGCATGGCTAGCTCACGCCGATCCTGGTTTGTTCGTCTAATCGGTACCGATCCTAGCATTGATCCGTACACTCGGGTTGTCTCCGATGTTTATCAAGATCTTTTTGGTGAAGGCTCTTTTATTGGTAAAGGAATTTACGATGTGGATGCCTTTGAAAAGTGTTGCGGAAATTTTCCAATCAACCTGATATTGAGCCACGATTTACTAGAGAGTTGTTTCGGCCGATCGGCCTTGATTAGTGATGTAACTTTGTACGAGGACCACCCATCCAGCTACGCGGCCGATGTGAGTCGACGTCATCGCTGGATTCGAGGTGATTGGCAAATCGCCTCTTGGCTATTACCTCGCGTTCAATGCAACCACTCAAAGCACATTGGCAATCCAATTTCCGCTCTGTCGTGGTGGAAGATTTTCGACAACCTTCGTCGCAGCCTAATGCCGATAGCGATGATTACGCTTTTGCTAGCCACTTGGCTGATGGCGAGCCAATCCATTGCTCTTGCCGCGACTTGGTTCGTGGTACTAGTCGTCGCGGCGCCCAGGATCATGTCGGCCTTGATTGATTTTGCTTTCAAGCCAACGGACCTTTCGGTAGCAACGCACCTTAAATCCGCTTTGCAGGCGTTGGTTCGTCCAATCGCACAGTGCTTGTTTACCCTTATCTTCTTGCCGTACGACGTATGGATAAATGCGGACGCCCTCGTTCGCACGTTGGTCCGTGTGCATTGGACGAGAAGGCGATTGCTCGAATGGCGAACTTCGACCGATTCGGAACGGAGTGCAAGCTCAGATTTAGTTGGTTTCTACCGAACGATGAGCGTCGCTCCCTTGACTGCGGCTATCTCACTAGTAACCATCGCCGTCGTAAATCCTCAGACGCTTGCTATTGCGAGTCCATTCTTGATCGCATGGGGTGCATCACCGGCTATCGCGTGGTGGTTGAGCCGCCCTATTCCGTTGCCAGTCGTCCGACTAAACGATCCTCAGCGTCAATTCCTTCGAAAAATGGCGCGGCGAACATGGCGTTATTTCGAAGTGTTTGTCACTGCCGAAGACAACTGGTTGCCACCGGATAATGTGCACGTCAACCCAAGGGAAGTGATCGCTTCTCGAACCAGTCCCACCAATATTGGCATGGCACTCCTTGCGGATTTAGCGGCGTATGATTTCGGATATTGTTCGGGTACTCGACTTGTGGATCGAACGCATAAAACGTTTGGTACGCTCGCCAAGCTGGAAAGGCATCACGGCCATTTCTTCAATTGGTACGACACCAAGACTTTGGCACCTCTTTTGCCTCGCTACGTTTCAACTGTAGACAGCGGAAATCTTGCAGGCCACTTAAGGATATTAGCAACCGGTTTCGAGCAAATGATCGATTCCTCTATCGTTCCGTCTCGCGTTTTTGATGGACTGCACGATACGCTAGGTGTACTACTTCAAGAAATGGCGACAATCTCGCCCCGTATCGGCGACGTAGCGACTCGGTTGGTAGGAAGCGCAAGCTACCGCCGAATCGAAATGCAAATGGATTCGATTGCCGATCATGGAGCTAACCTTCGATCCTCGTTTGATGTTTTGTCCAGAATAAAAAACGAAATGTCCGAGTTAGCCATGACTCTGGCACTGAATACGGAATCCCGTTGGTGGTGCAATGCCGTCGCTCAAACTTGCGAGGATCAACTAGCCGATTTGAGATCGATGGGGCTTTGGTCGACAATAGCCATGCCAGATGAACAAGCTCGGGGAGAGCAGACCCAAGCCGGCCTAGATCTTTTCAAAGAACTGCAATCCGAGCTTGAACAGTTGGGTACAAATCCAACGCTTCGATGTATCGCGTCTCTACCGGAGACTCTTTTCCCAATGATTGATTCCCTGCGATCGCATGCCATGAAGGCCGGATCGATTGAGCCTGAGATTGAGCCTGAGGCGCTAGCCGAAACAAGTGAATGGAATGAATCGGGCAGTGTCGGATTGAGAAGAGCGGCTAACGCCTTGGGCTCAAATAGCACCTTTGCGCTATGGTTGGACGCGTTGCAAACGGCCATGGCCGAGTCAGCCAAGTATGCGGCCATTCGTATTCGCGAGCTTGAAGGATTGTGCGTTGAAAGTCGGGAACTTGCCGACATGGATTTCAGCTTCTTAGAAAGCAAGATGCGAGATCTATTCGCGATTGGTTTCAACATAACCGACAACCAAGTCGATTCTGGCTGTTATGACTTGTTGGCTTCGGAAGCTCGGCTCGCAACTTATGTGCTCATCGCGCAAGGACAACTCAGGCAAGAGCACTGGTTTGCATTAGGTCGATTGCTCACGAGCACCGAAGGAGAGCCAGCCCTTCTAAGTTGGAGCGGCTCGATGTTCGAATACTTGATGCCCTTGCTGGTAATGCCAACTTACGATTACACTTTGCTCGACCAGACTTATCGCGCCGTGGTTGCTAGGCAAATCGAATACGGTCGACAGCGAGGAGTTCCCTGGGGCGTCTCCGAATCGGGTTACAATGCGTTCGATCTCAATCTGAATTACCAGTATCGTGCGTTTGGTGTTCCCGGCCTTGGCTTGAAACGGGGGCTTGCGGACGATCTGGTGATTGCACCGTACGCGTCCGCTTTAGCCTTGATGGTATCCCCTAACCTCGCCTGTCGCAATCTTGAGCGTCTTGCGCGCGAGGATCGTGCCGGAGGATATGGTTTCTACGAAGCCATCGACTACACTGCTTCTCGACTACCACCTGGAACCAGCAGCGTTACGATTCGTCAGTACATGGCACATCATGCAAGCATGAGTTTGCTCTCCTTTGCGTATGTTCTGTTGGACAAGCCGATGCAGCAGCGGTTCAATTTGGACCTCGCGTTTCGATCGAGTGAGCTGTTGCTCCAAGAACGAGTTCCGAGGAACACGGTGCCGCTCTTTCCGCACGCGAACGAGGCGAATGCGACTCGCATCTCCGTTGCCGAAGCGGCTGGAACGATGCGTGTTCTGTCGGATCCGACAACCGCCGTCCCAGAGGTTCACTTATTGTCTAATGGCCAGTACCACGTTGCCATCACAAGTGCAGGCGGTGGTTACAGTCGATGGAGAGGGATATCGGTCACGCGTTGGCGTGAAGATCCAACACGCGATTGTTGGGGCAACTTTTGCTACATCCGAGACCTTGAGAGCGGTACAGTTTGGTCAACCTCCTGGCAACCAACAACGACGCTTGCCAAGAAGTACGAAGCCATATTCACCCAAGCGCGGGCTGAGTTTCGTCGCATTGATGAGCAAATTGAGATGCATACCATGATCAGTGTTGCTTCCGAGGATGACTTAGAGGTGCGGAGAACCAAGCTCACGAACAGATCGGAGCGCGCTCGTCGCATCGAGATTACCAGCTATGCCGAAGTGGTCTTAGCACCGCAACCACAGGACGAATCGCATCCCGCATTTAGCAATCTGTTTGTACAAACGGAATTGTTACCCCTACAAAGCTCCATCCTTTGCACACGTCGCCCTCGATCTGCAGAGGAAAAGCCCCCTTGGATGGTCCATATGATGACAGCCACGGGTACGCAGGTGGAAGAAACGTCTTACGAGACCGACCGGATGCGATTCCTTGGCAGGGGCCAAACAACGGCTTCACCTCAGTCGCTGAAGAGTCGAAGCCCACTCTCGAACAGTTCTGGAGCGACCCTCGATCCGATTGTGAGCATCCGCAAAGTCATTCTGCTCCAGCCCAACGAGACGGTGACTGTCGATGTCATCACGGGAGTGGGGGAATCTAGTGCAATCGCAAAGGCAATGATCGAGAAGTACCTCGACTCAAGCCTGGCGGATCGAGTTTTTGAGCTGGCTTGGACGCGGGGGCTCATCATGCTACAGCAACTCAACGCGTCGGAATCGGAGGCATTGACTTATAGTCGTCTAGCGGGATCCGTCATTTATGCATCTGGAATGCGGCGAGCCAAACCAAGTGTGCTCATTCAGAACAGGCGCGGTCAATCCGGGCTTTGGAGTTACGGGATTTCTGGCGACTTGCCAATTGTGTTGGTCCGAATCCGCGACGCCGAAAAGCTTGATTTGGTTCGCGAGTCCGTGCGGGCGCACGCCTATTGGAGAATGAAAGGACTCGCGGTGGACTTGGTTATTTGGAACGAAGATGACTCGGTCTATCGTCAGTCGTTGCAGGAGTCCATTCTGAACATTGTTTCGGCAAGCCCTGAGGCCGCTCTGGTTGATCGGCCCGGTGGAGTGTTTGTGCGTCGCGGTGAGCTTATGTCGGAAGAGGATCGTGCATTGCTTCAAACAGTAGCGCGCGTCGTGCTTTTAGACGATGCTGGAAATCTGATCGATCAAGTCAATCGCCGCGTTCGTCCCGAGATGGCGGTGCCTCGGTTTAGGCCAAGTAGGACACAACTCGAAATCGATTCAGCACGAGCAATTGAAAGGCCAGATCTTGAGTTCGACAATGGAATCGGCGGCTTTAGTCGCGATGGACGAGAGTATGTCATTACTCTCAAGCCAGGGCAAGTGACACCAGCACCATGGGTCAATGTCATTGCCAACGCAAAGATTGGCACAGTCATCTCCGAGACTGGTAGCGCCTATACGTGGACTGAAAACAGCCACGAGTTTCGATTGACGACGTGGAGCAACGACCCTGTCTCGGATACGGCTAGCGAAGCGATCTATCTGCGCGATGAAGAGACGGGTAGGTTCTGGTCACCATCGCCCTCGCCAGCTCGCGGGGCTGGAACTTACGTTTCTCGACATGGCTTCGGCTACAGCATGTTCGACTACACCGAGGATGGCATTACAACGGAATTGTGCATCTATGTCTCGATCGATGAACCGATAAAGTACGCACGACTGAAGATCACCAATCGTTCCGGTAGGCAGCGAAAACTTTCGGCAACGGGATATTGGGAATGGGTACTGGGCGAAGTTCGAAGTAAGTCGTTAATGCATGTTGTGACCGACGTGGATCCAGTCACGAACGCCATATTCGCCCGAAATCCTTACAGTCCCGAGTTTGCGGACCGCATCGCTTTCGTCGATTGCAGTGAATCCAATCGAACGATAACGTGCGATCGAACCGAGTTTCTTGGTCGAAATGGGAACCTGACCAGTCCAACGGCGATGCGGCGTACGAAGCTTTCGAATCGAGTCGGAGCTGGCTTGGACCCTTGCGCGGCGATTCAGACGCAACTGACGATCGAAGACGGTCAAGAAAAGACGGTCATGTTTACGCTTGGAGCTGCCAAGAGCGAAGAGGAAGCTCGAAAACGGATTCTCAAAACGCGAGGAGCAGAGAGCAGTTACAAGGCCCTCGAGGACGTATGGCACTACTGGAGCCAAACGCTGGGTACCGTTCATATAGAAACACCAGATCCCTCGGTCAATTTCTTGGCCAATGGATGGCTCATCTATCAAACCCTTTCTTGCCGCATGTGGGCTCGTTCAGGGTTCTATCAATCGGGCGGAGCATACGGCTTTCGAGATCAGCTTCAAGATGCCATGGCGCTCATTCATGCCGAACCGAGCTTGTTCCGTGAGCAGATTCAACGAGCAGCGTCGCGACAGTTCCAGGAGGGGGATGTCCAACACTGGTGGCACCCGCCGGTTGGTAGAGGCGTGCGGACACAGTTCTCGGATGACCTTTTGTGGCTTCCTCTGTCACTGTGTCGCTATGTCCAAATGACAGGCGATACCGGACTGCTTGATGAGCCGATTCCCTATCTGGCATCGAGGCTACTTCATGACGACGAAGAAGCGAACTACGATCTGCCGCAGATCTCCGACGACATTGGTTCGGTCTATGAACACGCGTTGCGAGCAATCGATCGATCGATGAAGTTTGGAAGCCATGGGTTGCCGCTGATGGGATGCGGTGACTGGAATGACGGCATGAATCTTGTCGGAAAGAATGGAAAAGGGGAGAGCGTTTGGTTGGCGTTCTTTCTCTATGAGGTTTTGAACCAGTTTGCAACACTAGCGCGACAACGTGACGATGTCGGGACAGCAGATCGACTCGAGTTAGAGGCGGGGCGATTGCGAGGAAACATCGAACAGTCTGCTTGGGATGGGAAATGGTATCGACGAGCTTACTTCGACGATGGGACGCCGCTGGGCTCTTCTGAAAATATGGAATGCCAAATCGACTCGATCTCGCAGAGTTGGTCCGTGCTGTCAGGGGCTGGCACACAAGAAAGGACAACGATCGCTATGGAAAGTCTGTACAAACGCCTTGTGAAGAGCGACGAGCAGTTAATACTGTTGCTCGATCCTCCGTTCGACAAATCAACTCTGAATCCGGGTTACGTTAAGGGGTATGTACCTGGAGTTCGCGAGAACGGCGGCCAATATACGCATGGAGCCATCTGGACCGCGATGGCATTCGCTGAGATGGGGGACACGGATCGAGCTTGGGAGCTGTTCTCGATGATCAATCCAATTCATCATGGTTCGACACCGGCTGGAATTGGAAAGTATCGAGCGGAGCCCTATGTCGTTGCAGCAGATGTCTATGGAGTCGCTCCGCACGTAGGCCGAGGCGGCTGGACATGGTATACGGGCTCGGCGGGCTGGATGTATCGGCTGATCATTGAATCGCTTCTGGGACTGCACCTGGACGTCGACAAGTTACGATTTAATCCCAGGCCACCGCGAGCTTGGCCCTCGTTCAAGATGCACTATCGTTATCGAGAGACCACTTACCACATTACGGTGAAATGCAACGGTCAAGGTACGACGATTCAGTCGCTGTTGGTCGATGGAATTGAGCAAGCAGAGCATTTCGTTCGCTTGGTAGACGACAGATCCAATCATCAAGTCGAGATTGGATTAGGCAGTTGAGCTAGGTGGACGGCACATGGAATGTGCCTACTACTTTGACTTTTGTCGGTTGTGTCTAAAAAAGGGAGCAGCCGAATCCCCAAGGAATCGACTGTCGTCGCGGCGACTCACACCTTCTTTTTAGGTTCGCGGCAGATTGGCGGGGCCGCCAGGGTAAAGATAACGATTTCTTCCCCGGTTACGGTGCTAATGTCGTGGTGCAAACTGACTGGCTTGACGCCGGTGATATCGCGAATGATCTCTTCTAGTTTAGGACGGGCGATCTCGATCAGCTGAGACCGAACCTGTTTGAGCAGGTCCCGGCCCTTGTCCACGGGTAACGTTTGTACCAAATGCTGTTCTGCAGCGGTCAAAACGCCTTGGAGTCGAACAACCAGCAGGTCATCGATCAAATGCGCGTGGATGTCTTTGGGCCCGCGACCCATGAATTCAAGTTCGAATCGTGAGATGCATTGGCAAATCAACGCTTCCATCTCACCTTGGGTTTTTGGCGGTTCGATAATTTTTCTTATTCCTGATTTTTTTTGAGGATCCCGCGTCACGGGGCGATGGTACCTTGACTGCTTTCAGACTCTTTTAAGCTGCTTAGCTGGCTGCACGAAATCGCTTGCGGGTCTGACTCGGGGATTCGCCAAAATGCCTTGCGTAATCAATAGAAAACTGGCCAAGATGAGTAAATTTCAGATTGCTGGCCACTAATTGAACGCAGTGCTGTTGGTCGCTTGCCATGATTCTCCTACGGGCTTCTTGGAGTCGAGCCGCTTTCAAATAAGCGATGGGGGACATTCCAATGAGTTCATCGAATGCGTAAAACAGCGCTCGACGCCCTGCGCCCGTGAACTCACAAAGCTCCAGGATAGAAGGTGGGTCACATAGATGCGCGCGAATGAACTCTTCCGCTTTGCGAACGATGACCCGACGATTGAGATGCTTCTGCGGTTCCGAACTCGGTTGAGATCGATCGCGGACCGTCGCAAAGATCATTTCTGCAAAACGAATATCAGCATTGGGTCCAATAAAGTCATGGGCCTGTCCGGAAACGATTGAGTCAACCGTCTGAGATAAGATATTCGACTCCCGATGCGTTGGGTTGGCAACTCGCCATTTCCATTGGCTGCCCTCTTCAAAACCATACTCAGCGCGAGCGATACGATCCATCAGATCTAATGGAATCGAAACTGCCGTCTGTTGATGGTTCGCCGCGATTTGTTGGAACACATCGCCGCCCGGGTCCATGACTAAGACTTGACCGGCTTTCAGCTGTTGTCCTCGAAACTTACCTAGTTCGCTCTTGGCACTGATCGGAGAAATAGTCACGACATCGGTCGTTCGCGCTCCCGTACTGATCATTGGAATATTGGAACTACTCTGATAAACCAGGCAATGACCGACCGCCGTTGATTGAAAACGTATTTCAAGCTCGCCGGCCTCGGGTTGTGTGAACTTCACATTCCAAACATTCGAGAACGCCGCCTGCGCTTGTTCGACGGAATGATATGTGTATTCAACAATGGGTGTCAAAGCTGTTTCTCCACACGTACTTGACCACATCCAATAGTGAAAAACGACATCCGGAGTTTCTCCATCCAAAAAATCGTAAAAACGACCTTACTGTGCACTTTTTCGACTTGGTCGCATCAATCGGCATTGCTAACTTCGCAATCCAAAAATTTGACCTTGTCGAAATATGGGTGCTGCACCCGCATTGTTTAGACGAAAAATCATTATTTTCCATCGCCACAGTATTAACAACAACCGGATAGAAAAATGAATCCTGAGCAATCGTCCGATTTAAACCGCCGCGCCTTCGGCATCCAGTCCGAGCTAGCAGCCAGCATCGCAGTCGCAGCGGGTGCTCAAACCAATGCTTTACAAGCTCAATCGTCCGCGAAGAGCAACGCCAATGCGTCAGCCTTTGAAACGGAAACCGGCAGCAGAATCTATAGTTTCCCGCGTGACAATGTCATGCACGGCGGTGATTGGTACAAGGGCGCCGAGTATCAGGAAACGCACTATTTCACAGGTTTCTTCACGGACCGCAAGACCGGCAAACCCTATTCGGTCTTCTTCTGCTGGGCCTCGTACGGCTGGGACGCAAAGCTCGGGCGACCGATCTGGGTGTCGCTGTTCTCCATGACGGACATTGAGCGCAAGAAATTCCTGCAGGCCCCAAGGCACTTTCTACTACGAGCCGACCCATCCCGGGCAAAAAGGGTACGGGCTGGCGGGAGCCTACATTGAGGGGGTCCTTCCATTGCGAGAGGACTCCCCGACCGGGCCGATCGTGGCCACCAGTTTCACCGAAATGATCATGTTGACCGAGCCGTTTCCTGACGGCACCGACCCGTCGATGGGCCCGACGATCTCACGCCCATTTCCGAACAATCCGAACGACCCGTGGACTCCGAAAGGGCCAAGTGCCGTTCCAGCGACACGGTCGAAGTCGAAGTAGGAGGTAAAAACCTAATGGTGGCGGTCCTCGTCGTTCGAACGCTTGGGCCGCCGAACTGGCCACGTACATCATTGCTCAAGTCGTCGGCCGAATTGCCGATGTCGTACCGAGGATAAGTGGCATTGGCTTCCTGCCGAGCCGGTGAGCGAGGGTTTGCAGTCGGCTCCTCACTTACGCGTCGGGTTTTCAGTCGGCTCCTCGCTTACGCGTCGGGTTTTCAGTCGGCTCCTCGCTTACCGGCTTGATGCTTTAGTGATGTCGTTATTGGGTAAGGGCGATAAGACGGATTTCCAAGTCCTTCGATGGGGAATTCTACGGACTAGGAAGGCTGTCTTACCATTAAAGCAACAAGCCGTTACGCGTCGGGTTACCAAACTGCCGCCAAAAAATTGGTCCATCCAAAAATTCACAGCCTATCCGCGAAGCGCTGCTCGGCTATGTTTACCATGTTAGCTGGACCACAATGGTTCCATCAGAGGTGTTATACTTCACCTGCCTCCATTTATGGAATTTTAAACTTCCTCGACATTTCGCGATTTCATGATCGTTCAAGATGCTACCGCTGCAAGTCCGACGCCCTTGAAAGCGGATCGACTTGTCTCATTGGACCAGTTCCGTGGGTATACCGTGGTCGGCATGTTGCTTGTGAACTACTTTGGGGGCTACAAAGTCTGCCCTCAAGTTCTCAAACACACGCATGACTACTGTAGCTATGCAGACACGATTATGCCACAGTTTTTATTCGCGGTCGGTTTTGCTATGCGGCTCACCTTTGGCAGACGCATGCAGTCCCAAGGAGGTTCCGCAGCTTACTTGAGAATGATTCGGCGTCTCCTAGGATTAGTGCTCGTTTCTCTCGTCGTATACAACGTTGGCCAACGGGCTCCGACATGGGAAAAGCTTGTCGAAATGGGCATTTGGCAAGTGTTGTACGAACCACTTAAGCGAGATTGGTTTCAAACGCTAATGCACATCGCCGTCACTTCGTTGTGGATCTTGCCCGTGGTTCATTGCAAACCATCGATTCGAATCCTATGGATGTGCGGCTCCGCATTGGGGCATGTTGGCTTGTCCTGTTGGTTCAATTTCGTTTGGCTCAACACGGCCCCCAATGGAATAGACGGAGGACCCTTTGGGTTCTTGACCTGGTCGATTCCCGCGATCGTGGGGACTTTGGCGTGCGACGTGTTTGTTCAGCCAAAAAGTCAATTGCAGCTCGGGTCCGCTGCGCTTCGAAGCGTCCTCGTTGCGTCATTGATGTTGATGGGTTTCGGCTATTTCATCTCATGTGGCACTCGACTGTACGACGTCCCAACCCAATCTGTCGAAAGCCTCAAAAACCAGAAGTTTGCACCGGATCCGGTTTGGCCTTCCCAGGAACGTATCAAGGCGAAACTCTCCGATGCGAACGTGTCAACTTGGCTGGCAGAGCCCCCCTTTGTCAAACCACCTGACAAAGAATTGAGGAAGTGGAACTACTGGATGATGAGTCAACGCAGTGGAACGCTCGCCTATCTGGTCTTTTCGGCAGGTTTTTCGCTAGTTGTGTTCTTGATATTCTTTATTGCATGCGACTTGTTCGAACTTCAATTGGCCTTCTTCAAGACATTTGGGACCAACGCATTGGTTGCATACGTACTTCACGGTATGGTGAGCGATGCGGTTCAGCCGTTCTTTCCCAAGGATTCGCCTGCATGGTACGCTTTGATTGGGTTGGCGATTTTCTTTTGGATCACTTGGATCTTCGTTAGGTACCTTGAGAAGCAAGGTATCTACTTGCGAGTCTAGATTAGCTGGACAACGCCACTTGGTGCGAGGTGAAGTTAGGCAAGAATCGCCATTTTGAACACAACCACGGTTCGAGTAAGATAGGGTGTTATTACTTGTCCGATCCTCCGTCGCACAAGTCCTGCCCCCGACACCAAGGGAAAATATTCCATGCTGCGAATTGCGGTCTCGACCTACCTCATCGCCACTGTTGGACTTCTATCCACGCACTTGCCATCGGTCCACGCAGACGAACCTGCAACATCCGCAAACGGCAGTATTGATTTTGTTAGCCAAGTCTTGCCGCTTTTCGAAAAGCACTGTTGGTCTTGCCATGGAAAAAACAAGCAGGAATCGGGCTTGCGACTCGACCAGCGCGACAAGGCCATGTTGGGCGGGGATTCCGGTAAGTCAATAACGCCAAGCAAAAGTGGTCAGAGCAAACTCATAGATTACGTTGCTGGAACGGATCCCGAACATGTGATGCCTCCCGAGGGTAAACGGCTTTCTGCGGAAGAGATTGGTGTCCTTCGGGCGTGGATCGATGGCGGAGCCGTTTGGCCTGATTCGCATGCCCAACCAGCGGACAAAAACAATCATTGGGCGTACCAACCCCTCCGTGTCGATGTTCCGCCCATTGTCCAGCTCAAGGATTGGCCCATCAATCCGATCGATCAATTCGTTCTTGCTAAACTCGAGACCCGCGGCCTCAAGCCTTCCGACGAGGCCGATCGTACCACCTTGATCCGCCGAGTCAGTTTGGATCTGCTCGGCTTGTTACCATCGATCGACGAGTTGGATGCGTTCGTTTCCAATACACAATCGAATGCCTACGAAGAGTTGGTGGATCGAATGCTAGACTCGCCACATTTTGGCGAGAGATGGGGCCGTCATTGGCTCGACATGGCTCGCTACGCGGATTCCGATGGTTACGAAAAAGACAACCCTCGGCCCGATGCATATCGATGGCGAGATTGGGTGATCGATTCGATCAATGAGGATATGCCATTCGACCAATTCACGATCGAACAATTGGCCGGGGACTTACTGCCCGACGCTACCGACATGCAACGGCTGGCAACCGCTTTTCATCGGCAAACGTTAACCAACACGGAGGGGGGCACCGATCAAGAACAGTTTCGCGTCGAGGCGTGTTTTGATCGCACGGAAACAACTGGAGCGGTTTGGCTTGGTTTGACGGTTGGATGCGCACGCTGTCATTCGCACAAATACGATGCGATCAGTCAGCGTGAATACTATCAGCTTTTTGCGTTCTTTAATAACGGCGATGAGCAAACGCATGTCGTTCCGAAATCTGCCGAAGACATTGAGGCTTACGAAGTAGCGAAAGCCGAACACGATCGATTGGTGGCATCCGCCATGGCCAGTTTGAAGCTTGAGCAAAGCAAGCTCGGTCCGGACTTAGTCGCTTGGGAATCGGACGCGAAAGAGTTGCTCAAGCAGGCCTCCGAGTATCCATTCCAGCGCGACCTCTTGCTTAGTCCAAAAGTGAGCAACGAGGACGGAGTCACATTCACGAATCAAAAGGATGGCTCGTTCTTGGCGTCCGGGAATAGCCCGGAGCAAGCGACCTATAAGGTCGTTGGAAAAACTTCGGGGGCATCTTTTGACACGCTCCGACTGGATGTCCTCGCGGATAAATCGTTACCAGCCAAGGGACCAGGCCGCGTAAAGCACGGCAACTTTGTTCTGACCGAAATCGGTTTTGAGGTTTCCGAGACGGAGGATTTTGCGAATGCCCGCAAGCTTGCATTCGATTCTGCGAAAGCGGACCATGAGCAAGCCGACAAACCTTGGCTCGCTAAAAATGCCTTCGACAACGATCGCGAGACGGGGTGGGCGATCGGCCCTGCGTACGGAAAAGACCATTGGGCCGAGTTTCACTTGACTGAGCCAGTGCTTGATTCCAAGGGCCTTTATGTTCGCATCCGGCTTGTTCAGGCATATGGACAGCAACATACGATCGGCCGGTTCAAGCTGTCGTTGCAATCTGGCACAGAACCTAAAATCACCTTACCTGCCAACATTGTCAAGAGTCTGTCGGTCGCTAGCGCCGAACGCACCGACTCGCAGCGACAAGAGCTGCTTGAGCATTTTAGCAGCATTGCACCCAGCACCAAGAAACTGGTCGAGACGTTAGCAAACCTTCAAAAGAAAGAACCCTCAAAGCCGGAACTGTCTGTGCGTGTTTTGGCTCAACGTGTCAAAAATCCTCGTAAAACATTCGTTCTACGTCGAGGCGAGTTTTTAGAGCCGCTCTTAGACTCGGAAGTCTTGCCAGCGAGTTTGGGGACGCTCCCCACTGTTCAACCGCGACGAACGGACGGAACACTTGATCGTCTCGACCTTGCTCGATGGCTTGCGTCAACAGACAATCCAATTGTCCCTCGCGTTACTGTCAACCACGTTTGGCGCCTGCTCTTTGGAACCGGTTTGGTCAAATCCGCCAATGACTTTGGTGTTCGAGGCGAACCGCCAACGCATCCTGAGCTACTCGATTGGCTCGCTCGTCATTTCATCGCGCTCCCTCCAAGTGGCCAAGCGTGGTCTCGCAAGAAACTTATCAAACAAATCGTAATGTCCGCCACCTATCGACAATCGTCCAAGGTTCGCTCCGACTTGATCGATAGCGATCCACAGAACCAACTGCTTACAAGGCAAAATCGATTGCGAGTCGAAGGTGAGATTGTTCGCGACATCAGTTTGGATGCAGCGGGCTTGCTTGCTCGTAAGATCGGTGGCCCAAGTGTGTTCCCTGCATTGCCGCCAGGCATCGCCGAATTGAGCTATGCAGGAAACTTCAAATGGAAAGTGTCGGAAGGAGTGGATCGGTATCGACGTGGAATGTATACGTTTTTTAAACGAACATCGCCGCATCCCAATCTGATCACCTTTGATTGTCCGGATGCAAACTTGGTTTGTGTCGACCGAAACAAATCGAATACGCCATTGCAAGCCTTGGTCGCGCTCAATAACGAGTCTTTCTCCGATGCGGCTCGTGGACTGGCCAATCGAATTCTTGGCATGCCAGTTTCCAAAGGCGATTCGGATCTGCTTGCTTTTGGATTTCGTCTTTGTGTTTCGAGGCCGCCAAGTGCCCATGAGCTGCGAGAATTGGCGGATCTCCTGTCGAGTACCAAGCGATGGTATCTCGACCATCCCGAGGAAGCAAAGAAGTTGATCGGCGGTTCCAAGTTTGCACGCGGCACCCAGTACGAAAATGCAGCCTGGATTGCTACGGCCAGAGTTTTGATCAATTTAGATGAGTTCATCACACGCGAATAGGCAAACCAACATGACAGAATATCAACGTGCGATAGAACGTTCTCGTCGAGATTTCCTTACCTCGTCGGCTAGCGGTTTGGGCTTGGCTGCGTTAGGGGCCATGCTCAGCTCAGACGGGGTTGGCTCGCGTGTTTGGGCTGCAGATAGCGCTGCGGCTACCAATCCACTTTCCGTCAAGCCGCCCCATTTTGCTCCCAAAGCCAAGAACTGCATATTCTTGTTGCAGGCTGGGGCGCCTTCACAACTTGATCTGTTTGATCCCAAGCCCAAGCTGAACGAGCTGCATGGCAAGCCGCTGCCGAGCGAAATGCTGGAAAAGGTTCGGTTTGCTTTCATCAAGAAGGATTCGGCTGTGTTGCTGGGTTCACCGCGAAAGTGGTCCAAGCATGGGCAATGCGGAATGGATTTTTCAGATTTTCTGCCCAACATTGCAACCTGTGCCGACGATATTTTAATGATACGTTCGATGCATTCCGAGCAATTCAATCATCATCCAGGTCAGTTGCTGTTGAGTTGCGGCCGCGCCACGTTTGGCTTGCCGACCACGGGGAGTTGGTTAACGTATGGATTGGGATCGGAGTCCGAGAATTTGCCTGGTTATGTCGTGCTGACCAGTGGACGCGGTTCGAGTGGAGGAGCATCGCTATGGTCAAGTGGTTTCTTGCCGTCGCACTATGCTGGTGTTTTGTTTCGGAGCGAAGGCGAACCGGTGCTGAACCTATCGAATCCGGATGGTTTGCCACCGGAGCTTCAACGCCGCGGACTAGATACTCTTAAATCGCTCAACGAGAGTCGATATGACGTGATGCGAGATCCAGAGATTGCGAGTCGCATTGCAAGCTACGAATTGGCATTTCGAATGCAATCCTCGGCTCCGGAATTGATCGATATCCAAGGCGAATCGGCCACGACACAGGCAGCATATGGCATCGATCGCCCGCAACACCCGCAGGCAACCGGTCGCGGAAATGTTGCCAATGCGCATTTGTCGTTTGCGAGGAACTGTTTGTTGGCTCGCCGCATGGTCGAGCGCGGCGTACGTTTCGTCAACATCGTATATGAAGCTTGGGATCAGCATAGCGATTTGGAACAAGACCTGCGATACAACAGTTGGGTCGTTGACCAACCTGTAGCCGCTCTATTGAAGGATCTCAAACAACGAGGGCTACTTGACAGCACGCTGGTCGTCTGGGGGGCAGAGTTCGGTCGCACGCCTCTTGGCGAAAACCGCTCTGGCCGCGATGCCAACACGGGCCGCGATCATCATCCAATTGCATTTACTCTATGGATGGCAGGTGGAGGCATTCAAGGCGGGCAGGTATACGGCGCGACCGATGAGATCGGATGGGGAGTTACGCAAGACCCGGTTCATATGAACGATTTGCATGCGACCATGCTTCATTTATTCGGGCTAGACCACCTCAAGTTGACGCATCGCAACCAAGGCCGTGACTTCCGGCTGACGGACGTCGGCGGCAAAGTGATGCACCGTTGGCTTGCGTAGTCTCCGCAACCGCTGAAAAGTAAGCGTGTCAATTCAGCGGCTGCAGTCGCTTCGAAGTTGCGAATACCCGCAACCAATTACACCACAATCGGCTTGCCGAGCATTCGGCGAACAACTACCCATTGGCCGCAATGCATGAGCCAATGACTACCCTGCATAGCCAACATCGCGCCGACGGTAGGTGCATAGTCGACACCTGTCGCGGCGTCCAATTGACTGTCGCTCATTCCCTCCAGAGCGGATAGCATGGCCGCACGCTGCGCCTTGTACGTGGACATGAGCTCTTCTTTGGATGAAAACAAAGCAGGATCGTCAGACACTCCCGTTTCTTTCGAGTACTTGGCGGCGAACCCCTCCGGCAGCGCGGGCATACCACTCGCCACGATACCTGAGAGCATATTGTGTTCGCTAGTCACCAAGTGGCCGATTTGCCAGTTGATGTGATTGCAAAGCGGATGCGGTCGATGGAACAGGTCGGCATCGGACAAATCATTCAAGTAACTCATCGATACAAAGTCTGCCGTGTCGACAGACACCTTAATTGCTTCGCGACTATTCATTTCGATCCTCTTTGGTAAAACGTCGTTGCCATCACACCGACATTGTACCGAAAATAGAAAAGCTTGCGCTAGGACGAAGGTCAATTACCACTGGCGTGAAGCCAGCGGCATGAATCGAATGCCCCTGGGTTTATCCCAGGGATCGTTCCCTTCATGCTAGTCCTTGGCTGCCTTTAAAAGAATATCTCGAGTTACCTCGTGAATTTTTTGCTGTCGCGTCGCCAATTCCGCCAGTTCACCAAGCAGACTCGGGTCGGCAATTTGGCCGACGACATCTTCTTGGTTGTCGGTTTGTTTGGCCATCGATTGGGTACGACGATTGACTCGCAATTGCAGCGTCTTTAGCAATTTCAATTCCGAGATCGAATCGACCAACGGCTCTTCCTTTTCGCCCTGCTGTTGCTGTTGTTGCTGTTGTTGTTGTTGTTGCTTCTTTTCTTCACGCTTTTTTTGAACTTGCTTCAAAGAGTCGAGCATTTCCTCAAGGGCCCCGATGATCTCATCCTCGATCACAAGCGTTGACGCGGAAACATTGGCTTGCGTCAGTCGCTTGGCAACAATTTGCGCGTCGCTATTGACTTGCTCGAGGGCTTCCGGAAACGCGGTGCTCGATCCCTCGTCCTGCAACAAAAGCAGGGCTCGCTGACCCTCCATCACCACTTTGGTCTGTTCAATCGACAATTTGTTGGCATTGATCTCGAGTGTTCGGTCCTTGAGATCGCCTGTTAGGTTAGAGAGTTGTTCGGTTTGCTCGCGAACGGTGCGTTGAAGATCGACCATTTTGCGCAATCGAGTTTCGACGTCGACCAGCGAACGCTCGATCTCTTCCTCGCGAAGCTGTCGCAGGATTTTTTCTAGCTCCTCAATGGCTTCCCGAAGTTCGCGTTCTGCTTCGCGCTGTTCGACGACGGCGTCTTCTCGTTTTTCTCTCTCAAGATTCTCTTGCGCTTTTTCCATCCGTTTTTTGGCGGATTGAACTCTCTTTTTGGCCTTGTCCTCACGCGACTCAGGCTTGGGCTGCTCCTTTTGTTTGGAAGAGTCAGAGGATTCCGACGTCTCTTGCGATTCCGATTCTTTTTGCTCGTTGGACTCTGAGTCTTTGGCGTCTTTGGAGTCTTTGGCGTCGGACGGTTTCGAGGATTTTTTCTCGTTGTCTGCTTTATCCTTTTTTTCGTTCTCTTTTTTGCTGTCCGATGGTTTCTGATCGGACGGTTTTCCATCCGTCGGTTTCTTGTCGGGCGCCTTGTCTTCGTTCGCCTTGTCTTCGTTGGGCATGTCGCTGTTGGGCATGTCGCTGTTGGGCTTGTCGGTTGGATTCGATTCTTTGTTCAAGGCATCGCTGTCCTTGCTGTCCTTGCCGTCCTTGCTGTCCTTGCTGTCCTTGCTGTCCTTGCTGTCCTTGTTGTCGCCGTTTTGAGATTCTTTCGATGGACCCTCGTTGGGCTTCTTGGCATCATCCGCTGGCTTGTCTGTCTGATTCTTGTCGTCTGGGTTTTTTGGTTTGTCCTGCTCGCTCGACTTTGGTTCTCCCTGTTTTGATTCGTCCGATTCTGATTCATCTGGTTTGCCTTGATTTAAATCGGAGGCAATTTTCTCGACCTGTTCCTTGATATCTTTTTGATCGGTGGCGGCTTGCTTCATGTCTTGCCCGGCTTCGGTGCGAGCGGTTTGGCCGCGTTGGATTTGTTCGAGACGGCGAATTTCCTTTTGAATGTCTTCTAGTCTCGCTCGTTCGTCGCGCAAACGCGTCGAGCGATTCTCGCTTTGGAGCAATTCCAATAATTTCTTGAGGTTCTCGCGACCCGCTTCTTGCTCTTGAATGGCTCGCGTAAATTTCCCCTGCGACAGCAAATCGCCCGCCACGCTCAATCGCTGCAAGGTTGCGAGCTGTTTGCTCATTTGGGCAGCCTGCAACAGCAAGCCTGCGCGGGTTGGGTTTGCGGCCGCTTCCAGTTCGCTCATGCGAATCAACAGTTCCTCAAGCTGACCGAATCGCCGAGCCAATTGTTTCTGTTGCTGTTCGAGTTCTCGAACATTTTCAGTCGTCGGTTTTTTTTCTTGAGCTTCGAGTGGGCGACCTCCAAGGACGATCGCAAGAACTGCGATTGATCCAATTGCAATCGTCGCAAGCGAAACGACGCGGAGCGGCCAACCGAAAAGTTGTGTGAGTGAACGGAAAGTTATCATTTTAGTAAATCCAACAACTGTTTTTTCTGTTCCTGCTTGGTCTTGTCCAGAACTTTGTTTTGATCGTCTAGCATGCCGCGAACCATATCGACAACCTCATTGAAGTCCTGAATGTTGATCATGTCATTTAGAATCGCCGTTAAAGCGGAGATAATTGCGTTATTTTTCGAAATGGAGTTTGGGAGGAGTTCAATCAAGCTGTCGTCGGGTTGCACGGTCCCTGAATACGATTTCTCAATCGATAGAATATCGGTCGCCATAGGCTGCCACATTTGGTCCAGTACAACGAGCAGCGGCTTGCGAATTTTGTCCTCTAAACGCGTTCGACGATCGGCGCTATCGATGCGGTTATTGATGAGTTCTTGATTGATTTGATAAATCTCTTTTTCAACCCCACGAAGCTCTCCTTCCGATTTTGTCATCTGAGCGGCAGCTTGTTGGGATCTGAGCATTTGCATTCGCAATTGTCGGTCCGAACTGTTCTCCACGGGACTGTCGGGCGGGTCGTCCGACTCACTTGGCGGTGCGGTTGTATCGGCTTGCAAGTCCTTCGTAGCTGCGTTGGTGCCATCGGCTTGGTTCGCCTTTTGGATATTCAACATCAAGTCTCGCATTTGCGAAAGCTCACCGATAATCTGCTCTAAACGAGATCGCATGGCAAGCTCACGACGTTCCAGCATAATGAGCAACTGGTCCGGCGTAACGATTCCAAGCTGAATAGGACTTGCTCGCCCCACGTGTGGTTGGCTTGAAAGATCCAAGTAGTCCTCGGCCGCTAACGTGAGCCCAAGCGTTGAACCGACCTTGGCGACAAGTTGGCCGCTATCTCGCATGGCTTTTAGGTCAATTTGGCTTGTGGCCTTGCCATCGCTTTGGACATTCAACGACGTTCTACTCGGTTCGTTTTCGTCCAAGACGGTTTCTAGCCATGCTTGTTTGACGTCGTAATCATCTTTGATTTTGCCGGAAACGGGTAACACCGCGTTTTCCGTAATGGCTGTACCGATTCCTTGTAGGACCAAGTCGACTTGTGGAGGTTGGTCGGTGATGGTTGAAACAACATATTGCTGCACTCGAGTGGAGCAGATTCCATCCGATCCCCATAGTCGAAGCTCGATCATCACATTGCTATCGAGCGTTCCGATGGGAAGCCGAAATTCGGAGGTTCCAGATGGAATCGTGAGCGTCTCTTCTGGCAAATCCGCTTTTTCTTTGTTATCTCCTGAACGCACGATAACATATTCGCAGCGATCGACAGGCTTGTTGGTTTGGACGACTAGATCGAGTTGCGTGCCTTGTGGCAAACGCGACCCTATTCGATAAGGAACGGACTCATGCCCCCAGGTGGTTTTGGTAGAGCGTTGCAAGTATTCAGGGTACGTGACGTCGAGCTGCATCAGCGAAACGAGAGGTGAATCGACGCTTTTGAGTTGGAGGTTGGAAATGCGAGAGTCGCCGCCAGCAACGCTCAACCAAAGGGATTCGTTCACCGACTCCAACGGCGGTCCATCCAGAACAAACGACTGTTGTTTCTTTTCAGGTGCTAAACGGCGCATGTTAGCGCGGCCTCGATTGCCGGCCGTGTCTTGGTAGTAGACAGTGCAGACTTCAGGCACAATCTTACCCGACAGCTTCGCAAACGTTCGGAGTTGACACGACTGGCCTTTGGGTACCGAAGCAACGCCATCGAGGAACTTGACCATGTAGCGTTGTCGAACATTGCGGCCTGTGAAGGTAGGTACGTCCATTTCGACTCCGTCCACGCCGAGTTCCGTTGCACGCGGCCATGGAACATTCGAAAGCGCAAACAACCGTTTGGCCCAGTGAGCCGTCCACGTTGGCTGGCTCAACGCCACGATGCAACTCAAGGCTAACAAGACACCCAAAACGACGAGCTGCATTTGCAGAGGCCGGAATCGCACAATATCGTTGACGTCGACCAATTCAATCTGTTGCGAAGCTTTTTCGCGAGCGAGCTCAAGCAATCCTGAACGACGCGGGTGTTCATCGGATGCAACGTTGGCGGACGGGCTCGCCGCTTGAACCGTAGTCACCAGCGAACTTTGGAACTCGGAATATTTCTTTTCAATCAGCAACGCCAGCGAGGAATCCGACCAATGCACTCGCCAAAGTTGCCACAAGAAACGGTAAAGCAAATAGACCGAAATTCCTGCCAGCAAGCCAAGCATCACGATACGAACGATCTGTGGTGATTCGGCCGAACCAAACTTGGTTGGCAAATAATCGATTAAGCCGAAAGTCCAGAAGGAAGCCACGAACCAAATGGCAAGCATGATCAGGGCTTGGCTAACGACAAAGCGTGAGATTAACCCTCGCAGATCGGATAGCTT
>CAMBSL010000027.1 GCA_945870455.1 Pirellula staleyi DSM 6068 | reverse complement strand
GACACGAAGCTACTGAATGCTTCTTTCTGTGCAGGGCTATTGGAAAAAGCCATGGCCGACGACGTCAACATCATCAACTCTGAGATGCTGTTGAGAGAACGCGGTATTGAATTGACCGAAAATCGAAATCGAGAACTGGGTGCTTTTAGCTCGTCGATCACGGCGGAAGTAAGCGGGAGCGGTCAACGTGTCAAAGCAGGTGTCACGGTCTTTGGGAACAACATGTCCCGATTGATTTCGATCGACGATTATCGATTGGAAGCGTACCTCGACGGACACATGCTTTTCTTCACCCACACGGACGTACCTGGTATTATCGGCCGCGTTGGAACCGTGTTCGGTCAACATCAAGTGAACATCGGCCAAATGTCGGTAGGACGGGCAACACAACAACCTGGCGGTCACGCGATCGGAGTTCTCAATCTAGATGGCATTCCGCCCAAAATCGCGCTCGATCAATTGATGGCGATCAGCGCCATCGAAAAGGTTCAAATGGTTGAGTTACCGGCACTTGGTGTCTTGCCCGATTGGCTAAGCTAAGGCAGTGGGATAGGCTTCCAGCCTGTCATTTAGGAGTTGGCCGAATGGCTCATTCGCATACACCGAGGCAGGGTGCCGTTGCTGATGTTGGACAATTTGGTTGATCTATGTTTCAAGCCGTCGTGCGTCGAGAACACGGCGGCTCTTTGTTATGCGCGTTTGGTTCGTTGCTTTCCCGTTCGGCGTATTTCGTCAAGTAAGCCCGAAAGATCATGGTCTAGATGTAACCGTACCTTGGATTCGGCGAGCACTTTACGGACGATTGGGATCGATGGATCGGACATGCTGGCGAAACGCCCAATCACATTAAACTTCAACGGGCCATATTCGTCGTCTGGGTGTTCTTGAAGAATCTTGCCCTCCATCGAGTACTTCAAAGCGCGATTGAAGTTCGACTCTTCCGCATCCGGTGTAAATGTGACTGGCTGCAATAAATGAAACGCACCGTTTTGGAAGGCAAAAGGGACTCTTGTCTCACGATCGAGAATGGGTACCGAGATCGGAACATTCGTCTCAATAAGATCCGCCACGTTACCTGCAACGAATCGCGTCAGCAACGACTTCGTTGATGACTCTCGCTTGTGCGACTTAGCCTTACCACCGACCAATTGTGCAAACAATTGTTCGATTGTCTCTTGGCATTCTCGAACTTTGACGAACGCCGGTTCCGTTAGCTGAATCTGGTTAGCGCGTGTATCAATAAACTTCCAAAACGTTTCGAGCGTGGATACACGACCATGTTCGGCTTCGATCCGAGCAGAGAAGCTCTTTTTAAAATCGCTCAGCAGTTTTGCATCGTCCCCGGTGGTTCCGAAGAAATGACGAACACGCTCGTTGTCGGCAACCATTCGGGTTTGCAAAAACCCGCGTTCCGGTACGAGCAGGACAACGCCAATGTTAACCGTCTCACGGCGAGCGAGATCAGGGCAATACTGAACGATGCTGTAATGGCCTTTAACTGGATTCATGATTCACCTCCATCCGAGAGGTCTATAGTAAGTTGGGGAGGATCAAACAATCTGGATTCGATCGTTTCGGCCACAAAGCTCGCTCGTAGGAGCAAATAGCTAGCGAGGGCCAACCGAACGGGCGCACCCGACGGCTCTTCGTTATGTGCGTTTTCGTTAAACATTGCGATGTTCCGGAGATCGTGCTCCCAACAACGAAAAGTGTCCATGATCATACCTTCGTTCCTGGAATAGCTTCGCCCCAGACACGGGCAAGAGTGGCTTGGATCTTTTGCTCGAAACGTGCGATCAGTTCGCGGTTAGCGGCTACTAACGCTTGCTCGGATTCGATCTCCGCCACGATGGCTTGCTGCGTAGCGAGTGGTGGGAGGGGGATTTTCTGAATTGCGATGGTTTGGTGTCCCAAATGTTTCTGGATTCCACCTTTCATCTGCGATTGCAGCACCACTTGGAACGATTGACTTTCGAGGTGCGTGAACAAAAACTTTTGTGTTACACGACTACGGTCGAAGGTAATTCGGAATAGATAGTTACTAAGGATTCCCGACTGCCCGAGAAACGCTCGGCCTGGCGAACCAGTGTTCGCCATAACAATGTCTTCCTCAGTCAGTCTCTTGTTCGGGTAGTCACCTCTGGTGTAAATCGATTTTCCCTGCCCCTTGAAATCTTGAATGTAGAGGTAGCGTTCATAGCCGACTCGAGGCTCGTTGATTTGTTCGCTTTGGGGGATTTGAACCCCTTGTGTGAATTCACAAACGTCACCAAGTTCAGCAACCGGCCAGTCGGGGTGGATGGGGATATGGGGGCGGTAGTGGTCGAGGACCGCGCTGGCGCCATTGATGACTTTCTGGTATCCTTCGATCTCCGCCACGATCTCCTTTTGCACCTCCAGCGGCGGCAGTGGGATTTGGAATGGAGCGATGCTCTGTCTCGTAATCTGAGGTTGAGCTGAGCCGGAGATCGTTGAAGACAGGTCTGAATACTTGAGAATTTGGTACAGGAATTCTTTCAGAAGCGTTCCGGCCTTTGGCGAGAACACCATCGCGTTGCCCGTAATCCATGACTTCGCTTGCGAATAATTCAGAGTTCCACAAGTCGCGCCGCGACAAGTTACAATTACCTCTGGGAACTCATGATTGAATTGGTCATACCGCCCAATCACACCGTTCGCGCCGTAAACAACGTAAGCCCCGTCTTCTTTTAGGTCCTGTTGGGTGATGGTTTTTGGTTGATAGATTTCGCATACGTCGCCGAGCGCGACAAATGGATGAGTTGAGCTTGCTTCCCGATTTTCCCGATACCGCTCGCCACTAAGGTTGTAGTCGCCATTTGTTGCGATCTTATCCTTTAGAACAATTTGAGCGCTGGATGTTAGGCCGAGAACCGACTCAGTGGACGTTTTAGAGCGTAAGGCATGAAGGTAGGCGGCCAGCGCGGCCTGTACTTGCGGGAGGTCGTTCTTCTCGATAACGCGGCGCTGTGCACCAAGACCGAAGCCATCGTTCACTACCTTGAAGAAGCCAACTGTTTCGCTTTGTAGTGCAAGAGATTTATCAAGAATGAGAATACTGGTCTTCACGCCGGAGTATGGATTGAAACAACCGGCGGGAAGTGACACTACGGCGACAAGCGAGTTTTCGACTAGCAACTTCCGCAATTTTTTGTACGCCGTTTGGCTCTGAAAGATGATCCCCTCGGGAACGATGACGGCAGCTCGGCCAGTGGGCGTAAGATGTTCGGCCATGTAGTCGAGAAACAGGACTTCACTTCGCTTGGCCTGAATAGAGAATCTCTTGTGCGGCTTGATTCCGCCTTTCGGTGACATGAAAGGTGGATTAGCTAGAATGACATCGGCGAATTCATTCCAGCGTTCCTCAGACGTCAATGTGTCGTATTCGTTAATGTGCGGATCGGTGAAACCGTGGAGGTAGAGATTTACAAGGGAAAGACGCACCATATCAGGCGAGATGTCATAGCCCTTAAAATTCTTAGCAATGCGACCTTTCTCGTCGGGCGTGAGCGTGCTGTTCCCTTTCTTGTCCTTGTTGGCCTTCAAAATGTGCTTATAAGCCGAAATCAAAAATCCAGCAGTTCCGCATGCTGGGTCAAGTACTGTTTCATTCTTCTGCGGCGCAAGCACCTCGACCATGAAATCGATGATGTGACGTGGCGTGCGGAACTGACCAGCATCCCCCTGCGATCCCAAAACGCTGAGTAGATACTCGAATGCGTCGCCAAGTCGCTCGCTATGATCGTAACTGAATTCATTGATGATCTTCAGGAACGCCTTTAGCGTCTCGGGATCGCGGTATGGTAAGTAGGCGTTCTTGAAAATGTCGCGGAAGAGAGCTGGAATGCCGGGGTTTTCCGGCATCTTGGAAATGCCCTCGCCATACAGGCCGAGCATTTCATGCCCACCCAACGATGGCGACATCAGCTTAGCCCAGCCATAACGGGCAAATTTGTCAGTGAAGAACTTACGCTTGCCGCCAAGCTCTTCGGCTTCGGCATCCATGTCGTCCATGAACTTGTAGATGAGAGCAATCGTAATCTGTTCAACTTGCGACTTGGGGGTCGGGTACTTTCCCAACAAGAATGTCACGAGCGGTATCAATACGGCGTTTGGTATCTGAATCAAGCATCAGCTATTTGAGTCGTTTCAAGTTGTTGTCAGAGAGGAGCGTGCGCATTTGTGTAATCGCAATTTCGTTGAGCTTTTGAAGTCGCTCTGGTTGTGATAAGCCCTGCCTGATGAGGACAGAGTTCAGACTCTCTAGATTGGACAGAACCACCAGTTGTTCGAGAGGGGCATGATCGCGGATATTGCCTTCAGCATCAGGATTTGCTTCACGCCATTGCTTTGCGGTCAGTCCAAAGAGAGCCACATTGAGCAGGTCGGCTTCGTTTGCGTAAACATAGGACGCCTGTTGTTTGGTAATCGCGACAGGGAGCAAGGTTTCCTTGATTGCGTCGGTGTGAATGCGGTAATTGATTTTTGCCAGGGTACGTTGGAGATTCCAGCCGAGATGGAGACGGTTGTTCTCGTCCTCCTTCAGGCGTCGGAATTCTTTGACGAGATAAATTTTGAATTCAGGGCTGATCCACATGCCAAATTCGAAGGCGATATCTGGATGGGCGAACGTGCCACCATATCGACCAGGACTGGCTTTCAGACCAATGGCGTTTGTCTTTTCAACCCATTCTTTCACGCTGATCTTGTAGCTGTTCAGACCTGCTTGACTTTTAATTGTGGCGAATTCGCCATAATTAAAAGCAGGATTGAAAACGGACTCCCAAATCCCAAGAAACTCGACAGTATTGCGATTTCGGAGCCAGTCGGAGATAAAAAACTCACCATCCTTGGCTCGTAACATATCGGTTAGTGAGATGTAGTCACCCTCCGCGTTGGTTATGATTGCGATTGCTGTTCCCTGGACGTCAATCGTTGATTTTTTAGATTTTGTCATGCTGCGAAACGATTTAGTGAAACGTAATCCTTGACGTACGCTGGCACCAGCGGACGATACTTGGCGGGCACGGCCCGAAAGTCCTTCGTTGAAAAAACCGGATTCGTTGCGAGATCCGTGAGTTGGCCTGAGTCGATGATGTGTCGAACTAGGTCGCTGGTGACGTAGGCTTTGAAATAGGTCTTGATGGCTGGAATGGCTTCGGCTTCGTCCGGTTTGCAATCAGCAACGAATTTAGCAAACTCTTCCTCGAGTAACTCATCCTTTGATTTGAAACGGGGAATGAGTCCAAAGACCTTTTCCAAGATCTCTCGCAAGCTTAGCCGCCGATCGACTGCCGCTGCTTTACGGAGCTTGTCGAGTGAATAGTATTCGTCTGGTTTCCCAAAGAGCTCGGTATTCACGTAATCTATCACGCGATCCCACTGGCCTGCTTCGACGCTGGAAGCGATGAACTGATTGACGCGTATTCGTTCTTCGAACTTCTCGTAGAACATGCGATCGATCTTCATTCCCTCGACACCGATAATCTCTTCTTTGATGGTGTCGAGAATATCTCCGCCCAGGTGCTCGTAAGTTACCGTGCGCGGTGTGCCGCCACCGGTATCGCCACCATCCTCTGGAGTCGATTTCGGTTGTGGGAGCTTTAAGACCTGGTCGTAATCGTATTCGTCTTCGAAGTACTCGCAGTTGGCAAAGAAATCGAAAAGCTTGAAGGTCACCTTGTTGGGCAAAGCTACATTCTCCTTGATTGCTTCATCAAACAATTGTTCCCGGAAGTCATGTTTGCGAGTACCGCGTCCTTTGATTTGGATAAAGTCCGTTGGGGAAAAAACGGGACGGAACAATCCGAGGTTCAAGATGTCTGGGCAGTCGTATCCCGTGGTCATCATTCCGACGGTTACGCACACTCTCGCTTTGCTCGTTTTGTAGTTAGGAATGAAGTTGCCCGAGCCAAGTAAATTGTTATTCGTGAAATTGATTGAGAGTTGCTGAGGCAAATCCACATCGGATGTTACCTGCACCGCGAAATCCGACTGATATTTACCAGGAAACATCCGATGCGCCATCTCGTTAAAGATCTCGGTTATCCTACCCGCGTGAGACTGGCTAACTGCAAACACGATGGACTTACCGACTTCGCCGCTCACTGGATCGCGAAGCGAGTGTTCGAGAAAGGTCTTGCAGAAGAGTTGGTTGGTTGCAGGGGAGAAGAATTGTTTTTCGAATTGCCGCTGTTTGTAGATCGCCTTGCTGTCCCCCCCTTGATCGTCCTTGAACTCGACCACGAACCCTTCCTTTGCCAAGAGTTTAGTCGTAACACCACTCCTTGCATCGACGACTGTTGGGCTGATCAAAAAACCTTCTTTCACGCCGTCGAGTAGCGAGTACCGGAAGGTTGGTAATCCATTATCGCATCCGAAGGTTCGATAGGTGTCGAGCAATAGTCGGCGTTCAAGTTCGCGAGGGTCCTTTGATTTTGATTCCTCCTTGTCAAACTTCTTGAGGTAATCGCGAGGCGTAGCTGTCAATCCAAGTTTGTATCCAACAAAGAAGTCGAATACCGATCTTGCGTTTCCGCCAATCGAGCGATGTGCTTCATCTGAGATAACCAGATCGAAATCGGTTGGAGAGAAATGGCTTTGATATTTGTTGTTAAAAAGCAGCGACTGAACTGTGGAAACAACAATCTCTGCGTGACGCCAATCGCCTCGATTCTCTTTGTAAATGACCGCTTTGTAGTCGTTGGCGAGCGTCTTCTTGAACGCCTTCAACGCTTGGTCCTCGAGTTCCAGCCTGTCCACAAGGAACAATACTCGCTGACAATTTCCCGTGCGAAGAAAGAGTTTAATCAACGCCGCAGACGTGAGGGTCTTTCCGGTTCCTGTGGCCATCTCCAACAAGAACCGATCGTGGCCAAGTTTCACAGCGTCCTGAACCGCAAACATCGCTTTCTTCTGATAGGGCCTGAGAAAACGAAGGCCGTTAACGGTTATAAATTGCTGGCGCTCGCTCTCGTTCTTCCATGCGGCTTCGGAAGCATAATTTGGTCGTTGGGTGAGTACAACATAATCGTCTGCGACAATCTCTTCGACCAATCGTTTGGGATCAGGAACACTCTTTTCATAACCCTCGACCGAAGTTGGTGTAGGGAATGATGTGATTATGTAGGGATTGCCACGCTCGAGGTCCCAGAAATAATGGAGGTTGCCGTTAGATAGAATAACGAATCGGCAGTTTTGCGATTTGGCGTATTTGCGTGCTTGCTCTTTTCCAACGAGCGGGTGCTTGTCTTCAGACTTAGCCTCCAACACAATAAATGGAAAACTCTTCTCATTGAGCAGCAAGAAATCGATGTAGCCTTTACTTGCTCTTTCGAAATTCTCACCCAGCGCGTCGAGTTCCTGAGCTTTCAACGAAACGTTTGGTTCAAGTTGCACATTAGCTGGGCCGTTTGCATTTGCAAAGAAACGCCAGCCCGCTGACTCCAGCAGCTTATTAATCTTGATTCTGGCGGAGGCTTCATTCATGGCAATTGACAAATAGGCTACATGGGAGTACCTGAACCGTTGGAAATGCAGTCAAATAGTGTACTCGATTCAGCCCTTACCGACCATTTCCCCTCAAACAATGACCACTGCAACCGCAAAGACAATTCAAATCTACCTGCCAACGCGATAAGCTGATTGCATCGGGCGTGATGGAAGAACGCGATGGCGAGTATATCTTCACTCAAGATTTTCTATTCTCATCTCCTAGCACCGCAGCCGCTGTTGTGCTCGGTCGTTCGGCCAATGGCTGGATCGAATGGAAGGACGATCACGGGCAGACGCTCAGTAATGTTTATCGAGCGCCGGCTGAATCGAATGATGCGGAATCGGATGAATAGATGGCATTCCGCCCAAAATCGCGCTCGATCAATTGATGGCGATCAGCGCCATCGAAAAGGTTCAAATGGTTGAGTTACCGGCACTTGGTGTCTTGCCCGATTGGCTATGCTAAGGCAGTGGGATAGGCTTCCAGCTTGTCATTTAGGAGTTTGCCGAATGGCTCGTTCGCATTGGCCGTGCTCGTGCTCAGTGAAACGGTGCTCGTACTCGTAATCGAATCGACGAAACCATGACAGAATTTCTCTTTGACCATGATCGACTGGACACCCGAGAATTCGCAGGCACTCAACCAGCCGACATTGCTGAAGAAGCCGCCGAGCTTGCTGATAGAGAACTAGGCGAAGCAGATTGATCGGAAGCCGAAGACGAATTAGTCGAGGAACCTGTATGATCGATGCTCAAAGAACCATGTCAATCACAACCCGAAGCGTTAACAAATAACTGAACCGGAGGCTACCATGTCATGGCTCTCCCCCTCACCCCCCGACCCCCTCTCCCCGAAGCGGGGCGAGGGGGAGAAAACGCACGGAGATCACGCAGATCCATTGGCGGTTCGAGTTTAGCGTGTTCTGAAATGTGGGTAAAGATGAGGCGTCTCGCACATGGGTTCACGAGCGCGCTCGTGCCACGCGATGGTAACCCGTGCACGTGAGCGAGGAGCCGACAGCAATCCCTCGCTTATGCGTCGGGTTGGGATTGGGAGCGGTAAATGATCGAGGTTGTTCGCGGCAACTTGTTCGATGCAGAAGTGGAGGCCATCGCTAATTCGGTGAATTGCGTCGGCGTCATGGGCGATGGCATCGCGAGGGAGGTAGGTGCCGAAGGCGGGGTGTGGGTTGCTCGCACGTGTGGACGGAAAGTGGTAGCATGAGACCAACAGACCGGAGGCTCCTGCACAACAACCACACACCCCTGAATTAAGCGGGAAATACTCGTACAACATGTTCCTAACTCGCACTTTCTTTTACTTGCTCGTCTTTCTGCTTTGTTCTGGAAGCGTTTTTTCACAAGAAACCACATTGCAATCCAACGAACGGTACCGAGCGTTTGGAACTGTCGTTGACGAAGATGGCAAGCCAATCGCCGGAGTTGACTTGGTGCCATCGCTGTTCGATCCATCCATGTCCAAAGACGAGATCGAGCGCATTCGCGTCAAGACAGATTTCAATGGAAATTGGCAATGGGACGTTTCGCAGTATCCGAAGATCTACGTTCTGGAAACTAGAAAATTTGGTACTCTTCCACGACCGATTCCGCTCGATGTCTTCCAAAAGCAAGAAATACAGCTGCAATCAGCCCAATCGGTCCAAGGTTACGTGGTGGACGATCAAGACCGAGAGGTTGAGGGTGCACTCATTTCCTCGAGCGAGGATTCTAGGTACTTCTCGCCTGCTAATTTCATGACACGCTCCGACAATCGAGGTTGGTTTGATTTTCGGGGTGTTGCAGGCAACGGAGCAAAGCTTCGAGTCGTTATGCCTTCCGGCGAGACGGGTTTCAAGGACTATGGCATTTCCGACAGTACGAATGTGCTTTTGATTGAACTCAAGAAGCCGACCTCGCTCCAACTCCATTTCGCCAATGCCAGCGGTGAAGGGTTGGAGGATGTGGACGTTTCCTTGGAATGTTGGGAGGACTCGAAAGCGATCGAGTGGTCGGCAAAGTCCAATCAACAAGGGAACGTAATTTGGTCCAAGGCTCCTATCGGTCGCTTGGTTTTCAAAGCCACCAAGTCTGGCTATCACGATGCGTGGATTCCAGTCGAAGTTGACGGAGCTCGATCCCAGGCGATTGTTCTCAACCCTACCTCTCAATTTGGAAGCCGAGTTTTGGACGCTGAAACCGGCGCTCCGATCGATCGATTTATGGTGGTCCACAATCCGGAGAATCCCGAATCAAGTGCCGCCACCTACCGGGCGTTGAGACAGGAACTTGTTCCATGGAATTTAATCACATCCGTTCCGAAAAATGCGATTTTAGGAACGAATGGACAGTTTGCGATCGAGTCCATACCACGCGACGAATGCAAAGAAGTTGCGATTCATGCGATAGGTTTTGAAAGTTTACGGTTCAAGCTAGATGACAAAACCGACATAAAACCATTGCAAGAGTTTCGATTACGGAAACCTCTTCCGGAACGAAAGGACCTTGCTTTCGTCTTGAATCCCGATGGCGAAAGCGCGGCTGCGGCCAACGTATTGTTTGTCTCGCATGGCCTAATTCCTATCTCGAAAGGGCTGGATCCCTTGGTGAACTTCTTATCTTGCCCCAACCCTATTTTGCAGCAATCGGATTCCACGGGAGCCTTTCGTTGTTGTGCACGAGCTTCGCATGATTTTGTTGCCGTTTGGAATGACCATGGATCCTATCTGGGGCTTGTTGACGATCTAGTCCAAGGTATCAAGATTAAGCTTGAAGCCTATTCCACCGTCGAGGTTCCATTGTCGGCAAGCATGCGGACAGGGCCGTTCAACCGATTTACGGTTGAACAAGAAATCCGAGGATTACGAGGTGGCTCCGTTGCTCGATTGATGACGGAACTCAGCCCCAAACCTTCGGCTGACTTGGACACTCTCATCTCCGACCGCGTTCCGAGCAAAAATGCTCAAAAAATTTGGCGTTCATTTTCTCCGAGTGCTGCGAGTATGCATTCGGTCGAATTGGAACGGAATGATTCCGTTAAACGAGGGCCAGACTGAGTTGTGGGGCATCTACTCGATGAACCCGAATTCGTTTGTGTTGAGCAGTACTAAACATAGCTCGACCAACGTTCGAGTTGCTAAGAAGGTTTTGCAGGAATCTCGCTCATCTTCTCTCGGGTCTCTTTGCAAAATGTCACGAAAACCTTGCGTGACCTGTCGTTCTGCCTCCGTCGATTCGTTTTGGATCGTAGCTGCCATTTTTTCGGCTGCTTGCAAGGTCAGGCTACCATTCATCAAGGCCAATGACTGAGGTGCCACGATGGAACTTTCGCGGCGTCCGCAGGAAACCATGTTTTCAGGCAAATCAAACGTTTCAAGCCAAGGGATGCGAATCGTTCGCTTCTGGATCAAGTACAAACTACGAACGGTTTGATCGGATTCGGGAGATGGGTACCAGCCTTTGGTCTTGGTTTCATTGTCATCGAGGACCGCCGGATTGGCTGCCAAGGTCTGCTCATCCAGCACGGGCCAAACAGGTGGTCCGCCTGCTTTTTCCTGTAGCAAGCCCGATACTTTCAAAATCGAGTCGCGAAGCTGTTCGGCACTCATGCGCCTCAAATGAATATGCAACGTTGCCCGTGGATCCTGCTCAGACGACGTTTCATTTCCAATCGATTGTTGTCGATACGTACTGCTGCCAATAATCAGTCTATGGATATGCTTGATCGACCACCCGCTATCGATTAACTCGGAGGCAAGGTAATCGAGCAGTTCAGGGTGCGTCGGTGGTGAACCGGTTACTCCGAAGTCGTTTGGGGTTTCTACGATGCCTTGTCCAAAATAGCTTTGCCAAATGCGATTGACCAAAACTCTCGCGGCCCACGGATTATCAGGAGACGCGATCCAGCGAGCCAGCGTCAACCGCCGGCCCGTCGACGACGGATTTTTGGGTTTTGCCAATATGGGCGGATTCGGGAACAAGACGGATGGGAAACCTGGTTCCACAGGTTCCTTGGGGCTCAGATGGTCGCCACCTGCCAAAACAAAAATCGGTTGCAATGCATTTGGCTTGTCCTGCATCAACAGCCCTTGGGTGAACGAACGCTTGGTTTGCTTCAGCAATTCGATCTTCGATTTTTCCGTTGCAACGCTCTCGCGTTCTTCAGGCGTCATGCACTCCTTGGCTTGGTTTTCGTCGATTTTTTGCGGTTGCCGAGCGATGACTGCGTTGACGATTGTTGCGATCATTTCATTGGATCGTTCGATGGATTCGTCGATGAGCTTATTGTGCTGCCCAATGGATTGCTGTTCGTCACTTAAATCGATAGGGACTTTGTCCGCGTGTTGACTGGCGGCGAAGAAAGCTCGCATGCGATAGTGGTCCGCATGCGAAAGCGGATCGGTCTTGTGATCGTGACATCGACAGCAAGACATGGTCAGACCGAGCATGGCGTTGGCGGTTGTTTCCGTGAGGTCCGATAGCAGCTCGGCTCGCGCGCGATCTTGCTCGTTAAACAATGCAGCCGCGTTGTCTTGAGGACCAAGTCGCAAATAACCGGTTGCGATCAGGCAATCTTGTTCGTCGATGTTCTTGGGGGGACCATCGAGTAACTCATCGCCGGCTAATTGTTGCTCTACAAATTGGTCGTAAGGCATATCTCGATTCAAAGCCCGAACAACATAGTCACGGTACCGCCAAGCGTTGGGCCTGAATTCATCCCAATCGAATCCATTGCTGTCGCTATATCGCACGACGTCCAGCCATGTCCGCGCCCAATGGACTCCGAACTCAGGTGACAGCATTCTTTCCTCTAACAAACGATCGTATTTGTCGGGCGATGTGTCATGCACGTACGCTTGAACTTGCTCAAACGTTGGAGGCAAACCGATGACATCGAGGAATACCCGACGGACGAGTGCTTGGTCGGAAGCGATCTGAGCGGGTGCGAGTTGTTTCGCTTCCCAATGGGCTAGAACAAATCGGTCGATGGGATTTCGGCACCATTGCACGTCGACAACTTCCGGAACAAGGGGTCGAACAATGGGTTGAAGAGACCATAAGTCCAGTCGATTACCACCGAACAGAACTCGTATTGGGTTTTTGGAATCCGACCAGGCATCCCCTAGTTCGGCAACAGGTTGTCCGTCCGTTTGCATGGTTGGGACATCCGGTGGCCACTTGGCACCTGACTTTACCCAGGCCTTGAGGACTGCTAGTTCGCTCGCATTCAAGGGACGCTTTGGGGGCATGACCAAATCGCCATCTTCGTGTTCGACTCTGGCCAATAAAGTCGACTCGAGCGATAACTCATCCGTGTTTTCGGCTTTTTCCAGCACTGGCCCATTGTCACCGCCGGACCAAAGAAAACGGAGCGAGTCCAAGCGAAGATTGGCTTCTTGTTTGTCTGGACCGTGGCAGGAAAAGCATTCCCGACGCAAGAGCGAAGTCGCTTGTCTATCAAGATCTGGATTCTCGTCATACGCATTGGCTGACGGCAAAAGCATGATGGTGGCCAACAACCAAGATCGCAAAAATCCCCATTTCGATTCCATGTGCATGGTGTCTACACCAACAGATCGAGAAGAGGTTGGGCAGTGCCGGCGACGCCTGTAATACGTTCGTCTCGACCGTTCACCGCAAACGAGAGCTCTTCGAACTTGATCCCCATCGCGGTTAAGATGGTTGCATGAAGGTCGCGAAATTGAATTGGGCGTTGGGTAGCCATCAGTCCCAACTCGTCGGTTGCGCCGATTCGCAACCCAGGTTGAACTCCGCCACCTGCCATCCAGATGGTAAAGCCGGCCGCATTATGTTGTCGCCCTAAATCACCTTGCATCATGGGAGTCCGACCAAACTCACTTGCCCAAACGACCAGGGTAGAGTCCAACAAGCCGCGTTGTTTGAGATCGGCGAGAAGTCCCGCTACGGATTGGTCGGTCCAGCGAGCACGCGGATCATGATTGTCTCGCAACTTGGCATGCGCGTCCCAACCGTCTTTGTCTGGCATGTCATACAATTGAACGAAACGAACGCCGCGTTCGACCAATCGGCGGGCGAGCAAGCACTTGCGAGCAAAGTTCTGCGTTCTCGGCTCGGGCTGATCGAGACCATACAATTTGTGAATATGTTCGGGTTCGTCTTCGAAGTTACCGACTTGCAACGCCGCCGACTGCATTCGATATGCCAATTCGTAGGTTGCAATTCGAGCATCGATCTCGGTAAAGCCTGGGTGGTCATCACGATGGATCCGATTGAGCTTTTGCATCAGGTCGATCGATTCCCTTTGACCATGCGCCAGCTTTTCTGAGGGTAGCAAGTCCAATACAGGGAGGCCGCGGTCCCGCAGGCGGGTCGGTTGAAATGCAGGTGGAAGAAATCCGTTGCTATAGTTTGCGGCGCCACCGAGTGGGCCTGCATCGAAAAGAACGACGTAGCCTGGCAAGTCTGTGTTTTCGGTACCGAGACCATAAGTAACCCAAGAGCCCAAGCTGGCTTTGCCGGCTCGAACATCGCCGGTGTGCAACTGATAGCTTGCGGGGGCATGGTTATTGGAGTCGGACTGCATCGAATAGATTAGTGCGATATCATCCACATGTTTTGCCATATGAGGAAAAAGGTCGCTGACCCAAGTTCCGGTTTGGCCATGTTGAGCAAAGGAATAGGGGCTTGCCATCAGTTCGTCTTTGCAGCCGTGAAAAACGTTTGCGTGTCGAGTCGCTTCAACGGCTTTGCGAATCGATTCCGGGACGGGCATCCCATTCAAGCCTTGCAGGGTAGGTTTGTAGTCGAAAGTGTCGATTTGGGATGGCCCACCCACCATGAACAGAAAGATGACGGATTTCGCCCGCGGAGCAAAATCTGGCTGCCTGGCTGCGAACGGATTCAAGGGATCCATGGTTCGCGAGCGCTTGAGAGAATCGCCCCCAATACTCAACCGCTTGTCGAGTGATTGCATGGCCATCCAACCCAGACCCATTCCCATGCGGCTCAGGAAAGGACGTCGCCCCAAGGGCGGAAAGTTGTGGTGCGAATCGGATTGTTTCATGCCGCGAGCGAGCACCTATGTTGCGGAGGGAGAAAACGTCGAATAAAACGTTTTAGAGGCGTTTTAATATAGCCTAAAGACCGGCTCCAGTCCAATTAGGGACTTGGTGGATGCCCCCTTTTGATCCTGCTGAGGTCGCCATACTGCATCTCATGGGACGCGTCCTTGCCAATCGGGCTTGCACCATCCAGCAAGCTGTAATGACTATGGCAATGCAAATGGGTAAAAGGACGAGGCGTAGAATTATTCATCGGGAGTTAAACACATTTCCGATCAAGGCTCTCCTTAGTCCGACTTTGGGCACCACGACGCTCGGGTTGCACCGCTGCAGAGCCCCTATCCTTCGTGAAGCTTTCTTGGTGGTAGCTGCTTAGCCAAAACTACGCAACTTGTATTGCAGCAGCTGGCGTTTCTTGACGTTGTTGGCTAGCGGCTTCTAAGCAAATCCGCAACTGTTTTTCAACCCAATTAGCCGTTGGGCGCTAGCCCCGGTTTTCCAATTGCTCGACATTCGTCGAGAACCGGCGCTATCGCCCTTCGGCACTCAGTTTGTTTCACTCGAAGACCCATACCGATGTGCTTAGCTTGCGATCGCGTTCTTCACCAATCACTTCGCTTAGTCCTGCTAGGCAATCAGCGGGTGTGATGTAGTCAATAGCGCTATGCAAACGGGTCCTATTGTAGTAGTCCACCTACTTCGCAATTCGCGTCTCGGCCTCGTCCTTTGTCGCAGGGCAGCGCATTGGCTTAACTAGCCTAAAAACCTGAACGAACCGCCGCACAAGGCAGGCGGGATTCGAATCACCCCAGGCTTGCCCTGGGGATTTGTTATGCTTTGTGGCTAATCGAGGCAGGCGCTAGTCGCACTAGCTGCCCTTAAGACGAATGGCTCTCCCCTCGCCCTGGTATCGGGGAGAGTGGCCGGGGGTGAGGGGTTTTGCACTGTGTTTTGATTGGGTTTTTGATCGTGAATTCAATGCGTTTCAGAAGCGTAAACAAATAACTGCACCGGAAGCTTAAACGGTCGGATCCTCGAGGTCAGCGCTTGGTTCGCCCTTGACCGCCACACGAGAATTCGAATACATCGAGAGAGCTTGCCAAGACAACAACACACCAATGACCACGAATGACAACAACTTCAAGTACAAGTAATAGACCGTTGATGAATGTGAAACCTCTTCGGGGTGTGAGAGAAAAATTTTGAGTTCTTGCGCGTAGGCCACTCCAAATCCAACGGCCCCAAATGCCGCCCCACCAATTTGATGGATTTCCGGACCCGCCCAATCAGCTCGCCGAAAAAAAAGCCATACCAGTAGTTGATGTAATGGGATGATGCATATTAGCGCGTCGACCAAGCCAAATCCTGACCTCATAGCAGCCCCGACGGAGGGGGTGAGCGCTGAGACAAGACCCGCGATCACTCCTATTGCAAGGAGAATAGCAATGAATGCATTACAAACCGTTTGCCAAGGAAAAGTTTTCCTTCCGTCCAAAAGGGGCGTTGAGGGGGCTTCGTACGGATTCATCATGTCTTGGTTTACCGGGCACTGGAATCTTCGTCGTTTGGCTAACGAAATGCAACCGCATCCTGATTAGGGATTTCACCGCGTCGAGCGGCGAAGGTTGATCGCATAAGTCAAAATCGAAATGGAATGGGAGCGGTCCTTTAAAAAAAGGGCCGCTCCTCATTCCGACTTTTGGCTCCACGACGCTCGGGTTGCATCTTTGCAGAGCCCTATCCTTCGTGACGCTTTCTTCGTTGTAGCTACTTCGCACAAACGACGCAACTTGTTTTAGGCCACCTACTACGCAATTCGCTTCTCGGCTTCGTCCTGTGTCGCAGGGCAGCGCATTGACTCAACGAAAGTGTTACCAAACAAGGCCGTTTTTTTGAAATACGATACCTGAGAATATAGATGGGTGGCCCCATCAGGATTGTTTTCTGATTATCACTTCTGGTACTTCTTAAAATTCTCGGCTTGCTCGAAGATGTCTTTGTAGACTTCGTCGCGGTCGATCGGCGGATAGCCGTGTTCGGCGAGAAGAATGATCAGATCAACCTTGAGTTCGGCCTTGATGTCGTTGCGTTGGCTCCAGTCGGTGTACTTGGCTTTGTCATCGACGATGACTTTCACCTTCTTGGCTAACTCGAGCAGTTTTTCTTCGGGGTATTCAAAGTCGTATTTGATCGTCAGAGCTTTTAAAATGTCGTAGAACGCCTTCTCTTCGAAATCGATTCCCAGTCCAGCAAACGACTCCCGTTCTTCGCGGATCTTATTGTACAAATCGATGATCTCATCCGTGAAATCTTCCAGCACCGTGCTTTGAAGCACATCGTGCTCGCTGCGGTCGTTGTACTTTTCAACCAACGCGGTGAACTGCTTCGAAAAGTCGACTCCTTTCAGCTTATTGACCTTCTTGAGCGAGTCGATTGCCTTGGCGAGTAACTGCTGCAGCAATTTGATTTTTGTATTCGGCAGTTTGATCTTGTCGATCTTCGCTAGGTAGTCTGGATCGAACAAATCAACCTGTGCCGTATCGCCTTGCCCCATCTTGAAAATTTCTTCGACTCCATCACTCGCCAACGCATCCGCCAGCATCTTCTGGACTTTGGCATTCATCTGAGCGATGTCCGGCGCGTCGCCTTTGGTCAGTTTGAACACGATGCTGCGGATGGCCAGATAGAAATGCACGTGATCGCGTTCGTCTTGAGTGAACCCGTCGCTGCCAACACAAATGTCGTATGCCGCCTTCATCCGTTTGGTTAGGTTCATGAAGCGTTGCTCTTGTGCCTCTGTCACCTGCACGAATTCCGCGGCCATGTTCAAGCAGTGCAATTGCTCCATCGGCTGGCCCGAGAAATATGGCTTCGTGTCGAACCTGTGAAAAATCGCCCTTAGCAAATCCAGATGGTCTTTCACCACCAGGATCGACGCCGCCACGTCCTCGAAATTGCCCTGATCGCCTTTGCTGTATTGGGCCAGTGCCAGATTCATCTGTTTCTTGATGCCGATGTAGTCGACCACCAGACCCTTTAGCTTTTGCTCGTACTTGCGGTTCACTCGGGAAATGGTCTGAATCAAGCTGTGTTTCTTGACGGGCTTGTCGATATACATTGAATCCAGAAACGGGACATCGAATCCGGTCAGCCACATATCGACCACGATCGCGATCTTGAAGTTCGATTTTCGGTTCTTGAACTGCCGATCCAATTCCTTGCGGTACTCTTTGGTTCCCAGCATTTGGTAAAGGACATCCTCGTCGTCTTGACCTCGCGTCATCACCATTTTGACTCGCTCGATCAACGCAATCTCCTTCTTCTCCTGCTCGGTCAGTTGCTCTCCGTCGGCACAGACCTTCACTTCGCCCCACTGCGGACGCAGCGCGATAACTTCTTTGTAAAACGCAAACGCGATGGTGCGATTGCTGCTGACGAACATGGCCTTGCCCGCCACGGTCGAGCCCTCCTCAATGCGAGCTTCGTAGCGCTGCACAAAGTCAGCGGCCAGCGATTTCAAGCGACCTGGATCGCCCAGAATCGAATTCATTTGCACGTTGGCTTTTTTGCTGGCGTCGATCGCGTAGTTGCTGGCTCCGTCGTCGGCACACTGAGCGTAATACTCATCGATCTCCTTCAGCTTGCTGTTGTCCAACAAAACCTTGGCGGCTCGTCCTTCGTAAACGATCGGCACCGTGATCTCGTCGACGACCGATTCTTTCATCGTGTACGAATCCACGACAGGGCCGAATACGTCCAAAGTTGCATCGATTGGCGTGCCGGTGAAGCCCACATAATTCGCATTGGGCAACGAATCGTGAAGGTATTTTGCAAAGCCATAAGTTCGCTTCACCCCTTCTTCGGTGACGGTCACTTTTTGGTCCAAATTCACTTGGCTGCGATGCGCTTCGTCCGAGATGCAAATCACATTGCTGCGATTCGTCAGCAGCTCGACATCTTCGGTAAACTTGTGGATCGTGGTCAGAAACACGCCGCCACTGCTGCGTCCCTTTAGCAGCTCGCGCAGTTGCGAACGACTCTCGACACTGATCACGGCTTCGTCGCCAATAAAGCCCTTGGCACCCGTGAACTGAGCCGACAGTTGATCGTCCAAGTCGGTGCGGTCGGTGATCACGACGATTGGACGATTGTTGGACTGGCCAGAGCGACGCTCTTCATCAACAACCGCGTCAGGAACAACATGGTATAGCTTTTGCCGCAACCGGTGGCACCAAAGTACGTTCCGCCTTTGCCGTCGCCCGTTGGATTCACACCGTCGCCGTTCGGTTCGATCCGCATATGCAGCAGGATGTTCTGAACCAGCTTGGTGGCAGCATAGTATTGCGGATACCGGCAGAGGACTTTTTCTTCGCGGCGCGACGTGTCGGGAAAGAAGATGAAGTTGCGAATCACGTCCAGCAAGCGAGTCGTCTGAAACATGCCTTGAATCAGGCTGTGCAGCGAGTTGATGCCGTCGACTTCGACCAAGTCTCCACCGTCGGTCTTCCGCCACGAGTAGAAAAACTCGTAGGGTGCAAAGAGCGAACCGGCTTTGTTGTTGACACCATCGCTGATCACGCAAAACGCGTTGTACTTGAACAGTTCCGGAATGTCTCGCCGGTAACGGATGGTGAGTTGTTTGAAGGCGTTATGAATCGTCGCTTCTTCCTTGATCGCACTTTTGAATTCAAACACGACCAGCGGCAGACCGTTGATGCACAGAATGCCGTCGGGGATTCGTTTTTCGCTGCCCACAATTTCTAGTTGATTGACCAGCTTGAATCGATTGTGGTTGGTTCGGTAATTACCCAATTTTTCAGCCACAACCGTGGAATAGGCTTCCGTCTTGTTGTGATCTTGACCGACGCTGCTCGGATGACAGGCTGGCAGCCTATCCCACGTTAACGCTGAATAGTCGATGAGCTGCACATACAAGTCTTTTTAGTTGCGATCTTCGCGTTTGAGCAGGAATCCATCGGCGACCAGCTTCATAATCGCTTTGTTGCTCTCGTACAGATCGACGGATGAGTACGCGGTCAGTTTCCGAATCACCGATTCGATTTCACCAGAGGTGATGTTATCTGCGGCATACCGGGACGACAAATAGGCTCGCAGGTCTTCTTTGATCAGGACTTCGTCAGGCTGACGGTTGATCGCAGCACCGATCACATGCGGATAGCCAACTTCGCCCAGTAGCTGGATGATGGCCGCTTCGAGTTGTGCTTCGGTAAATTTCATGGCGACGGTTTAAACGCGGAGTGGCGGAGGAGCGGAGAATCGCGGAGCGAGGCTTATTCGGAAACCTTGGGGCCATTGTAGTTGTTAACGATGCGGTGGAGGCCGTCGGTAAGTTTTGCTTCGTGGAAATTGAGCAATAGGCCGACGTTCAGGTTCATCAGTCGAAGATGAGAAAGTGTTTGGGCTTTGTCGATTGGGTGAATAGTTGCCTTGGCTTTTAGTTCAACGATGACTAATCCATTGACCAGTAAATCAGCTCGGAAGGCACAAGGATCGTGCAAATCATCATAGTCGAGCGGAATCGGCTTTTCCTCGATCACGTCGAAACCTTTCTTGCGAAGCTCATAGGCAAGGCAACGACGATAGACGGTTTCCAACAAGCCGGGTCCCAAGCGACGATGCACTTCAATCGCCGCACCGATGATCGCCGCTGTCAATTCGTTCTCAGTCATCTTTTTTCACCTTCTTGTCTTCCCTTCTAATCTTCCCTCCGCGAAACTCCGCTCCTCCGCGTCTCCGCGTTTATATTCCATCGTATGTGTTTTTAACGCGGAGTGGCGGAGGTGCGGAGAATCGCGGAGAGGGTGTAGCCGTCCCAACGCGAGTCTTTGGTCAGTTCGTCAGCCGCTCGCAAGTCTTTCATGTTGAACGGCGGATTGGCCATGATGTAATCGGCCTTCAAGTCAGGGATGCTGGTCCTTGAAGAACGAATCAGCCGGAACGTCGCCCAGATTGGCCGACAGTCCTCGCACCGCCAGGTTCATCTTCGCCAGCTTGTACGTCGTGGCCGTAAACTCCTGACCGTACACCGAGATGTCTTTGGTGTTGCCGTGATGTGATTGCACGAACTTCAGCGATTGCACAAACATCCCGCCGCTGCCGCAGCATGGATCGTAGATCTTGCCTTTGTACGGCTCGATCATTTCCGCGATCAGATTCACCACGCACTTGGGCGTATAAAACTCGCCTCCCAGTTTGCCTTCGGACGCTGCGGATTTTCCGAGGAAGTATTCGTAGACACGGCCAACGACGTCTTCTTCTTTGTCGGCGAAGGTGTCGATGTTGTTGATGGCATCGATCAAAGCCTACAGCTTGCTGCCATCCAGCCCCAGCCGGGAAAAGTAGTTGTCCGGCAAGGCTCCCTTGAGCGACGCGTTGCTCTTTTCGACTTGAGCCAATGCCGAGTCGATTTTGATAGCGATGTCGTCCTGTTTGGCGTGCTGCTGAATGTGGCTCCACCGCGATGTCTCGGGCAGATAGAACATATTCTGCATCGTGTAGAACTCCACCATGTCGGTGTAGGCCTGCTTGTCTTCGGCGATCAGCGCAGCTTTGCGCTCTTCGAATTTGTCTGAAACGAATTTCAGGAAGATCAGGCTCAGGACAACGTGTTTGTATTCCGACGATTCGACGCTACCACGCAGTCGGTTGGCGGAATCCCAAAGCGATTCTTCGAAGCCTTTCTCGACTTTGGCAGGAGTTTTTTTGGTTGCTGGCTTCGTCGCTGTGGGATTCTAGGAAACAGTCTTCTTTTTGGCCTTGAATCGAATGCTAACTTGCGGGAAGTCGTTGCGGGCGATGATACTAATTGCCGGGAGTCTACCTGCGCCAATTGAAGAAAACCAGTGGATACGAATCCACATCTCCCGCTGGATTGTCCATTCCGTTATGGACAACTCTTTGCAGTGGCCGTAGTACTAGCATGAAGGTAACGATCCCCTGGGGTAAACCCACGGGACTCCCGAGCCACGAAAAGGAACGCAGCTCTTGCTACTGGAACAAGACAGTAATCACTTTCCCAAAAGCTATTCTGTGTATTCGACGTTTTCAAAACCCGCTGCCAAGATGGCTTTGGTTGTCGCTTCTTTGTGCAACTCGCCTCGGTAACGGACGAGCACAACCGGATTGTCGATCACGTCCGCCTCTTTTTGCGGCGTCAACTCAATCGATTCCACGTCGTTCGTCTTCGAGATCAAGGACTTGATGTCTTTCAAACAACTATGGGGGCACATCATCCCTGTGACTTTGACCGAAATCAATTTCGTTTCCGCAAGTTCCGACGCATTCGAAGTCTCAGAATTTGATTCCGATCGGACGACTGCATTCGGGCCTTGAACGCTGCATGCCTGCTGATCGCAGCCGACGAACATTACGGACAGAGCAATGGACGAAAACAAGATTGCAAGACGCATGATTTTTCGATTTCGAGGATCAGGGAGAAACGTTGAGGAAATTTTGGACAACCGAGCAAGTCGCTGTTTCCTTGACATGCGTCCAAAGTCGTTTTTGAGGCTATGGATATCTTAGCGGAATCGCAAACAAAGGTTAGCCGAATTGCCCATTTCCTCGAGACAGATGCCACCTCCATGACTTGACACTATGGAATCGATGCGTAGAAAGCGTTACGATGACTTGAAGTCGGAAACTCAATCCGGGTCGAGCGGAGTAACTATTGGGTCGCAGACCGATGCGAGGGATTTCCATTTTTTCGAACGAAGGTGACGAATATGCAAAGTTCAGCCCCGGGTTTTCCCGCCTCGTCCAGAGGTTTCCTTGTTGCAATGACTCTTTTCGGATTTGTTTGGGCCCCCGCTCTGTTGTCCGCACACCTCAAGTTGTCCGCAGATCACAACGAAACCGTTCAGGAAGGTCCGACGGCTCAGGAAAAAGCGACGACCAGTCCCACTGCGACTTCCTCGGACGACGCCAAAACCGCTTCGGAACCTGAGAATACTAAGCCGAAATCAGCTCAAAACGGCCGGGGGCTTCCGCCTCAAGATATCCCCGGTCCGCCGAAAACAGAGCGCCAACTTGCCGAAGAACGCAAAGCACGGGATGCCGCTAAGAAGCGAGGCGAAATCACTTTCGACGATCTGAAATTCGACATTGAGAAGGGTGGCGAGTACAAACCCGAAATGATTTCTCCCGCAATCAAAGATCTGGAAAAGAAAACCCTCAAGATACGTGGCTTTATCTTGCCGAACTCAGTCTTTCAGACCAATGGAATCAAGCAATTTGTTCTGGTTCGCGACAACCGCGAATGCTGTTTTGGTCCAGGTGCTGCGATTTATGATTGCGTTTGGGTGGAAATGGCGGCTGGCAAGACCGCCGCGTTTTCCACGCAAGTCGTAACGGTCAAAGGCAAGTTCGCGATCGATGAGGAAACGTTCAAGAACACAGATGGATATGCTATTTTTAAAATGACTGCCGAAGAGGTTAAATGACTAGTTCGCCCTTGCTAGAGTCCAATCTGCCTTTTCCCCGACGCCAGGGCAAAGTTCGAGATGTATACGATCTTGGGGATCGTCTCTTTATTGTTAGCACAGACCGCATCAGCGCCTTTGACTGGGTTATGCCGAATGGGATTCCGGACAAGGGACGCGTGTTGACTCGTCTAAGCCTATTTTGGTTGGACGTGCTTGGCATTGAAAATCACCTTTTGAGCGATGCGGTTCCGAATGAAGTTCGCCCTCACGACCCAAACGGACTTCTTGAAGGTCGGTGCATGGTCGTTCGAAAGGCGACCGTGATTCCGTTTGAATGCGTCGTTCGAGGGTATTTGGAGGGTAGTGGCTGGAAAGACTACCAAAGCACTGGGAAAGTTTGCGGCATCGACTTGCCCAAGAACCTAAAGCAGTGTGATCAGTTGCCAAGCCCGATTTTTACTCCGGCAACCAAGGCGGAATCGGGACACGATGAAAATGTCTCCTTTGAAACGATGAGTCAATCGATCGGCGATCCACTTGCACGTGAGCTTCGACAAAAGACGCTCGATGTTTATCAGCGAGGAGTCGATTTGGCCAGAAAACAAGGTGTCATCATCGCGGACACCAAGCTCGAATGGGGTTGGTGGAATGATCGCGTTATCTTGATCGACGAAGTACTAACGCCCGACAGTTCGCGATTTTGGCCAGCCGATCAGTGGCAACCCGGCCATGCTCAGTCTTCATTCGACAAGCAATTTGTTCGAGAATATCTCTCGACCACGACCTGGGACAAGAATAGCCCGCCCCCGAAATTGCCCGAATCCATCGTGGAAAAAACAAGAGAACGTTATATCAATGCGTTTGAAAGAATAACCGGGCAGAAGTGGTGACAAAGTAGGAGGCACATTCCATCTGCCGTCCACCTAGAATCCTGGGTAGTAGACACTGGCAAAAGCCTGACTGCGAACGGCACGGCGGAGCGTGCCTGCACCCTTTGTCTGCTATGTCCCTTAACGATGGATCGTACGTCCCAAGCACTCAAGCAAGAACTCGATGACCTCGATATGACGGGTCGCCTCGGCCAGATCTTTACCCCAGGTGTATAAACCGTGGCGGCGGATCAAATACCCCCAACACTTTTCCTCTGGGTGTTCCTTGAAGTACTCGACGACTTGCTTTTGCAGTGCGGGAATATCTTGAGTGTTGTCGAAAATCGGCAACCAACAGGACGACTCATGCGTTGTGATTCCCTCCAAGCCCTTGAGCATTTCGAATCCTTCAATACGGATTCCCCCCAGGGCAAAAAAGTGCTGCGACAAGAGTGTGCTCCAGATGCTGTGAGTATGGAGTACAGCACCCGCTCCGCAGTGAGCTGCTGCGGTGCAATGCAACAAAGTCTCGGCACTGCTCTTGGGTTGGTCGGACGACGTGATCCGGCCATTCGCGTCCACGATCACGAAGTCGTTCGGACCGAGATGGCCTTTGTCCTTGCCGCTTGCTGTAATCAAGATTCGCATCGGATCTCGATCGAGCACAATGCTGTAATTGCTGGAGGTGCCTAGCGACCAACCGCGATTCCAAAGTTGGTAGCCAATGCTCCTCAATCCTTGGATTTGAACCGAATAAGGCTCTAGATAGGACACGAGATTTTCAGCGGAGTGGGACACGAAATGGGTCTACCGGAGTGACAAAGTGGGTCTATCGGAGTGGCTTTACCGGAGTGGCAAAGTGGGTTTAATTTTCCGAGTACTTTTCGAAGAAAAAAATAGGACCGGCAGGATTCGAACCTGCAACCAAGGGATTATGCCTACCAACCACGGCTTTCGCCGCCTCTTTCGAGTTTGGGGTCTGGACCATACCTTCACTTTACGTGTCTGCCGTCTGGTCTCTACACCTTCTGCAATCGACGACAATGAAGTCGACCGACTGAGCTTGGCTCGGGATTAGCATCCCAATCGCATGCAATTGCGATTGGATTAGCCTTCCCCGAATTTGACAGATTCTACAAGTGCCCTCAAGGCCGAATAATCAACCTAGCAAGACTCATGCAACCCAGTCGAATTGGCCATAGAACAGCGAGAACCTTTGTCCCGATGCACCTTAGGCTTTTCCGTTTAAGTCCCCTGCTCTAACCGTTGAGCTACGGTCCCATTCCATGCAAGTTTAATCGATTTTGAACCGGTCTACAAACCGTAGTTGAGAAGTTGGTGATGGAACGCAATGGCGTTCATCGAAGCACAATTTCGCAAACATGGTATCTATTCGCGAGCCGCCTCACGAAACGAGATGAAATGACCGCGATCTACATCCCAAACCTTGAGCCTAAAACAAGCAAACACGTCGCGTGGATGCAACGAAGTCGTTCCCGGCGATTGAAGTTCTTCCAAGGCGTTCATCGCTTCGGGCAGACGGTAGAAAGGGATTTTCGCATTCAAGTGATGCACGTGATGGTATCCCACGTTTCCAGTGAACCAATGCATCAGTTTGCTCATTCGGATGTAACTCGACGACTTTAAGGCCGCCAAGACATAATGCCAATCTTCTCGTTTGTGCAACTGGCATGATGGGAAATTATGTTGAGCGTAGAATAGGTACGCTCCCAATCCGCACGCGATCACCAAAGGTAGAATCATCGCGAGAATCAAAACGTCCCAGCCTTGATACCAGCAAATCGTCAACAGGGACACATGCAGGACGACTGCCAAACCTGAATCCAAGTGCCGCAATGGGTGCAGGAAAAAGGAGCGGATGCTCATTCCGTAGAGGAACACAGTCAAGTATCCAGAGAAAACAGTGATCGGGTGTCGGGACAGGGCGTAGGCAAAACGTGTCCAGAATCCCGCTTTCACATACTCGTCGCGAGTCATCAAGGGGTATGAACCGGAGTTACTGCCAGAGGATCTCGAATTGTGTTTGTGATGATGGTCGTGCGTATGGGACCAAACACTTGGCGGGCTCAAAACTAACAATCCATAGAATTTCAATATCGCGGCAGCTAACCACGACTTTCTTAGAATCGTCCCATGGCAGTAGTCGTGGTAGATTATGAAGAGCCGAACCACAATCAAACCGCTGATGCAACTACTGGCGATTCGAATCGCCATAGGCAAGCTGGAGCATGCAATGAGCAAGCAAACCAAGTACAAGCTAATTGCGAACAACAAATGCCACCAACTGAGCCATTTCGTCTCGGACGTAAAGGCTTTTGAAGCGACCAATAGCTCTTTTTGATTTCGCATGTATTGCTCAAGGGGTGACGGGTACGTTTACCGCCAGATAGGATAGTGGATAAATTCCCAAACCTCCAATCCCAACTTCAGTCATTTGAAGGGAATATGGCGAATTAGGTCGTTAAATATTGCTGAAAAGGACGTTTTTCGATCCCTTAACGAAAATTTCACCATTTTTGCAATCTTGATTGTACTTTTTCCGCAGCCGTAAAAGCATACATAACCGTCAAGGTCGGGCTGATCCGGAATTAACGTCGCACACATACTACTCGTTCCCGGGCTCTGCGGCAGAGCCTGGGAACTAGATTTCAAAACTACCACGTAGACCAGGCTGCCAGCGCTGCCAGCGCTGCCAGCCTGACATAGTCTAAAAAGCACAGGCTAGTTCTTCGTCTTTACCCACATTTCGCTGCACGCCAGACTCGAAATTCTAATGGATTTGCGTGATCCCAGCGCGTCGGGGGGTGAAGGGGGGAGCCCTGAAATGGTAGCCTCAGGTTCAGTGGTTTGTTTACGCCTCTGAAACAAGGATAGACGTTGAATTCACGATCAAAATACCAATCAAAACACAGTGTAAAACCCCTCACCCCCAGCCCCTCCCCCCGAGTACAGGGCGAGGGGAGCAAGATCAAAAGATGTGGGTAAAGATGAGGCTAGCAGCCTGTGCTGCGGCACCATCTCATGCTGCTGCTCGACTCAGCTCGTTGGCTTTGAAATCGATCGCCAAAACAATCGCTGCCACCAAAACCGACCCTACAACGCGAAGAAACGAATCGTCAAAACCCAATCTCGCATGACTCCGTTCGAATTTGATGGATCTGGCTGCCGATATCTTTGACATTATGTTGTCGAATAAAAAACGTTATGTCGTGATCGCCGGAATCCTGGGAGGGTTCGCGATCGCCTATCAAGAACAACTGAGCTCTGCTTGGCAGAAATTGCAACGCATTTCGTATTTGAATGTTGGGGTAAATTCGCAAGAGACTTCGCTCCAGCCGAATAACCGGTTGCAGACAAACTCATCCTTGGGAGAGCATTTCCAGACTCACAGTACCGACATCGATGCGATTCGCGAAGGGAAACGGAACGCATTGGTTTCGACCCACAAAAATGTTTCTCAAACTCGAAATGCGAAACCGAATTCAACCGTACGAATCGCTTCTTTCAACATGCACGCATTCGGTGAGTCCAAGCTCAAGAAATCGATCGTACTGGAAACGGTGGCGAAGATGATTCGCCAGTTTGATGTGATCGCTTTGCAACATATTCAATCGCGGCAACAAAACATCTTGCCGGAATTGATTGACAAAGTGAATCAAAGCGACCGACGGTATGACTACTGCATTGGGCCTCGTGTCGGTCCAGATGCAAGCCAACAGCAGTTCGCGTTCGTATTCGACGCAGACCGAATTGAAACCGATCGTCAAATGCTTTATACCGTCGACGATCCACAACAATTGATGGCATATGAACCGCTAGTAGGTTGGTTTCGCTCGCGGTCCGTCCCTGTCGAGCATGCATTTACCTTTTCTCTGGTAAACCTTCTGGTTGACCCGCTCAACAGCGAGCGAGAGCGGAAGCTGCTGCCAGACCTGATTCGCAGCGTCCGACAGGATGGCCGATCGGAAGACGACATCCTATTGCTTGGAGATTTTGGCTGTTCGGATCGCGAACTCGCGTCGCTGAAGAATATCGGAATGCTATTCGCACTGGAAGGAACACCGACAACCGTGACGGGAGAAGCCATGCTCGACAACATTGTCTTTCCTGCCCGAGCAACCGATGAGTTCACCGGCAAGTCGGGCGTTATTGACTTTCTTCGAAATGGCAATCTATCCATTGATCAGGCTTTTCAAATCAGTACTCATATGCCCGTCTGGGGCGAGTTTTTTGCCAGCGAGGGTGGCAGTCCAGGAACCATTGGAACCAATCAAGGTTACGTCAGTCACTAACAGCGACAAACCGATGCGTGATCGCGAGTCCCAATAGAGCTAGGATTGCAAAGCCGGCACCAATCATCAACGCAGCGGTCGAGCCATAGTAATCCCATACGATGCCGACCAAAAGACTGGCGATGAACGTGGTCAATCCCGTCAAGGCGTAGAAAATCCCCATCGCTCTCCCGCGTAATTCACGAGTTGCATGGTCAGCAATCAAGGCTTTGCCGACTCCATCCGTTAACGCCATGTAGACGCCATAGATCGCCATGAGCGGCCACATTCCCCAAGCATACGTGGTGGGTAGCCAAGCAATGCTGGCGTAGACTATCGCATAGATCAGCCACCCGATTGCGATGATTCGCCATCGACCTATCTTGTCGCTCAGGACGCCGATCGGGTACGAGATCGCGGAGTAAGTCACATTGTATAGTGCATACACCAAGACGATCGCCCAAGGCGAGTATCCCAAATCACGAGCTTTGAGGAGTAGAAAAGTATCACTGCTATTGGCAAGCGAGAACAAAACCAACGCCGCGAGAACAGCCCAGTACGAATAGGGCAGATTGAACCAAGTTGGTTGCTTCTTTGCTAACGTCGCGTCCGGCTTGCTACCCGTTTGGTCCGTTGTACCACCTTGTGACCCCTCAACCGGAATTGGAGGCGACTCTTGCACGACAAAAGTCAACAACCAGGATGCAAGCCCCAGAATCGCAGCCACGCCAAAGATGGCGCGATAAACCCAGACCGGCGTCTCGGCCGCTCTGCTCAACGCATCGCTGGCATTGGTTGTTTGCGGTGAGCCGGTAAGCCACCATAAAAGAAAGGCAGAAAGCAACACACCCAAGAGTGCTCCTCCCGTGTCAAAAGCTCGGTGCAACCCAAATGCCCGCCCTCGCTGATCCTCACTAACCGCATCTGCGATCAAAGCATCGCGAGGCGCTCCGCGAAGACCCTTGCCGAATCGGTCGAGCAATCGTCCGCAGAGCACCAGCGGCCACGCAGCGGCTAGGGCAATCAGGGTTTTTCCAGCAACCGGCAGTCCATATCCCCAACGAATCCAAGGTACTCGCCCTCCGCGTTTCCCCTTGCGGTCGCTGCGAAATCCCGCAACTGCGGACATAAGTGCCACGATCAACACAGCCCCACCCTCCATCGCACCTAGTTGCGTTTTAGAGGAATTGAGGACGGACATAAGGAAGAGCGGTAACAATGGATACATCATCTCGCTGGATACGTCCGCAAAGAATGATACGAGACTCAATATCCAAACGGAGCGAGGGAGCGGCTTCCGTGGTGATCGCATTTCCGATGGATCATGTAATTGCATTGCAATATCTTCCGCTTACGTGAATCTTGCTTCACGTCTAAGTTGGGGGCCACCATAGAATGGACGCAATCCCATTCTAGTGCAATGGACCGTAACACAGTTCGATCAATTACAGTGTCGAACGCGGTTTGAGGGCGTCCGGCTTGTCCCCAGTGATCAACCATCAAGCAGTGATCAACCATCAAGCAGTGTTCAACCATCAAGCAGTGTTCAACCATCAAGCGAGGGTGAAGGTATTCGTTCTATGTACCTTGCCTTGGGCTTCAGTCGCTCACGTCTTTCCAATTCACGCTTGCGGCGTTGTTCATCCGATATTGCTTGTTGTTCGTCGATCGCAGCGTTCGTTGTTATTTCTACGGGGGTTGGCAATGCGGAAAGTGAGTGAGCTCCGGGAGCTTCTGACGGCCGAGGCTGTTTTCTAACCGTTCGTATTTCTGGCAACGCTATCGATTCCATGGGCTCTTCCGCGAGCATAACATCGTCTTGCGTATTTGGCGAACTCGATGGTGATAATATTCGCCAATTGCTGGCAATTGCCACACCAACGAGAAGTCCAGACAACAGCGCCGTTGGTAACCACTCTCGTAAATTTCTTTTCATCGTTTGTCACTTGCCTTTTGAAACATAAAAATATCGAGTCGGACAAGCGACTCACACTATCTGCAGCCGAAGTCGTGAGACTTCGGGGAAACGGGGGAATATCTCTAAACTTGAACGAGCTCGGCTAACATTCAATCGAGACCGCGGGAACAGGTACGCGGGCATCGTTTCATTCGTTCCAGCGGCGCATTGCTTGGAAACAATTGCTGGAGTCTTAGCAAAATCAGTCGTTGCACTATTCTCGCTCGCAGGGGGCTACTTGACCCTGTAGCCAATTTGGGTGAGTTGCTCGCGAATTCTCCTAAGATGATCCCCTTGGATTTCTAGCGAATCCCCTTCGATCGTTCCACCAGCACCGCATGCATTTTTCAATTTGGTCAGCACCTCGGGTAAGTCATTTGCCACGTCGGTCAACCCGCAAATGACTGTTACGGTTTTACCTTTTTTGCGTTTTTCGAGTCGCAATGTGGCAATCTGCTTTTCGGGAGCAACTCTTGCTTTCATTTTGGCCGAACAAATGCATTCGCTATCAAGTCGGCCGCAAAGATCGCACTTGGGTGGAATGTCAAACGGAGTACCTTCAAACAATCGCATGATCTACCTATGGCTTTTTTTGTACCAAACCTCAGACGCACGAAGTCATGGCGACATTCTTACGTTACCCAAACCGTGACAAGGTCCTCGGTCCCCACTTCTCGAACGATTATCATGATTCGCGTTGACTCCACTACGAAAAAACCGTCAAAACGGACTCGAGGAACCCATTGTACTGACCGGTATGGACTTAAGTTCTCAACCTAAACACTCATTCGCTCGGATTCCCCATTTTGCTTTCTGGCAGTTTCCGGTTACTCTAAATGACCTTGAATTGGTTCCTCTTACTCTCAACGATCAAAGTATGAAATCCCGCATATCTTCGCTGCATTGCCTATGCTGCAGCTTGCTTTGGGTCTCGATGCTCACTGCACCAACCGAGGCGCAAGAGACGACAGCTAAGGAGTTGCCTGGAATAAGCCGAACCAAGCCGGAGAGCGGCCCATTCGTGACTCTTCTCGATGGCAAAGGGGGGTACATGGTTCCCTACACAGAATCATTAGAGCGCACCAACATTAAATTCGAAATGATTCCTGTTCCTGGCGGGAGTGTCGAGATAGGTTCACCCGCAAGCGAGGTGGGGCACAGCGAAGACGAGGGCCCCCAATTCAACGTCCAACTCGAACCATTTTGGATGGCGAAAACCGAGTTGACCTGGGCCGAGTACCAAACGTTCATGCGTTGCTACCGAGTGTTTAAAGACCTCTCCTCTTCTGGTATTCGACAAGTAACGGAATCGAATGGAGTCGATGCGGTGACCGTACCAACACCGCTTTACGATCCTAGCCATACCTATGAGCATGGTGACGACCCGCAACAGCCCGCTGTGACAATGACTCAATACGCTGCCAAACAATACACAAAATGGTTGAGCGGCCTGACAGGGGTTCAGTATCGTCTCCCAACCGAAGCGGAATGGGAGTATGCTGCTCGCGCCGGTTCCAAGTCCGCCTACTGCTTCGGAGATAAAGTAGAGGAATTGGATAAGTATGCGATCTACTCGGAAAACGCTGGAATGGGTTCCGCCAAAGTTGGTAGCAAAGCCCCCAACGCATTTGGCTTGCACGACATGCACGGTAATGTTTGGGAATGGACCATAGACCAGTTCTCCTCAAAAGGCTTTGGGGATCTAGGCGGCAAATCCTTCGCTGGTCTAGCTGGCACACACTGGCCCACCGAAGCGGACTCGCGCTGCGTGCGGGGCGGGGGCTGGCAAGACTCGGCAGAACGGGTTCGATCCGCTGTTCGAATGGGTTCCGTCGATGAAGACTGGAAGATCGAAGATCCAAACGTTCCATTGAGTCCATGGTGGTACACATCGGATCCTGCTCGCATGGTTGGAATGAGACTTGTTCGGTCAGCAACGCCTCTCTCGAAAGAAATGCTTACCAAATTCTGGGAAATTGATGTGGAAACGATTCGCGAAGATGTTAACGCTCGGTTGACCGAGGGACGCGGAGCACAAGGGATTTCGGTTCCAGAGTTGGTCAAGGAATTCCAACGCAAGAAATAAGCTGAATATCATGCACACTCGCATTCGCGCGTGGGCTCAACTGGTTCGTGTTCCAAATACACTAACCGCTTGCGCCGATGTGCTCGCAGGCTTTTCGATTGCTGTAGGCCCTTGGTTTGCAATCGATGCAATCGATGGAATCGCAGTATCGCTTCTGTTGATGTGCTCGGCATCGGTCTGCTTGTATTGGGCCGGAATGGTGCTAAACGATGTCCACGATATCGAAGCAGACCGAATTCAACGTCGCAAGGGACCCCTCGTAGATGGTCGCATCGACATTCAAACTGCGGCGATCGCAGGGTGGGTGCTATTGTTCACGGGAGTACTCCTGGCTGGAGTATCCTCTTATTTATTACCTGACCCGAGCGATACATCCACTCGCAACCCAAGCAAATGGTTGGTGGTTGGAATCGGTTCGCTATTGGCGATGGTGATCGCCGCCTACGACAGCAGACTCAAGGCAACCATTTTTGGACCGCTGCTAATGGGGATGTGTCGAGGACTCAATTTGCTTCTTGGGATTTCACTCGGCTGGTGCCTTGTTTGGCCGAGTGACTCGGATTGGATCGTCATCGCAGTTGCGGTATTTGGGCACGTCGGATTCGTGATGGGAATTACGCTTGCCGCCCGCAGAGAATCGCTAGTAGACCAGTCGTCAACGCGATTGGCCATCGCATGGATGATCAGCGTTCTAGGAATTGTGGCTATTTCTCTCTGTCCGTTGTGGGCTAGGGGTCCGTTGTGGGCTAGGGGTCCGTTGTGGGCTAGGGACCGAGCGCTGCGACTTGATCCGAGGAGCCTTTACCCGATCTTGATTGGCTTGCTCATGGTGCCGTGGCTTCGACGTGCCGTCCTTTCGGTTCGAGATCCTGGAGTCGGGACCTTGATTCCGGCGATAAAACAAGCGATTTTGAGTATCATCTTTTTGGATGCTGCGATAGCGTTGCAGTTTGCGGGTAGCACACCGGGAATGATCGTGTGTGGCCTAGCGATTCCAACCTTGGCGCTGGCCAGGGTCTTTCGGATGACTTAGATTCGTCGCCTTTCGCTCCTAGGCTGTGAATTGGTAACCCGAAACGTAAGCGAGGAGCCGGCTGCAATACCTCGCTTACGCGTCGGGTTGTCAAACTGCCGCCAAAAAGTGGGCAATTCAAAAATTCGCAGTCTAATGAAAACATACACTCTCGACCGCCGGTTATCATGAGAATCGCTTTTTGAACCGTTTATCACTCCTTTCGCTTGTTTTCATGTCTGAAATTACTTCATCGCCAGCAGTTAACACCGCCTCGATCGTTCCCGCGCCTGCGCACGTTCAAAGCACGCGAGAGCTATTTGAGAAAGCGACTCAAGAAATAAGCAAAGTTTTTGTGGGGCAAGACGAGCTGGTCTTAACTTCGCTGGTGGCTCTTTTCTCCGGTGGCCACGTTTTGATCGAAGGAGTCCCGGGGCTTGGCAAGACTCTGTTTGTTCGCACGCTAGGACGTGTGTTGGGTTGCAAATTCGGTCGAATCCAATTCACGGCCGACTTGATGCCGTCCGACATTACCGGCGCTCCTGTGCTCGATCTCAAGACACAGGATTTTCGATTTCGACCTGGACCTGTTTTCACCCAGTTTCTGCTTGCCGACGAAATCAATCGTTCGCCAGCCAAGACACACGCAGCCTTGCTAGAGATCATGCAAGAGTTTCGCGTGACGATCGATGGCGTCAGTCACCATGTCCCTCGCCCTTTTTTGGTGATGGCAACCCAAAACCCGATCGAAAGCGATGGAACCTATTCGCTGCCCGAAGCACAACTCGATCGATTCATGTTTAAAGCCATGGTCTCTTACCCTGACGAAGCGGAAGAGGCCCGTGTCCTGGAGATGCATTCCAAGCAAATCGATTTCTCTTCGCTTCTGGAGGAACAAGTCGCTGTTGTGTCCAACGCCGAACAGATTTCGCAAATGATCAAGGAGAATGCGAAGGTTCGCATTGATCCAAAATTATTGTCCTATGTTAATCGCATTGTCCGAGCCACTCGCAATTGGCCAACCTTTCATATGGGGGCTTCTCCACGAGCGGGCTTGTCGATCATTCAAGGGGCTCGAACTTTGGCTGCGTTTCGAGGACGTGACTTTGCGGTACCTGATGATGTGGCGGAACTTGCATTGCCCGCGCTGAGGCATCGCGTCGTCATGTCGGCAGAGGCGGAGGTCGAAGGTCTCAAAGTCGATCAAGAATTAACGTCCCTTTTGAGAAGTATCGAAGTACCACGAAGCTAAGCCATGTCCATTTACGATTCCGTTGGGACATATCTTTTTTGGGCACCGTGGATCGGGCTGATCGTGTTAGCCTCTCCGTTGCTCATATTGGCATTTGGGTGGCGGATTTTCCCAACGACACGTTGGCTTTGGCTATTGTTGCCTTTATGCCTGCTCAGCCTCTTCATTCTGGCGACGCCGCTCTTTATCTACTTCATGGTGGTTTTTGATCTTGTTGCTCTTTCGATTGTTGTTTTGGATCTATTGACGATCACCGGTCCAAGCGGACTGAGCGTCGAGCGGCACATGCTGCGCAGCGCATCGCTTGGTGGCACGCACGAGGTCACACTGAGTGTCGACAATCGCAGCACTAACACTCAAATCATCGAGATTCGTGACGATCTGCCTGAAGGCTTGCTTGCGGATCCGGAGTCGCAATCGATCGTATTGAAACCTCGCAAACATGCGGGCTTGGACTACCAAATTCGCCCGACACGCCGAGGTTCTTTTTCGTTCGAATTCATCTACCTTCGGCTCAGCAGTCGAATTGGTCTATGGAACCGCGTGGTCAAACGCAGTTGCCCAGGTGAGTTGCTTGTCTATCCCGACATGAAACAAATCGCCGAGTATGCGTTGCTTGCACGCACCAATCGGTTGAGCTTGATCGGAATTCGAAAAACGCGCAAGGCAGGTCAAGATAATAATTTCGAACGATTGAGAGACTATTCGCAGGACGACAACTACAAACATATCGATTGGCGCTCAACCGCCCGTCGCAACAAGCTCACAGTCAAACAGTTTCAGACGGACCAAAGTCAACGGCTTGTTTTCCTGCTTGATTGCGGCAGATTAATGACAAATGAATACCGGGGGTTGAGCTTGTTGGACTATGCCCTCAATTCCGTGTTGATGCTGAGCTATGTCGCGTTGCAACAAGGTGACTCGGTTGGGATGCTTTGCTTCTCAGATAAGATCGAATCCTACGTGCCGATGCGTGGTGGGCTTTCGCAAATGAACCGACTTCTTCACGCCGGTTTTAATCGTTTCCCATCCTTGAAACAAACAAATTATGGCGAAGCGTTTTTGCATTTTTCCAAAAACTGTCGTCGTCGCTCGATGGTTGTACTAATCACGAATGTCATCGATGACGTATCGGCGGCTCAAGTGACGGGTTACCTGAAAACTCTGCAAGCGAAGCACTTGCCAGTGCTTGCATTGCTTCGAGACCGATCGGTGTTCGACTCGGCGGACAATCCGGACATGGACGAATCGATTTTGTATCGAAGTGCTGCTGCCGCACAACTTTTGATATGGCGAAACGATGTCATTCGTCGCCTGGAAAATTGCGGTGTCTTGAGCGTAGATGCGTTTCCGGACGCACTGACTTCGCCACTGATCAACCGCTACCTGCAGGCCAAAGCAAAGCACATGATGTAGTCTTCGAGATTGGCCGCATCCGTAGAATTGCTGCCTTTCGCTAAGTTACGTCTTGGATTTGATTGTGCTCACAATTTTGCCGTCGTTGAGTATCGTTTGAATCTCTTGCCCAAGGCGCAATTGTTTTACGCTTGAAATGACTGCGCCCGTGGTCGCGTCCATCGTCACGGAATAGCCTCGTGCAAGCGTTTTGAGCGGGCTGATTGCATCCAGGACGCTCGATAGGCGCTCTAGCCGCTCGGCTCGCGTTTGGATGGAAGCGTCCATGGCTTGATCCAACGCTTCATGAAGATCGTCCAGTCGTTGCATTGGCGTTTCGAGCGATCGCTCGGGCGAGGCAAAGACGGGCCGGCTAATAACGGACCGCAGTCGCATTTCTGCTTGGATTATGCGATGCATCATCAGCGTATCGATTCGTTGGCGAATTCCTGACAAAACATCGACGATTTCATCTCGGCTTGGCGCGACTCGCTCGGCTGCCTCGGATGGAGTCAATGCTCGAACGTCTGCGGCTAGGTCGCTGAGCGTAACATCGATCTCATGCCCCACGGCCGATATCGTCGGCAACGGGCAAGCGACGATCGCACGGACAACGACTTCTTCGTTAAAGCACCATAGGTCCTCTAGCGATCCTCCCCCTCGCCCCACGACCAAGACATCCAACGTTGGTCTGATTTGTGCTGCGACCCGTATCCCTTCTGCAATTTCCTTTGCCGCTCCTTCGCCTTGGACTCGCGACGGGATGATGAGCACGCTTGCCCCCGGCCAACGCCGTTTGAGAACCTGGGTGAAGTCATGAATGGCAGCTCCGCTTGGGCTGGTAACGAAACCAATACGCGTTGGGAATTCCGGAAGGGGTTTCTTGCGTTCTGCGGCGAAAAGGCCTTCCTGTTCGAGCTTGGCGTGAAGTCGGCGAAAAGCGGCTTGAAGTGCCCCTAGACCTTGCTGCTCCATGCGGTTGATGATGACTTGGTAAGTGCCTCGAGGGCCGTACACGTCGATTCGCCCTTGGACGAGAACCGCCATCCCTTCTCGCAAGTCCATTCCGAGGCGTTCAAAGGTGGATCTCCAAAGTACGGCCGAGACCTGGCTGGTCGCGTCCTTGAGCGTTAAGTAGACGTGTCCGGATGCAGATTGATTTAAGTTCCCAATTTCGGCGGCCAGCCAAAACATGGGAACGGATTCATCGATGGCGCGTTTGACCCATGCATTGAGTTGCCCGACGCTGATTGGAGCTGCCGAGCTTGCACCGGGCTTCGGCTTGGTAGGGAGCTTAGGCTTGGCAGAGGGCGTCGGCTTGGTAGGGGACTCGCCGCTTCGTTTTGCATTGATCTCGACCGAGTCTTTCTTGGGTTTGTCGTCAAAGAAAGCATCTGCATCGTCGCTCCATAAGAAACCTGTCACGATGAAATGGATCCTTGCGGTACTGGATAGAAAGCACGTTCGCCCACCCGGAG